>NZ_JACGXB010000005.1:0-349152 GCF_014138065.1 Ochrobactrum sp. P6BSIII | reverse complement strand
CATCGACATCTTCACATTCGAAAGCTCAACGCCTGATCCGTCGCCCTTAACACGGATCTTAACATTGTAATCGACGACACGTTTTACTGCGACAACTGCCTTCATGGGGCTAACCTTTCCTTGCTGCGAGCCGGATCGTCGTGACGATATATCGGAGCCGGTTCGCACAAATTATTGGACGGACGATCAGAGGCGCGCGCGCTTGGCTTCCGGATCGTATGGCGATTCCTCGATCACGCGGGCCTTGCGCATCTCACCCAGAACCGGGATTTCCAGTTCCGTGCCCGGCACGCCAAGCTCGACCGGCAGCAGCGCCAGCGCGATATCGTGCCCGAACGTGTAGGAATAGCTGCCCGAAGTGACGCGACCCACCAGCTTGCCATCGTGGTAGACACCCTCGCAGGTCAGCGTGCTGGCGCCATCGGTTTCAACCGCAAGCGTGACGGAGCGGCGCTTGATGCCGCGTTCCTTTTCCTCGACCAGCGCCTGTTTGCCGATGAAATCGCCCTTGTCGAGACGGATGAAGCGTTCGAGGCCGCTTTCCCAGGCGCTCAGCTCGATGTTCATGTCGCGGTACATGGCGCGATAGGACTTGTCGAGCCGCAGCGATTCCAGCGCATGCAGGCCGATAAGGCGCAGGCCGTGCTCCTTGCCGGATGCAAGCAAGGCTTCCAGCAGGTGACGCTGATAGGCCAGCGGATGATAAAGCTCCCAGCCCAGTTCGCCTTCATAATTGACGCGCAGCAGGCGCACATCGCTGGCAAGGCCGACCGTTCCAGACTTGATGCCGAACCACGGGAATGCTTCGTTGGACAGATCGATTTCGGTAAGCGACTGCAACACGTCACGCGCCTTCGGCCCGACGATGGTGAAGCAACCCCGATCATTGGTCACATTGCGCAGGGTGACGCTGCCGTCCTTCGGCAGCAGCTTCGACAGATCGTCAAAGTTCCAGCGTTCGGCGCGCGGAGTGGAAATCATATAGAACGTGCCGTCATCGAGACGCGACACCACATATTCAGCCTGCACGCCGCCCTTCTTCGTCAGATGATGCGCAAGGTTGACGCGGCCAATTTTCGGCAGGCGGTTGGCGAGAATGCCGTCGAGCCAGGCTTCCGCGCCGGAACCGCTGACCTCGAATTTGGTCATCGGCGTCATTTCGACGAGGCCGACCGCATTGCGGACCGCTTCAACTTCCTCGCCAACATATTTGCCCTTTTCCGTCCAGCGCCAGCTATACTGATCCTTGGCCTCGAGGCCCTTAGGCGCGAACCAGTTCGGCATTTCCCAACCGTTGAGGCAACCCCAGACAGCACCCAGTTCCGTCAGTCGGTCATAGGACGGCGCGGTTTTCTGCGGGCGAGCGGCGGGCATGTCCTGCCCCGGATAATGCTGCTCGGCATGGGTGCCCCAGGATTCGCGCACCTTTTCGCGGGTCCAGTTCTTGTTGGCGTAATCGCCGAAACGACGCGGATCGAGTTCGGACGTATCGATGCTGTTGCCGCCCTCCACGATACGCTCCGAAAGATAATAGCCAATAGCACCGCCCCACAGGATGCCGCCCGGAACGCCTTCGGCCAGCCAGACATTGTCCAGCCCCCAGGCCGGACCGACCAGCGGCAGTTCATCCGCCGTCATCTGGAACGGCCCACGCACATTGGCCTTGATGCCGACGCGACCGAGTGCGGGAACCATCTCGATGGCCTGCTCCCAGTTCCACGAAACAGAATCGAAATCCTCTTCCAGAAGATCGGCGCCGAACCATTCCGGCACGCCGTTTTCAGCAAAGAGCTTCAGATGTTCCGTCTTCTCATAAGGGCCGAACATCAGCCCGTCGCCTTCCTCGCGCAGATAGCCCTCAAAGCCCTCGTCGCGCAGGATCGGCATTTCCGGCAGACCCTGACGCTTGCGCTCGATCACTTCCGGCACCGCATCGGTGATCCAGTATTGATGGATGATCGGGATTGCCGGAATGTCGAGGCCGAGCATGGCCCCGGTCTGGCGGGCGTAGTTGCCGGTCGCCGAGATGATATGCTCGCAGATGATGTCGCCCTGATTGGTCTTCACCTTCCACTCGCCGCCCGGCAGACGCTCGAAACCGTTGACCTGCGTGTTGAGATGAATCTTTGCGCCTCTGTCGCGCGCGCCCTTGGCAAGCGCCATGGTGACGTCGGCAGGCGCGATATGACCGTCATCCGGGTGATAAAGCGCGCCCAGCATGTCATGATTGTTTTCAAGCAGCGGCCACAATTCACGGGCGCGTGCCGGAGAAACCAGCTCGGCGCGCAGGCCCTGCACTTCGGCAACGCTCATATAGCTCTTATATTCGTCCAGCCGGTCGCGCGTGTTGGCAATGCGCAACTGGCCGCATTTGTGCCAGCCGACATGCTGGCCGGTCTCGGCTTCCAGACCTTCATAAATCTCGATGGATTTGTTGATCATGCGGCCGATATTGATGCTGCGCGCATAGGACGGGATCAGGCCTGCCGCGTGCCATGTGGAACCGGCGGTGAGCTGCGTTCGTTCCAGAAGAACGACATCCGACCAGCCCCGCTTGGCCAGACCGTAAAGAATGGAGGCGCCGACGCAACCTCCCCCGATGACAACCGCGCGCGCATGAGTCTGCATTCTAAGTTCCCTTCCAATATATGATTTGGAGATTGCCGAAGCGTCGCTCCCGGCGACAATACGGACTCCTTTGTGCGTTACATTACAGAGGGTTCTGCGCCCTGTGAGCTTGATAAAAAATCCGCGAAGATATAACTTCAGATTATGCATAGACTCCGCTCGCTCATCCCCTCGGCCAATTACCTCTTCGTGTTTGAGGCGGCAGCCCGACGGCTGAGCTTTACCGCGGCAGCGGAAGAGCTGAATGTAAGCCAGCCAGCGGTAAGCAAGACGATCAAGCTTCTGGAAGAAGCCACCGGATTGAAGCTTTTTCGGCGCGAGCGCAGCCGTCTGGAGCTGACGGCGGAAGGCCAGCGGCTTTATCGTGAAACGCAGGAAGCATTCGACCATCTGCACATGGTCATCTCGTCCATGCGCAAGAAACACTCGCGCGATATCATCCGCGTGTCGTTCTCGGCGTCCTTCGTGCAACTATGGCTTTTGCCACGCCTGAAAGGGTTCAAGGAAAAGCATCCGGATGTGGCGCTGCGCATCGAAGAAAGCAGCCGCGACGATCAGGATTTACTTGAAGAAGATATCGACGTTTCAGCGCGTCTGGGGAGAGGCAAATGGCCGGGCATCCTCGCCTGGCCCTTCGTGACGGAGGAAGTCTGGCCGGTTTGCAGCCCCGCATATCTGAAGGAGCGCGGACAGATCGAGGAAGCGAGCGATCTTCTGAACCACACGCTGCTGCATTTCGAGGAGCGCCACCGCTCGCGGCTTGGCTGGCGCGAATGGCTGGAACGCTCCGGCGTACCAAACCCGCGCATTGAACAGGATTTCGTCTTTACCGACGCGCTCAGCTCCATCGAGGCTGCGGTGCAGGGGCAAGGCGTGGCGCTTGGCTGGAAACACCTCGTCCATGATCATATCGTGGCCGGACGCCTTGTGCCCGCCACGCATATTTTTCATCGGTCCGGCGATACAATTCATCTCGTCATGCCCGCTCAACGCCCGCCAAAGCGGGGGGCTGAACTGTTCCGCGACTGGCTTCTCGAACAGGGCGCAGACGCGGAACTGGATATATAGGCCCTCGGCCTATTGCGCGAAAACCACCGTCTTGTGCCCATTGAGCATGACGCGATTTTCTAGATGCATCTTCACCGCCCGCGCAAGAACCCGGCTTTCGATATCGCGCCCGGTGGCGACGAAATCTTCCGCGCTCATGGAATGCGTGACGCGCTCGGTTTCCTGCTCGATGATCGGGCCTTCGTCGAGATCCGGCGTCACATAGTGCGCCGTTGCACCGATCAGCTTCACGCCGCGCTCGAACGCCTGATGATAGGGCTTTGCACCCTTGAAGGATGGCAGAAACGAATGGTGGATGTTGATAATCTTGCCGAACAGGCGGTTGGACAGATTATCCGATAGCACCTGCATATAGCGTGCGAGGACCACCAGGTCGGCCTGCGTCTCACGCACCAGATCGATCAGGCGGGCTTCCTGCTCGGCCTTGTTGTCCTTGTTCACGCCCCATGAATGATAGGGAATGCCCGCACTTTCCGCCGTTTCGCGGCTATCTTCATGATTGGAGACGATGGCAACGACCTCGGCATTCAGCCAGCCGACGCGGATCTGATAGAGAAGATGCAGCATGGCGTGATCGAATTTGGACACCATGAGAACGATCTTCGGCTTGCGGCTGGCATCGGCCACCGCGAATTTCATGCCGAACCGCTCGCCTGCCGGTTTCAGTGCGTGCTCGATCGCCTCACGCGACATGCCAAGCGGCGCGCTGAAAGCAATGCGCATGAAAAAGCGGTTGGTCAGCCTGTCGCGAAACTGATTGCTTTCCACGATATTGCCGCCGATGGCCACCAGTTCCGTGGTGATGGCCGCCACGATGCCGGGCTTGTCATCGCAATCGAGCGTAAGGACAAAAAGGGTTGGTTCGACGGCGGCGACAGAGCGCACCTTCGCGGGCATGTCGTTCATGGTGGTTCCTTAAGACTGATCAGTCGTTCTTGGGAGGCTTTCCGAAAGCGTATTCACCAACCTTCGGCACGAAATGCGGATGCTGATAACCGGCAGGCTTGTCACCGACCGAAACGCCGGTGTTGAGAATGCCCGCCTGATAATCCGGCGCGAAAAGCGAATAGGGATAGGTGGGTTGAAGGGTGCTTGCGCCCTCCAGTCTGGCACGCAACTCATCCGGAATTGTAAATGCGAGCGCGCCCAGATTGTCATCGAGCTGCGCAAGCTTGCTCGCGCCGATAATAGCTGCCGCAATGCCCGGCTGTGTCACCACCCAGTTAAGGGCGACCTGCGCCATCGGCTTGCCCATAGCATCTGCAACCTCGGCCAGCGCCGTGACGATGCGGGTGTTGCGTTCGGTAAACAGCCCCAGCCCTTCGGCATTGTCGCGGTTCAGGCGGCCTTCGCCACCCGCACGATATTTGCCTGACAGAAGCCCCATGGCCAGCGGGCTCCATGCGGTGATGCCAAGGCCGAGATTTTGACCGAGCGGCACGAATTCCTGCTCGATGCTGCGCTCGACCAGCGAATAGGGCAGTTGAAGGCTGATCGGCTGCGAAAGCGCATGCGCTTCCGCCCAGGTTTGCGCCCGCGCCGCATACCAGGCAGGTACGTCGGAAAGGCCGCAGTAGCGGATTTTACCCGCACGGATCAAATCATCGAAGCCGCGCATTACCTCTTCCACGGGGGTCATCCCGTCCCAGGTATGCACCATATAGAGATCGATATAATCGGTCTTCAGTCGCTTTAGCGACTGGTCGACCGCCCGCATCATGTTCTTGCGGCCATTGCCGCCGGCATTGGGATTGCCCGGCTGCAGATTGTTCGAATATTTGGTCGCAATGACCACGCGATCCCGTGCGCCAGCTTCCTCGACAAACTTGCCGACCAGTGTTTCGCTGAGACCCGCGCCATAGGAATCCGCCGTGTCGATGAAATTACCACCCGCTTCCAGATAGCGGTCGAAAATGGCCCGCGCATTGTCCTCGTCGGTGCCCCACGACCCGCCGATCCCCCTGATCCCGGCATTGCCGAATGTCATCGTGCCAAGCGCCAGACGGCTGACACGAAGACCGGAACGACCGAGAAGGAAATAGTGATCGAGCGCCATGGCGGCACCTCCGCAAAATGCCATTATGCAGGTGGTTGCGGATGCGGCGGTCAGCCGCCGCATCCGGTCATGATGATGGGATTACTCGATGAGCTTCGGCGCACCGGTGTCACCGGCGCTTTCATCGAGACCGTAGGACTTCAGGATTTTGGCAATCGTGCCGTCCTTGTGCATTTCCTCGATATTGGCATCGAGTGCCGCACCGAAATCCGTCGCGCTCTTGGCATAAGGCAGGCTTGCCTGCGCCGCTTCCTTGGTGGCGCGGATGCGCGGATCAGGCTGCGCAACCTCGACCTTGATATCCTTGAGCGTGCCATTCTTGGCCGCATAAGCGCCGGTCGAATAGCCATCGATGCCGATGTCGATGCGCCCCGATGCGAGATCCTGATGCATGTTCACGGAGTTCGGATAAAGGCGCAGTTTCGCACCCAGAAGTTTCTTGGCATCGGTGACCCAGAGATAGCCCTGAACGGTGCCAACATTCTTGCCGACCAGTTCCTCGACAGTCTTGGCGCCATCCTTGGAATAAAGACCCATCTGGTCCTTATAGAGCGGATAGGAAAGGTTCATGACCTTGGCGCGTTCGGCGGTGCGATACCAGTCGCCGGTGGTGATATCGGCCTGACCCGACAGCACATACTGGATGGCCGCAGCCGGATCGACGGCGACCGGCTTGACGGTCAGGCATTCGCGCTTGGCGAATTCGGTTGCGATATCGCCATCGAGACCCTTCAGCTTGCCGCTCTCATCCATGAAGGAATGCGGTGCATAGGTGGTGACAGCAATCGTCAGCGTGCCCGGCGTGATGGTCTTGAACTCATGCTTCGGCTTGCAATCCTCTGCGAACGCTGCCGAAGACAGGCCCATAAGCAATGCGGCGCCGAGAACACCTTTACGTATCATCCCATTTTTCATCTGCTACTCCCCTTTATTGTTGTGGGCATTTATTGTTGCGTTGGGTTTTATCGGGTGGCGTAAGCGGATGAGCGCTTCTCCACATAGGAAACGATCCATGCTGCCGGAATGCAGATCGTGGCATAGAGCAAGCCGGCCAGCAGCAAGGCAGGCATATAGCGGAACGTGTTGGACCCGATTTCGTAGGCATTGCTGACGAGTTCCGGCAGGGCAATCGTGAAGCAGAGCGACGTGCCCTGAAAAATCAGGATCGCGAAGCCCAGGAGAGCCGGAAGCGCCACGCGCAGAGCCTGTGGCAGCAGGACAAAGCGCAGTTCGTCAAGCGCATTGAAGCCCATCGCCTCTGCCGCCTCGCGCTGGCCGTGATGGATCGATTGCAGGCTCGCGCGGATGATCTCGCTCGTGTAAGCGCCTGTATTCCAGGCCAGTGCCACCACGGCAGCTGAAAACGAGGTCATCGTCAGACCGGTCGCAGGCAGGCCGAAATACATGAACTGCAACAGCACCAGCGCGGGAGCCCCGCGCCCGATCTCGACCAGAAACAGGCTCAGATAGCGATTGAAGCGCGATTTTGCACCGACGCCCAGCGCCAGCAACAGCCCGAGCGGAATGCCGATGGCGAGGCTCAGCGCCGCCACCTGCAAGCTGACTTGCAACCCGCCGAGCAGCGCGGGCATCCATTCGTAGAATTCTTCAGAGGTCGGGAACATCAGCGCGCCACCTTTGCTCTCAGATAGCTGTCGGCAGAGCGCGACAGCCACGCGACGGGGAGGCTCAGGAAAATGTAGAACAGGCCGACCAGCGCGAAGACCTCGATGCCCTTGAAGGTAAGCTGCGACACCTGATTGCCCCGGAAGGCGAGGTCCGCGACACCGATCGTTGAGGCAACGGCTGTTTCCTTCATCAGCCCGATCAGATAGCTCGCCGCCGATGGCAGTGCGACACGAAAGGCCTGCGGCGCGACCACATCGACCAGCGTATGGCGGGTGCCGAAATTCAACGCCGTCGCCGCTTCCCACTGGCCATGATGAAGAGAGGCCAGCGCGCCGCGATAGATTTCAGCCATATTGGCCGATGCGATCAGCCCAAGACCGATCAGCGCCGCCACAAACGGATTGATCGGCATGATGCCCATGCCAATGCCGAAGAAGATGATGAACAGCCAGAGAATCGGCGGCAGGGCGCGCACGATCTGGATCAGCACGGCCGCGATCCACAGTACCGGCGCGAGACGCGCCTGACGCGCGGCGAGAAGCGGGACGCCGAGAATGCAGCCGATTGCGAAGGAACCCAGCGTCAGCGCTATGGTCCATGGCAGGCCGCTCAGGATGAGGAGAACATTGTCCGCTGTCATCGGTCATGCACCGCACGAAGAAACCGCTTCGTGCGTTCCTCTTGCGGATTGCGCATGACATCCTTCGATGCTCCCTTCTCGATGATGCGCCCATCGGCCATGATCATGACCGTATCGGAGACATTTTCCGCGAAACCCATTTCATGGGTCACCACGAGCATGGTCATGCCGCTTTCGGCAAGCTCGCGCATGACGGCAAGCACTTCAAGCCCCAGTTCAGGATCGAGCGCCGAGGTCGGCTCGTCAAACAGCATCACCTGCGGATTGAGCGCCAGCGAGCGCGCGATGGCGATGCGCTGCTGCTGACCACCGGAGCAACGGCCGGGATATTGTGTTGCCTTGTCAGCAAGACCGACGCGTTCGAGAAGCTGGATCGCCCGCTCCTCGGCTTCTGCGCGGCTGCGACCCAGCACACGTTCCTGCGGCAGGCTGACATTGCGCAGAACACTCATATGCGGGAACAGATTGAACGACTGGAACACCATGCCAACCGTATTGCGCAATTCTTTCAGCTGCGCAGTACGCGGCGCCTGCGTGGCGTCGAGCTTCACCTTGCCGACCGTCAGGAGACCGCCATCCGGCCTTTCCAGATAATTGATGCAACGCAGAAGTGTGCTCTTGCCCGAGCCGCTGGGACCGATGATTGCCAGCACTTCGCCTTGCGCAACTTCCAGATCGATATTCTCAAGGACGAGATGCGCCCCGAAATGTTTACTCAACCCCTCAAGGCGTATGAGTTTCGATGCGGAGGCAGGCGCATTTTCCACGCCAGCAGACCCTGACACCAAAGTCGGTCGCATTGCGTTCAATAACCGCACTCCCCTTTTTTATCGTTCATCGCGACAGTCCCATCTTTACGCGGATGCAGGCCGGAAATGCCTGCAAGACACGCTGGATCTATGCTCGTTCTGGCGGAACCTTGATTATTTATTATGCCGCCGACGTTCCCTTTATCTTCATCACGATAGTGACCGCTGGAAAGAATACAAAGGCAAAAAATGTCTACGACTTCATAACTCTTAGTTATGAGGTCATGCCTCTGACTACAGATCCTTGCCCAGCCTCAACCCGTCATAAATGGCCGCATGGGTGTTACGGGCCGCAACGGCATCGCCAATCCGATAAAGCTCGAAAGCGCCTTGCGCATTTCTGACGACGGCCTGCCTGCGCCCCTCGATCAGGGCTTCGTAATCCACCGCGCCGAGGTTGCGAGACAGGGGTTTCAGCTCAAAATACAGCGCATCCATCGGACGTGTACCGTCATTGACGACGATCTGGTCAAATTCGCGCTCGCTGACAGGCGCGCCATAATCGCTGCCGATCCGAGCAACGAACCTGTTACCGTCGCGGTGAATACCTTCCAGTCGATAGCCGACGGTGAAGGTGACATCCTTCTTTTGCAGGCTGCGCATATAGGGCACGAGGTTCATGCCCATAACTTCCGGTGCGAATGTGCGGTCGGCAGTCATGATTTCTACCTTGCCGCCCGCATTGGCGATAAATTCCGCGGCCTGAAGCCCGGCATGATCTCCCGCCTCGTCAAAGACCAGCGCATTGGTTCCCGGGCGCACATCGCCGGAAATGATGTCCCAGGCGGAAACGGCAAGCTCGTTGCCCGCGCCAAGCAGGCTCATTTCCGGCATGCCGCCGGTCGCGATGATCGCCACATCCGGCGCTTCCGCCGTTACCGTGTCGGCCTCGGCCCAGGCATTGAAGCGAAAATCGACGCCGAGCTTTTCACACTGCGCCATGCGCCAGTCGATGACGCCCATCATCTCGCGCCGGCGCGGGCTCTGCGCTGTCAGCCGCACCTGACCGCCCGGCTGGCTCGCCGCCTCGAAGACAACGACCTTATGGCCGCGCTCGGCGCTGACGCGCGCAACTTCCAGCCCGGCGGGACCGGCACCGACCACCACGATGCGGCGGCTTTGTTCAGCCTTGTTGACGACATGCGGCATCGAGGTCTCGCGGCCCGTGGCGGGATTATGGATGCAATAGGCTGCACCGCCCTGATAAATCCGGTCGAGGCAGTAATTCGCGCCGACGCAGGGGCGGATTTCCTCTTCCCGCTTTTCAAGGATTTTGCGCACGATATGCGGGTCGGTCATATGGGCACGCGTCATGCCGACCATGTCGAGTTTGCCGGATGCAATCGCATGGCGCGCTGTTGCCACATCCTGAATCTTGGAGGCATGGAACGTCGCCATTCCGGTGCTGGACCGGATCTCGCCCGCGAAATCCAGATGCGGCGCACTCGGCATGCCCTGAATGGGAATGACGTCGGTCAAACCGGCATCGGTTTCAATATGGCCGCGAATGACATTGAGAAAATCGACCAGACCGCTGTCCTTCAGCCTGCGGGAAATCTCCAGTCCATCCGCACGCGTCAGGCCGCCTTCAAGCGTCTCATCGGCCACATAACGGATGCCGACCAGAAAATCCGGCCCGACCCGCTCGCGAATGGCGCTCAAAACCTGAAAGGAAAACCGCAGCCGGTTGTCGAGCGAACCGCCGTAATCTCCATCAAGCTCATTGGTCAGCGGCGACCAGAACTGGTCGAGCAGGTGGCCATAGGCCTCCAGTTCCAGACCGTCGAGACCGGCAGCTTTCATCCGCTCCGCCGCATCGGCATAATCGCGGATGATACGCTCGATATCCCAGTCTTCGGCCCGCTTGGGGTAAGCGCGATGGGCCGGTTCGTGCTTTGCCGTTGACGAGACGGAGGGCAGCCAGTCGCCCTTGTCCCAACGGGTGCGGCGACCGAGATGGGTAAGCTGGATCATCACCGCCGCGCCGTGCTCATGGCACTCATCCGCCAGCATCCGCAACCAGGGCACAACCTCGTCCTTATAGGCCAGCACATTGTTGAAGGCAGGCGGACTGTCCTTCGACACCGAGGCGGAGCCCGCCGTCATCGTCAGTGCGATACCGGCCTTGGCCCGTTCGACGTGATAGGCGCGATAGCGTTCCTTCGGCATGCCGTCATCGGCATAGGCTGGCTCATGCGAGGTGAGCATGATGCGGTTACGAAGCGTCAGATGCTTGATGGTAAGCGGCTGCAACAGCGGATCGGCTGACATTTCGATCGTTCCCATTTGTTGTTTTCAGCAAGGCTAGCTAGAAATGTACATAACTGTCAATTTAATAATCACATATGTCATTTTACCGTACAAAACTGTTTAGTCTTCTTGCCAAATGCCGACTGTCTGGTAGAACTGACGCCATGGAACAACCGGTGACAAACGAAACGGGGTGGCGCGGATCGCCCGACCTCTGGCTTGAAGCGGCTTATGATGCGCTGATCGAAAGCGGCGTGGAGGCCGTGCGCATTTTACCGCTGGCCAAGCGGCTCGATCTGTCACGCACCAGTTTCTACTGGTTCTTCAAGGACCGCGAAGAGCTGCTTGATGCGCTGGTCAGCCGCTGGCGCGACAAGAACACCGGCGCGCTTCTCAAACAGACGGAAGCCTATGCAGAGACGCTTGAGGAAGCGGTTCTCAATGTTTTCGACTGCTGGCTCGATCGGGATATTTTCGATCCGGCATTCGAATTTGCGGTGCGCAGCTGGGCGCTGCAATCGGTGCAGGTGGAAGAGGAAGTGCGCGCCGCTGATGCAAGCCGTCTGGCCGGTCTGGCGCGCCTGTTCGAACGGTTTGGTTTTGAGCCAGTGGTTGCCGATGTTCGCGCCCGCACGCTTTATCTGGTGCAGATCGGCTATATCTCGATGCGCACGCAGGAAAACACCGCATTGCGGCTGGCACGCATTCCGCATTATGTGGCGGCCTTCACCGGCAAAGCCCCCTTGCAAAAAGAGATGGATCGCTTTCTGGCGCGCCACGTCGCGCCCCGGTAAGTATCTCCTGATCCGGCTAACTTCGATGGGCCATTTCAGGCTTTTACCCGGCGAATAGTCTTAGCAATTCCGGTTGGTCACAGGCCCGATTATCTGTCAACTTCCTGTCATACACACGTCATGCAATCCGAATAGAAGCGGCGAAACCGTTCAGATTGCAGGCAGATGTTACATAGTCGTCCACTATCCGCAGATATCGCCGTTCAGACAGCTGGCCTCAGCCTCGCTTATGGTCCGGCGACCATTCTGAACGACATCAGCCTCACGCTTCCCAAGGGCCAGACCCTTGCGTTGCTCGGGCCGTCCGGCTGTGGAAAAACGACACTTCTGCGTCTCGTGGCAGGCCTGCTCGAACCGACCAAGGGTTCCGTCACCATCAATGGCGTCACGGTTGCGGATGCCGACAGCCGCAGCTTCATTCCGCCGGAAAAGCGGCATCTCGGCATGGTGTTTCAGGATTATGCGCTCTGGCCGCATATGACCGTCTTCGGTAATGTCTCCTTTCCGCTCGAAATGCGCGGCGTCAATCGTGCCGAGCGGGAAAAGCGCGTCGCTGCCGCGCTGGATCGTGTTGGCCTTTCGGGCTTTGGCAATCGCTCCATCAGCGACATGTCCGGCGGGCAGCAACAGCGCGTGGCGATTGCCCGCGCCATTGTCGCGGAGCCGGGACTGGTTCTGTTCGACGAACCGCTGTCCAATCTCGACCGTGAATTGCGTGAGAACATGGTCACCGAAATCGGCCAGCTGGTTTCCAATCTCGGTCTGACGGCCATCTATGTCACCCACGACCAGAGCGAGGCTTTTTCGCTGGCCGATCAGGTTGCCGTCATGCGCGGCGGCGTGATCGAACAGCTCGCAGCGCCCGAACAGCTGGTTGCCCAGCCGAAGACGCCAGAAGTCGCCGATTTCCTGCGTCTGGGATGTGTCGTGCCCGTCGAACGTTATAACGACGCCTATCGCATCACCCGCACCGATATCCGCATCGCTCACAATACGGGAGCGGATGCCGCCCAGAATGCAGTCACGCATGTGCTTTTGCCGTCGCGATCCGTGCGCAGCGTGCCGCTCAATGACGAGGCAATCCCGGCCACCGTATTGCGCAGCCAGTTTCGCGGTGACGGACATCTGACGACGGTTCGGATCGGCATGGAAGATGCCGGACATGAACTGACCTATCTCGACGGTATTCGCCTGTCGCCGGGTGTTCCCGTCGGCATCGCCATCGATCCGGGCCAGCTGCGCTGGTTCTCGAAGTAAGACCCATTACAGGCAACATCTCAGGAGCTACAGATGAAGAAATCGATCCTCGGTGCCAAAGTCGCGGCAGGCTTTGCGCTCATGACCGCACTCTTCGCGAGCACGGCGGCTTATGCCGATATCACCGTCTATTCCGCCGGTCCCGGCAGCCTGATTGAAAAGCTCGCCACGGGCTTTACCGCCAAGACCGGCGCGAAGGTCAATGTCTTCCAGGCGACGACCGGCAAGATCATGGCCCGCATCGAGGCCGAAGCCGCCAATCCGGTGGTGGACGTGCTGATTTCGGCATCCTGGGACACGGCGACGGATTTCGCCAAGCGCGACTGGCTGGTCGCCTATACCAGCCCCAATGCCGAAAAAGTGCCGGATTTCCTGAAGAACGAAACCGCTGTCGCACAGGGTGTTTCGGCGCTTGGTATCGCATGGAACCCGGCCAGCAAGACCCCGAAGCCGACCGAATGGGCCGATCTCGCCAAGCCTGAATATAAGGATCTGGTGAACCTGCCCGATCCGGCACAGTCGGGCGCAAGCTTTGAACTGGTGGCCGCGCTTCAGTCGACACAGGGCTGGGATCTGTTCAAGAATCTGCACGCCAATGGCGCAACCGTTGCCGGCGCCAATGCCGAAGCGCTGAACCCTGTACTTCAGGGCGCCAAAGCAGCCGTGTTCGGCGCTGTCGATTACATCTCGCTTGCAGGCAAGGCCAAGGGTGAATCGATCGATGTGATCTTCCCGGCTTCCGGCACGGTTGTTGCGCCGCGCCCGGCCATGATCCTGAAATGGTCGAAGAACCAGGACGAAGCCAAGCAGTTCATCGATTACATGCTGTCCGACGAAGGCCAGAAACTGGTTGCTGCAACCTATCTGATGCCATCGCGCACCGACATTCCGGCCAATCGTCCGCTGATCAACGACCTCAAGGTCCTGACCATCGACGCCAAGGAAGTCTATGGCAAGCGCAATGAAACGCTGAAGGAATTCGGCGCGATTTTCGCAGCCAGCAACTAAGAAGCATCGTCATGAAGACAAATAGCAGCGCTGGCGCAAACCCGCTCGGACTTGTCGCCACCGCCGGACTGGCGCTGGTTGTGGCCGTCCCCTTTGTCTTCATCGTGCTTCAGGCTGTCTTTCCAAAACTGGGACAGGGCTCGCTGGCCGAGCCCTTCCTGCATCTTCCAGCCTTGTTCGGCGATCCGAAGCTCTTGCGCATGAGCGCCAATACGGTGCTGCTCGGCCTTTGTGTGGTCGTGCTGTCAGCACTGATCGCGGTGCCGCTCGCAGTGTTTCGCGCACTTTACAAGGTGCCCTTTGCGGTCGTCTGGGACGTGCTGATGCTCGTTCCCTTCATGATCCCACCCTATATCGCGACGCTTGGCTGGATCATGACCTTGCAGCCGCGCGGCTATCTCGAACAGCTGACCGGATTTCATCTCGCACCATTTCTGTTCTCGCTCGCGGGCATGACCTTCGTGATGGCGCTCAACACCTTCCCACTGGTCTATTTCGCCGTATCGCGGACCATCGAAGCGGTCGGCGCGCGCTATTCCGATGTGGGCCGCGTCTTCGGCGCATCGCCATGGCGGTCCTTCTTCCGCATCACCCTGCCGCTCGCCACACCGGGACTGGCGGCAAGCCTGCTTCTCGTCTTCGCCGCGGCAATCGAAGAATATGGCACCCCCGCAGCGCTTGGACGCCGCTCGGGCTTTGAAGTGCTGGTGACGGAAATCGACTTGCGCATTTCCGACTGGCCGATTGATCTGGCCGGGGCTTCCGTCTTTTCGCTCACGCTGGTCTGCCTGTCGCTGGCGGCCTTTCTGTTCCAGCGCTGGATCTTGACCCGCCGCTCCTATGAGACCACAGGCGGCAAGCCGCAATCGAAAGACAAGCGCCCGCTTGGCGCAATGACCGCGCCAGTGGTGGCGCTGTTTGCGCTGGTCGCTTTTGCGGCCACCGGTGTTCCGCTGCTGGCGATCCTCGCAACGGCGCTGTCCAAAACCGTATCCGGCGGACTGACGCCCGCCAATCTTGGCTTCGACAACTTCGCAGCCATCGCCGAAAACAGTGCTGGCGGCATGCGCGCCTTGTTCAACAGCCTGTCGCTCGGTCTCGGCAGCGCGCTGTTGACCGGGTTTCTCGGTGCCGTCGCTGCCTATGCCGTAGTGAAAATGCGGTTTCGCGGCCGCTTCTGGCTCGATGTGCTGACCGTTCTGCCCAACGCCCTGCCCGGCGTCGTCGTGGCGGTCGGCCTCATTCTGGCGTGGAACCAGCCGTCTTTGCCGATCTCGCCCTATAATACGCCGCTCATCCTGCTGCTCGCCTATTGCTGCATTCTGCTGCCGCAGCCGATCCGCTATGCGACCGCCGCTTTTCACCAGATCGGCGACAATCTGGAAGCCGCTGCCCGTGTTTGCGGCGCTAACAGCTTCACGGCTTTCCGTCGCATCATGCTGCCGCTGATCGCGCCAAGCCTGATCACCGCCATGCTGCTGGTATTTGCGGTCGCAACACGTGAACTGGTCGCCTCGGTTCTGGTTGCGCCTGTCGGCATGCAGACCATATCCATCTTCATCTGGCGTCAGTTCGAACAAGGTTCGGTCGGGCTTGGCATGGCGATGGCCTTCATCGCCATCGTGATTACGACATTCGTGCCGCTGGTGCTGCTGGGCGTGCTCAAGCGCTTTGAGCGCACGGGCGCTTAGACCCTAGAAGCCACTTCGCCAAGACCGCCGCGAACGCGCGTGATCACTGTCACCGCCAGAAGCAGGCACAGCAACGGTTGAACCCAGAAGGCCCAGCCTGGCAATCCACCGTCAATGGCGATCCATGCACCAAGAACGCCGAAGACCACCGCGCGGTCGCTCTTGCCCATCGGCCCGTCATAGCGTCTGCTCGCGCCCAGTGCAGCACCTGTGACGCCGACAAATTCGGTCAGAACTGCAAGCAGAACGATGGCGAACATCCACGCACCGGAGAACGGCGCGACAAGGACGAATGGCGCATAGAGTGCGGCATCGGAAACGACATCGCCAACCTCGTTCAGATAAGCGCCGAGTGTACTCTTCTGATTGTGCTCCCGCGCCAGCATTCCGTCCACCGCATTCAGCGCCATGCGCAGGAAAAGCCAGACCGGCACCAGCGCGAACCAGACCGCGCTACCGCTCCAGAAAAGCAGTGCGCCAAGTATGACCGACCCCAACGCCGCGCCTATCGTGACTTGATTGGCCGTTACTCCGGCACGGGCAAGTCGCACGACAACAGGCCTCAGTAAATTCTGGAATTGTGACTTAAGCTGATAGACGGACATCGAGAATCTCTTGGGAAATGGACAATATCGGACAAACAGCTATTTGCGGTTCGCATTTGCTCGTTTATTCAAACATTCTACTGCACTCAATACTAATTGGGATTAATTGAGTGCGGGCAGCTTAGAGCGCATCCCGAAAAGTGTGAAACGGTTTTCGGAACAGATGCGCGTTAAAATAGGGAACTAGAGCGCCGATCTGATCCAATCAGATCAAAGAGCGCTCTAGGCAATTGGGGAGGAAACGGATGAGCCAGCACGCTGAAATGCCGACGCACAAGACGGCACATCGCGAAGCGACAGAAGCCCAGTTTACAACCCATGACGGTACATCGCTGTTCTATCGTGTCTGGCCAGCCGCCTCGCCCTGCCCGAAAGGCGTGATCGTCCTGCTGCATCGCGGCCACGAACATAGCGGACGTGTTGCACATCTGGTCGATGAACTCGGCCTTCATGATTTCGCTTTCTATGCCTGGGATGCACGCGGCCACGGACGTTCGCCCGGCGAGCGCGGCTTCTCACCGTCCTTCGGCGCTTCAATCCGCGATCTCGACAGCTTTGTCGCGCATATACGCGAAGAAACCGGTGCTGCCATTGAAGATGTCGCCATTGTCGCGCAGAGCGTGGGCGCGGTGCTTGCCGCCGCATGGGTGCATGACTATGCGCCGAATATTCGTGCGCTGGTGCTGGCCTCGCCTGCCTTCGACATCAAGCTCTATGTGCCTTTCGCCAAGGAAGGCATTGCGCTTTGGCAGAAGCTGAAAGGCACGTTCTACGTCAATTCCTACGTCAAGCCGCAGTTTTTGACCCATGATCCCGAGCGGATCGAATCCTATCGCACCGACCCGCTGATCACCCGCCCCATCGCCTCGCATATTCTGCTGCAACTTTATGAAGCGGCCAAGCGCGTGGTGGACGACGCCCGCGCCATCACCGTGCCGACGCAGCTTCTGATTTCCGGCAGCGATTTCGTGGTGCGCCCCACGCCACAGCATCGCTTCTTTGAAAATCTCGGCAGCCGCATCAAGGAGCGGCATGTGCTGAAGGGCTTCTATCACGATACGCTGGGCGAGAAGGACCGCAAGCAGGCCATCGACAAGATCAAGACCTTCATCGACCAGCGCTTTGCCGAAGAGCCGCAGCGCGCCGACCTGACCGAAGCGCATATTGCGGGCTATACCCGCGACGAAGCCGACAGGCTTTCCAGTCCATTGCCGCTGTTGTCGCCGCGCGGGCTATACTGGGCGTCGACCCGCTCCTCCATCGCCTTCGGCGCGCTTTTCTCCGAAGGGCTCAAAGTGGGGCAGCGCACCGGTTTCGATTCCGGCTCGACGCTCGATTATGTCTATGAAAACGAGACACGCGGGTTCGGCCCGGGCGGCAAACTGATCGACCGCCAGTTCCTCGACGCCATTGGCTGGCGCGGCATCCGCCAGCGCAAGGTGCATCTGGAAGAGCTGATCGGCAAGGCGCTGACCCGCCTGAAAAGCGAAGGCCGCCCCACCAATATCCTCGATATTGCCTGCGGCCATGGTCGCTATGTGATTGATGCGGTGGCGCGTGCGGGCATCATGCCCGACAGCATTCATCTGCGCGATTATTCGCCTATCAATGTGGTTGCCGGGCGCAAGCTGATTGCCGATCGCGGGCTGGAAGCCATTGCCCATATGGAAGAAGGCGATGCCTTCGACGCGGAAAGCCTCGCCACCGTCGACCCCCGGCCCAATCTGGCAATCGTATCGGGCCTCTATGAGCTTTTTGCCGACAATGCGCTGATTAATCGCTCGCTATCGGGACTGGCGCGTGCGCAAAAGCCCGGCTCCCTGCTGATCTACACCAACCAGCCATGGCATCCGCAGCTTGAGATGATCGCCCGCGCACTGACCTCGCATCGCGGCGGCGAGGCCTGGATCATGCGCCGCCGCACGCAGGGCGAAATGGATCAGCTGGTGGAAAAGGCCGGTTATCGCAAGCTGGAACAGCGCATTGACCAATGGGGCATTTTCACCGTTTCAATCGCCGAGCGCATCGGAGAGCCGGAAGCGTGACAGCAGCATTGGGGGGAATCGATGGGTCATCGCGGCGTCCGGTCATCCGGCGCGCCATTCTGTGGCTGTTGTTTCTCGGTCCCTTTTTCTACCTGACCTATGGCACCGCCAACTGGCTCGCTTCGCTGCGCGGCGACGTTCCCAATCTGGCGCTTGGTTGGGAAAGCCACGTGCCGTTCATCGCCTGGAGCATCGTGCCCTATTGGTCGGTCAACCTGTTCTACGCCATTGCGCTTTTCGTCAATGAAAGCCCCGAACAGGTGGACCGTCTGGCAAAACGCTATCTGACAGCGCAGATTATCGCCGTCATCTGCTTCGTTGCATTTCCGCTGACCGCGACTTTCGTAAAGCCCGAGACTTCAGGGCTGCCGGGCTTCATGTTCGATGTGCTGGGCGGTTTCGACAAGCCGTTCAATCAGGCGCCTTCGCTGCATATTGCACTGTTGATTGTCATCTGGGACCAGATGCGCCGCATCATGAGCAGCGGTGTCCGCATCGTCTGGCATATCTGGTGCCTGCTGATCGGCCTGTCGGTGCTGACGACCTATCAGCACCATGCGGTCGATATTCCGGCGGGTGCATTGCTTGGATTTTTCGTGCTCTGGCTGTTTCCGCGCACCGGCTCTTCGCCGCTTGCCACGTTTCATCTGACAGACAATCCAAAAGCACGGCGTCTCGGCAGTTATTATCTGGCGGGCGCGCTTTTGTTGCTCGCGCTTGGCATCCATGGTCTCAGCCTGACCGGCTATGCGATTTTCTGGTTCTGGCCAGCCCTTGCTCTCGCCATCGTGGCGGCAGGCTATTTCGGTGCCGGTCCCGACATTTTCCAGAAACGAACTGACGGCACTGTCACCCTCGCGAGCCGCTGGCTGCTCGCACCCTACCGGCTGTTTGCACGCCTCAATATCCGTTTCTGGACGCGGAAACTGCCGCCCAATGTTGCTTTGACCGACACTGTGTTTCTCGGTCGCTTCCCCTCGAAGAGCGAAGCCCGCGCTTTCATCACCGTCATTGATCTCGCCGCCGAAATGGTCGCCCCGCGCGGTGTGGAAGACTGGAAGAGCTTCTGTGCCATGGACCTGCTGCTGCCGTCACCGGAAAAGCTTCGGCTCGCAGCCGATGCTGTCGAAGCCGCCCGACATAGCGGCCCGGTCCTGATCTGCTGTGCGCTTGGTTTCCAGCGAAGCGCTACGGTCGCCGTTGACTGGCTGGTGCAATCAGGTCATGCAACCAGCGCCCGTGAGGCCGAAAACCTCATCCGCGCCAAGGGCTGGCCACTCCGCCTGCACTCGCATGAGGTGCGGGAATGACCTCTCCAGCCGCAGATAGCGCCAAAGCCTTGCGCAGCCACGCCTTTATCGGGCTTGGCATCGCGATTGTTCTGGTCGGTGTCGCGCCGTTTGCGCGCGCGCAACACGACCTTGTCTTCTGGCTGATCTGGCCGGCGCTACTGGCAAGCACCCTGATTGTACTGGGCATTGCCGCGCATCTTCTGTTCGACGCCGCCTTATTTCGAATGATCGCCGCGGGCGACGATGAAAAGGCAGCCCTTGCGGAGGTCGATTCCATTCTGGAAAGAATGGGCCTGCGCGCAAAACAACCGACCGTGCGCCCGCTCTCGGGCCGCATTGCGGGATCGCGCCGCATTGCCCGCCGTCTCCATCTTTTTCTCGGACTGGCTATCGTCCTTTTCAGCCTGCTGGCGCTTTTGCCGCCGGGCGCGGAGTTCTGACATGCGCACCATCATTCGTCATCAGGTGCAATCTTTGTTCGGCTCGTTGCTCGCCATCCTGTCCCGCGGCATCACCGGCGTGCGACCGATCTGGAGCGGTACGGGGCCATCGCGCAACCAGCGCATCTATTATGCCAACCACACCAGCCATGGCGATTTCATCCTGCTCGCCTCCTGTCTCAATCAGGAGGAACGGGCGCGCACCCGCGCCGTGGCGGGCGCAGACTATTGGCGCGCCAATCGCGTGCGGCAATTCATGGCCGAAGTGCTGCTGCGCACGGTTCTGGTTGAACGGAACTGGGTGGAACGCACGCAAGACCCGATGGAAGTGATGCTGACCGCGCTGGCCGATGGGCATTCGCTGATCATCTTCCCGGAAGGCACACGCAACATGACGGACGAACCGCTGCTGCGTTTTCGCTCCGGTCTCTACAATCTCGCGCTGGCGCGGCCCGATGTCGAGTTCGTCCCCTGCTGGATCGAGAACATGTCGCGCGTGCTGCCGAAGGGCGCCGCCCTGCCGGTGCCTTTGCTGTGCCGCGTCGTTTTCGGTGCGCCGGTGCAGCTTGGCGACGGCGAGGACCGCAAGGAATTTCTGACGCGAGCCCGCCAGCAACTTCTTGATATACAGCCCAGAAACGGTAACTGCCCATGAGTGAAACAACTCAATTATTCATCGGCCTCATGGGCGTTCTGGGAACGGCGAGCCTCGTCGCCGCCGTTCTGTCCTGGCGCGCGCCGAAGCCGCTTTCATCCACACTGGTCAACCTCAATGCCCGTATCAAGGCATGGTGGATCATGGTCGCGGCCATGTGCATTGCCTTCCTGTTTGGCAAAGGCGGCGTGATCATTCTGTTCGCGCTCGTATCCTTCGCATCGCTGCGCGAATATGTGACGCTGACCCAGACCCGCCGCAGCGACCACCGCATCCTGCTCGGCATGTTCCTGCTGGTCATTCCGGTGCAATATTATCTGATCTGGATCGAATGGTATGGGCTCTATTCGATCTTCATCCCGGTCTATTGCTTCCTCGCCATGCCGGTGCTGACCGCGCTTTCCGGCGATACGTCGCGCTTTCTCGAACGCATCAGCGAACAGCAATGGGGCATCATGCTGTCGGTCTATTGCATCAGCCATGTTCCGGCGCTGATGACGCTGGATATCCCCGGCTATGACAGTGAAAAACTGCTGCTGATCGCCTTTCTGGTCGCAACTGTGCAGGGCAGCGACGTGCTGCAATATGTGTTCGGCAAACTGTTCGGCAAACATCGCATCGCGCCGAATATCTCGCCATCCAAGACATGGGAAGGCTTTGTCGGCGGCGTGGCCAGCGCATCGCTGCTGGGCGCAGGACTTGCCTGGCTTACGCCTTTCTCACCGCTTCAGGCGGGCGCGCTGGCGGCGGTCTCTTGCGTCATGGGCTTTTTTGGCGGGCTGGTGGCCTCGGCCATCAAGCGCGACCGGGGCGTCAAGGATTGGGGCCACATGATCGAGGGCCATGGCGGCATGCTCGACCGCGCCGACAGCCTTGTCTTTTCAGCGCCGGTGTTCTTTCACTTCGTGCGTTATTTCTGGACGTGAGGGCTAGAGCATTTCCAGCAAAAGTGCGAAGCGGTTTTGCGTAGGATAATGCGTAAAAACAAATGGATAGAGCGGTTCCGACAATTCCGTTAAACAGGAACCGCTCTAAGCGGATTGCCGGCTCAGCCATTCGTTGAGCTCGGCTTCCGCACGCTCCAGCGCGCTGTAATTCAACAATTTGCGCAACAGCGCTACGGTCACGGCACGGGCGCGAAAATTGAACCGCCCCTCGTCGGTATCGCTTTTTTCCTGATAAACGCCGAGCTTTTCATAAAGCTGCTGCAGGCGGTTCTGAACGCTGCGCAGCGACAGATTGCGACGGCGCGCAATCATCTTGTCCGTCAGGCCCAGCGCGATATCAATCAGGATTTCATATTCGCTCTCG
Organism: Ochrobactrum sp. P6BSIII; assembly: GCF_014138065.1. Classification (NCBI taxonomy): domain Bacteria; kingdom Pseudomonadati; phylum Pseudomonadota; class Alphaproteobacteria; order Hyphomicrobiales; family Brucellaceae; genus Ochrobactrum; species Ochrobactrum sp. P6BSIII. Next base: position 326,974 of record NZ_JACGXB010000005.1, on the reverse strand, counting down.
GTAAAACCGCTGGCATGGCTGAGGCTCTTCTGCTGCAGGCCGCGCACTTCCCGGTCGACGACACATTGCGCCTCGACGAAAATGCTGCGCAGAGCCAGCCGCAGCTTGTCGTCGGAAGCCGATTTCAGCACATAGCCATAGGCCGCACCTTCCGGCACGATGCGCGACACCCCGCGCACATAAGCCTCATCGGCATAGTTCGACCAGAACAGAATGCGGGTTTCGGGGTTTTCTTTCCAGATGGTGCGCGCCGCCTCGATGCCGTTGCGACCGTTCATCTGCAAATCCATAACGATATGTGCATCGCGATGCTGGCGCGCCAGTTTCTCGCCCGCCGACCCGTTTCCAGCCTCGAATATGTCGCTGCATTCCGGCAGTGCCGCCCGTACCGCCTCGCCCAGATAAGTGCGATGCAGCGGGTCATCCTCAACGATCAGAACCTGCATCACTCTCTCCATTCATCGGTTTGCACATTTCCGGCGGCAAAAGCACCGTTACACTGGTTCCCGGGCCTGTCGCATTTTTTCGGATGGCGAAGCCTGCTGAAATCAGCCGCGCACGGGTACGCATATTGTCGATGCCGTGACCCAATGTGAGTTCGGGGGTGAGTTCGGGCGTCAGTTCCGCAGCCGAACCGGAACGCTGGGCCGGACGGTCGGTGCCGATACCGTTATCGATCACTTCCACCAGAAGCCGCCCGCTCCGGTCGCTCAGCTTCACCCGCAATTCGCTGGCATGGGCATGGCGGATGACATTGTTGATCGCTTCCTGAACGATGCGAAACAGCGATGTCGCGACCGTTTCTTCCAGCCTGTCGGCCATGCCGTCGCTCTGGTCATCCAGCGTCCATTCAATCGCCGCATCGCTGTCGCGCACCGAACGGTCGAGATGGTTTTCCGTGGCCTGAACGAAACCGAATAGCTGGAGAATGGAGGGCTTGGCCTCCTCGATGATCTGCCGCAGATCGCGCATGCAATGCTGGAGACCGCGAAACAGCGGCTCCAGCTGTTCACCGGAAAGATCCGGTGCGCGGGTGAGCCGCTCGACGTGGCGAGCAAGCCGGGTCAGATCGGCCAGTGTCTGGTCATGCAAATCCATGCCGATGCGGTGTCGTTCTGTCTCCAATGCCTCGGTCAGTTTCAGCGCGCCGGACCGCAAGCCCTCCTCGCGGGCGCGGGCTTCCGTTTCCACAATGGCCGAACGCTTGGCCTGCTCCGCGGCGCGAATGGCAAAAAAGTAAGGCGCCAGAAGATCGGCGATCGATTGCCCGTTCTCCACGTCGCGCATGGAATAGCAGGCAGGCGTCAGGCTGGAACAGCTCAGTGCACCGATGATATCGCCCTGCGCCTTCAGCGGAACATGGACCCGGCCCTTCAGATCGTGCTCGATGATCGGGCTGGAGAAGGAGCCTTCGAAATGAAAGCGCGGATCAACGCGCGCATCGTCGGTCAGGAGATATCCCGCCTCGCCGGACAGCAAGGTGCGGATCGGGCTGCCGGACAGAAGCGCTGGCGGATTGCGGCTCCAGGCGGTCGCAATACCGGCCTCATAGGCAATGTGGAACTTGCCATCGAGCATCTTGATGCAGACGTCGAGATGATCATAGGGCAGGATGCAGGCAATCTCGGCCGCCACCGCCTGAATGATGGAATCGAAATCGAGCTGCCCCGCCAGAAGCCGGGAAATATTCAGGTAGTGATCCAGAAGGCTTTCGGCCTGCCCGTGATCGTGCTTGCTATCCTGCTGTCTGGGCGCGAGTTCGGCCAAGCGTTTCTCCTCCAAACGCAAGTTACGCTCATCTGTACGAGACCTATGATACGCCGCGTTCTCCATGGCGCGTCTTGCGGGAAACCGCAATTTTGCTGCGGGAACCCGCAGCTCAGTTGCTGCATTCGGCCTTCACAGACCGCGCCGCTTCTTCCATCTTCGCTTCACCAGAAAATTGCCCGCAAGACAAGAGTGAAATCACGTCAATTGCGGTTGGTGCCGTTGAGGAGCGGCGGTGCGGGAGGCTTCGCACCAATTTCGAGTTTGAACGAACCGAAGCGCCGGGGCGCTGCGGGGCGGAATATTTGCAACCGGGAGGAAAGAATGAAGCTTGGGAAAATCCTTTTTGCGTCTGCGGCACTGGCAGGCGTTCTTGCGGCAGGCAGCGCGCTTGCCGACACTTCGTCGAAGAAGATTGCATTCTCGAACAACTATGCAGGCAATTCCTGGCGTCAGGCCATGCTGCAAAGCTGGGACAAGATCACCAAGGAAGCCGTGAAGGCTGGTGTGGTGGCCGCTGCCGACCCGTTCACGACCGCTGAAAATCAGGCAACTGAACAGGCTGCCCAGATCCAGAACATGATCTTGCAGGGCTATGACGCCATCGTCATCAACGCCGCTTCGCCGACCGCTCTGAACGGTGCCGTCAAGGAAGCCTGCGATGCAGGCATCACCGTTGTTTCCTTCGACGGCATTGTCACCGAGCCTTGCGCATGGCGCATCGCAGTCGATTTCAAAGCCATGGGCGAAGGCCAGATCGATTATCTCGCAAAGCGTTACCCCGATGGCGGTAACCTGCTTGAAATCCGCGGCCTCGCCGGCGTTTCGGTCGATGACAATATTCATGCCGGTATCGAAGAAGGCGTGAAGAAGCATCCGAAGTTCAAGGTTGTCGGTTCGGTCAACGGTGACTGGGCTGCCGACGTTGCGCAGCGTGCGGTTGCCGGTATCCTGCCGAGCCTGCCGAAAGTCGATGCTGTGGTAACGCAGGGCGGCGACGGCTACGGCGCTGCACAGGCTTTCGCTGCCGCCAAGCGCGAAACGCCGACCATCATCATGGGCAACCGTGAAGACGAACTGCAGTGGTGGAAGCAGCAGAAGGACGCCAACGGCTACGAAACCATGTCGGTTTCGATTGCACCGGGCGTGTCCACGCTGGCTTTCTGGGTCGCACAGCAGATTCTCGACGGCAAGGAAGTGAAGAAAGACCTCGTCGTTCCATTCCTCAGCGTCAGCCAGGAATCGCTCGACAAGGATCTGGCCAACACCCAGAAGGGTGGCGTTGCCAATGTCGAATATGCGCTTGAAGACGCGCAGAAAGTCATCGACGCCGCGAAATAAGCGGATCGGCCCAAAACATGAGGGGCGAGTTCATCCTCGCCCCTTCTTTGTCCCTTTACTTTGACGCTTTTCCGACGGCCAAGCCCTTTGCTGGCTTCGCCGGAAACGTCCAATCGTTAGTTGAGTGTATGACAGAAACAGCAGAGAAACAGGAGGTCGTCGCCGCGCGCAATATTCGCGTGCAGTTCGGTGCGGTAAAAGCACTGGATGGCGCCGAACTCGTGATCCGCGAAGGCGAATGTGTGGGGCTGGTCGGCCATAATGGCGCTGGCAAATCCACCATCGTCAATGTCATCAATGGCGGGCTTTCCCCGCATGAGGGCAGCATCTCCTATCATGGCGAAGCGGGACATGGCGTGGCAACGGCACGCAAGCATGGCATTCGCTGCGTGTTTCAGGAATTGTCGCTGTTTCCAAACCTCACCATTGCCGAAAATGTCCGCATCATGCAGCGCGACCTGACCGGCGCGAGCTGGCGCGGCAAGGCCATCGAACTGATTGCAAAAAAACTCGACGAGATTTTCCCCGGTCACAAGATCGACTGCGCCGCGACTATCGATGAGCTTTCCATTGCCGAGCGCCAGATGGTCGAAATCGCCATCAACTTCACCGCGCCCGGCACTGCGCCAAAGCTTGTCATTCTCGATGAGCCCACCTCCTCGCTCGACGCTGGCATTGCTGCGCAGCTTATGGCCTATGTGCGCCGTTTCGTCGGCACCGGAGGCTCCGTTATCCTGATTTCGCATATGCTGGGCGAAATCCTCACGACGTCTGACCGCATCGTCGTGATGAAGGACGGCAAGGTCGTCGCCAACCGTGCGGCCAGCGACTTCACCAATCGCAGCCTCGTTGAAGCCATGGGCAGCGTCGAGCGCGAGAAGACGGCGCGCCGCGTTGCAAAGACCGATGCGAGCGGCACACCCGTTCTGTCCTTTGCCAAGCGTGCCAGCGACATCAAGCCATTTCAGGCATTCAAGGGCGAAGTCATCGGTCTCGCCGGTCTGGCCGGACACGGGCAGACCAAGATGCTGCTTGATCTTTACTATGCGCGGCGGCCGAACTGGGTTCCGGCCCGCACATGCGAAATCGCATTCGTGGCAGGTGACCGCAGCCTCAACGGTACTTTCCCGCTGTGGAGCATTTTGCACAATCTTACCATCGGCTCGCTGGACCGGCTGTCCTCGGCAAAGCTCGTTGACCAGAAGCGCGAAGACACGCTTGGCAGCCAGTGGAAAGACCGCATCCAGATCCGCACGCCGGATATGGGCAACCGCATCCTGTCGCTTTCGGGCGGCAACCAGCAGAAGGTGCTTTTTGCCCGCGCGCTGGCAACCAGCGCCAACGCCATTTTGATGGACGATCCGATGCGTGGCGTCGATGTCGGCACCAAGCAGGAAGTCTATGAAATCCTGCGTCATGAAGCCGAAAACGGACGCACCTTTGTCTGGTACTCCACCGAAATGGATGAAATCGAACTTTGTGACCGCGTCTATGTTTTCCGCGACGGCGCTATCGTTGCGGAACTGACCGGCGAAGACATTACGGAAAAGAACGTGCTTGCAGCATCTTTTGAGGGAGGTCACGAATAATGCGCCTTTCCTCTTCTTCCATCCGCCTGCTGACACCGGTATTCTCGCTGGTCCTGCTGCTTGCCGCCGTCTTCTACATGCAGCCGCGCGCCATGAGCTATACGGGGCTGAACCTGCTGTTCAATCTGGCAGTGCCTATCGCTCTGGCGACCATCGCCCAGATGCTGATCATGGCCGTCAACGATCTCGACCTTTCGATGGGAACCTTTGTGAGCTTTGTTGTCTGCGTTGCGGCGACCTATCTCAACACGGCTCCCCTTATCGGTGTGCTGATCCTCGCAGCCGCAATTGCCGCTTATGCGGCGCTCGGCGCAATCATCCATCTGCGCAATCTGCCTTCCATCGTCGTCACGCTAGGCATGAGCTTCGTCTGGGGCGGTCTGGCCGTGTTGCTGTTGCCCTCGCCGGGTGGACAGGCGCCGGACTGGGCGCGCTGGATCATGACAGCCAAGCCGCCTTTCATCCCCATGGCGATCGTCGCCAGCATCGTGATTGCCATCGTTACGCATTTCATCGTCATGCGCTCGACCTTCGGCGTGCTGATGCGTGGTGCGGGCGGCAATACCCGCTCCATCGATCGCGCAGGCTGGTCGGTCACCGCAATTCGCGCCGCAACCTATGCGCTGGCCGCCTTCTTCGCCGTACTCGCCGGGATCGCACTGGTCGGCCTCACCACCTCGGCGGACGCCAATATCGCGTTGCGTTATACGCTCCTTTCCATCGCGGGCGTCATTCTGGGCGGCGGTGAATTCGTCGGCGGACGCGTTTCCCCCATCGGTGCCGTCATCGGCGCGCTGACGCTGACGCTTGCAGGTTCGTTCCTCTCCTTCATGCGCATTTCGCCGGACTGGCAGATTGGCGCGCAGGGCGGCATTCTCATCGTGGTGCTGGCATTGCGCCTCTTCCTCAACCGCCTCGAAAAGAGGGAGAAAAAGCAATGAACGCCATGTCTGTACTCACCAGCCGTCCGTGGATATGGTCGTTTATAGCGACCGCTGCGGTGTGGATCATTACCATCCTGTTCACCGGTGGAGCAGGCGCGCACGGGCTTTCCCATGCAGCCTTCACGTTCGCATCCTTTTCGGTGATCGTCGGGCTGGGCCAGATGTTCGTCATCACGCTCGGACCCGGCAATATCGACCTGTCAGTCCCGGCCAACATGACGCTCGCCGCCACACTGGCGCTGAAGCTCATGGATACGCAGGACGGCATGGTGCTGGCAGGCCTCGCCGTCGCCATACTGATCGGCCTTGCCATCGGCATCTGCAACTACGCGCTGATCAAGCTCCTGCGCATTCCGCCCATCATCGCCACCTTGTCGATGAGCTTCCTGATCCAGTCGACCGCCATCTGGAGCAATCGCGGCCTGCGCGTGAAACCGCCGGAAAGCCTTTCGCAATTCACCACATCCTCCACGCTCGGCATTCCCAATGTCGCCATCGTGGCGCTGATCCTCTCGCTGATCGGCTGGGTGCTTTTGAAAAAGAGTATCTATGGACGCTGGATTTCCGCAATCGGCCAGAACCCCTTCGCAGCGCGCATGGCAGGCGTTCCGGTCGATGGCACCCGCTTCGTCACCTATCTGCTCTGCGCGGTGCTCGCCTCTCTCTGCGGCTTCCTGCTGGCCTGTTTCTCGGGCGGCGCGGCGCTGAACATGGGCGCGGAATATCTCCTGATGTCGATTGCTGTCGTCATCATCGGCGGTACGGCGGTTGCAGGCGGCGATTCCAACATCCCCGGTATTTGGGGTGCCGCTCTCTTCATGTTCCTCATAGTCTCGATGCTCAACACCTACGGCTTCGGCGCCGGTGTTCGCCTCGTGCTGACTGGCCTCACCATCATCGCGGTGATCTTCCTCGCCAGCAGCCGTCGGGCAGAGCGTTAAAATTTCTCGGAGTATCTTCCTTGTCTCAGACTGTTTCGATCTACGAAATCCACGACGAACGTTTCAAGCAGATGATCGTGCCGAGCGCCGATCTGGACGAACTTTACAGCGGCTGCCGCTGGGCGGAAGGCCCGGTCTGGTTCAACGACCTGAACTGCCTGCTGTGGAGCGATATCCCGAACCAGCGCATCCTGCGCTGGGTGCCGGGAAGCGAAATTGAAGGCGAAACCGGCGGCGGCGTTTCAGTGTTCCGCAACCCGTCCAATTTCTCCAATGGCAATACGCGTGACCGCGAAGGGCGTCTCGTCACCTGCGAGCATGGCGGCCGTCGCGTCACGCGCACAGAGCCTGATGGCAGCATCACCGTGCTCGCCGACAGCTATCAGGGCAAGAAGCTGAATGCGCCAAACGATGTCATCGTGCGCTCGGATGGCACCGTGTGGTTCACAGACCCGACCTACGGCATTCTGGCGGATTATGAAGGCTATAAGGCCGACCCGGAGCAGCCATCGCGGAATGTCTACCGTCTCGATCCGAAGACCGGTGAAATCGATGCCGTCGTCACCGACTTCCACCAGCCGAACGGACTGGCCTTTTCGCCGGACGAAACCAAGCTCTATGTTGCCGACAGCGCCTATAGCCACGACGAGAACGCACCGCGCCATATCCGCGTCTTCGACGTTGTGGATGGCGGCAAGCGCCTGTCGGGCGGCAGTGTGTTCTGCACCATCGACAACGGCCTGCCGGACGGCTTCCGCTTCGATACGGACGGCAATCTGTGGACCAGCGCGGGCGATGGCGTGCATTGCTTCTCGCCGGAAGGCACGCTTCTCGGCAAGATCAAGACGCCGCAGACGGTCGCTAATCTGACCTTCGGCGGTCCACGCCGCAACCGCCTGTTCATCGCCGCCACGAAATCGCTTTACGCGGTCTATCTCACCGTGACCGGCGCACAATACCCCTGATCTGATTGTTGTCAGCCCATTAAAACAAAACCGCCGGAGTTTTGAACTCCGGCGGTTTTGTTTTGGACTATTGCGGGATTATTCCCACTCGATGGTGCCGGGCGGCTTCGAGGTCACGTCGTAGACGACGCGGTTGATGCCGCGGACTTCATTGATGATGCGGGTGGCCGCATTGCCAAGGAAGTTCATGTCGTAGTGGTAGAAATCCGCCGTCATGCCGTCGACCGAAGTCACCGCGCGCAGTGCGCAGACGAATTCGTAGGTGCGGCCATCGCCCATCACGCCCACAGTCTGAACCGGCAGCAGAACGGCGAAAGCCTGCCAGATGGCATCATAGAGGCCAGCCTTGCGGATTTCATCGAGATAGATCGCATCGGCTTCGCGCAGGATTTCCAGCTTGTCGCGGGTGATGCCGCCCGGGCAGCGGATGGCAAGGCCCGGACCCGGGAACGGGTGACGGCCAATGAAGCTGTCCGGCAGGCCGAGTTCCTTGCCGAGCATACGCACTTCGTCCTTGAACAATTCGCGCAGCGGCTCGACGAGCTGCATCTTCATGCGCTCGGGCAGGCCACCCACATTGTGGTGCGACTTGATCGTGACCGAAGGGCCGCCTGTGAACGAAACGCTTTCGATGACGTCCGGATAAAGCGTGCCCTGCACGAGAAAATCCGCGCCGCCGAGCTTCTTGGCTTCTTCTTCGAACACTTCGATGAAGAGACGGCCAATCGTCTTGCGCTTCTTTTCCGGATCGCTTTCGCCTTCCAGCTCGCCGATGAAACGGTCGGCTGCATCCACGAGGATCAGCGGAAGATTATAATGTTCGCGGAACATTTCCACGACCTGTTGCGCTTCGTTTTTGCGCATCAGACCATGATCGACGAGAATGCAGGTCAGCTGGTCGCCGATGGCTTCATGCGCCAGAAGCGCTGCAACAGACGAATCCACGCCGCCGGAAAGCGCGCAGATAACCTTGCCGCTGCCAACCTGCTTGCGGATTGCCTCGACGGCCTGCTCACGATAGGCGCCCATCGTCCAGCCCGGCTTTACGCCGACAATGCGATGAACGAAGTTCTGCAACAGCTTTGCGCCGTCCGGCGTGTGCACGACTTCCGGATGGAACTGCACGCCATAATATTTGCGCTTTTCATCGGCAATGGCCGCGAAAGGTGCATTCGGCGAGGTGCCGATGATGGTAAAACCGTCCGGGAGCGAGGTGACGCGGTCACCATGGCTCATCCAGACCTGATGGCGGGTGCCCTTGGCCCAGATGCCGGCGAAAAGCGGGCTGTCTTCCTGCACGTCGAGGAAGGCGCGCCCGAATTCGCGGTCATGGCCGCTTTCAACCTTGCCGCCCAGCTGGGCGCACATGGTCTGTTCGCCGTAGCAGATGCCGAGAACCGGAATGCCTTGGTCGAAGACCGCCTGCGGCGCGCGCGGCGAGCCGATGTCGGTTGTCGAATGCGGGCTGCCCGAGAGGATGACGCCTTTCGGCTTCAACCGCTGGAATGCCTCTTCCGCAGACTGGAACGGGACGATTTCGCAATAGACATTGGCTTCGCGTACACGTCGCGCAATCAGCTGCGTGACCTGGCTGCCAAAGTCGATGATCAGGATTGTGTCAGGATGTGCCGTGGTGCTCATGTGCAGCATCTATTTAAAAAGTGGTGAGGATGCAATGTTTATGTGGTGGGCATATACGGATTATATGCGCTTCCCTCAACAGCGCAGTGACAGGAATGAGGCCTATCCTGACACACCATTGTCAGGAGGTGGCAAAAGTCCACCGGCAATCGCCGCTTCCAGTTCTTCCACCGCAACAGCCATTTTCTCGTCGATGACATGCAGATATTGCGTCCAGTCGCCGACATGATGCAGCTCGTCCGCACCATCGGAAATGCCGCGCAGGCCGTAAAGCGGCACGCCATGAATCTGGCAGGCGCGCAGGCAGGCGAATGTTTCCATATCCACCATATCCGCGTCGATGGTTTCATAGACCTTGCCGGACACCACATTGGCGCCAGTCGACAGCGTTGCGCTGGCGAGGCCTTCCACCTGATACGGCAGCTTGATCATCTTCGGCAGATCGAGAAATGGCGTCAGTCCCTTCTCGAAGCCAAGCGGCGAAGCGTCCATGTCGCGATAGGAAACCGAGGAGACCTGAAACACTTCCGCCTGCGGCAGTTTCGCGGAACCCGCCGAGCCGAGCGAGACCACGAGATCGGGCTGCTCGCCGTCACGTTCCATGCGGAACAATGCACGGGAGAGGTTGATCGCCGCCTCAACCGGGCCGACGCCGATCATCAGCGGATCGAAGAGCTTGGCCAGATGACGCCCATATTCGGCGTCGGCAGCCATCACATAAAGCAGGCGTCGTCCGGCAACGGTCTTCAACATCCCTGTAGCCCTATCCTTGCAAACCTTTGCGATCCTGCACGACCATCATCGTGCCTGTCATTGTGGCAATGAGACGAACTTCCGTATCGGTTACGGCAAAAGCCTGCCCGTCGCTGACCATGATCGTGCGGCCGGGCTTGGTGACCTCGCCGCGAAACAGGAAGCGTTCGCCCTTACCGGGCGCCAGCAGATTGACCTTGAATTCGATGGTCAGCACCGCCGCCTCGGCGGGCATCAGCGTCAGCGCCGCATAGCCGCAGGCAGAATCGAGCGCGGCGGAAATCATGCCCGCGTGCAGAATGCCGTGCTGCTGGGTGAGTTCCTCCCGGAACGGCATTTCCACTTCAACAATCCCGGGTTCGCATCGCGTCAGCTCTGCGCCGATCAGTTTCATGGCGGCCTGCCGCCCGAAACTTTCCTCGACGCGTTCCTTGAAATCCGGTTCGGCTATGCGATGCGCTGACATTTATTCCCCGATTTAAGAAGCTTTCTTCATGACACTTACATAAAACCCGTCCGTGCCGGTGGACAATGGGGAAAACACACTGCCATGCTTCGGAAATACCGGTTCTGCGCCATCGGCATCCGTCACAACCGACTGCCACAGCGCTTGCGCGGGCATTTCCGTGAAATCGGGATTGTCGGTCAGAAAGCGCGCAACCTGCCGCGTGTTTTCTTCTGCAAACAGCGAACAGGTGACATAGGCCAGACGCCCGCCCGGCTTCACATAATGCTTGGCCGATTCGAGCACTTCTTGCTGGTCCTGAACCCGGCGTTCGAGCTGCTGGTCGTTGAGACGCCATTTCGCATCCGGCCTGCGCCGCCATGTGCCGGAGCCTGTGCAAGGCGCATCGGTCAGCACAAGGTCCATATGACCCGTGAGCGGGTCAAGCGCATCCAGATTGCCATGCACCTGCGTGTTGCGCACGCCAGCCCGCTGCAAGCGCTCATGCATAGGCGAAAGGCGCGCACGCTCCGCATCATAGGCGTGCACCTGACCCTTGTTCTGCATGGCTGCCGCTAGTGCCAGCGTCTTGCCGCCCGCACCGGCGCAATAATCGAGAACCTGCTCGCCGGGCTTGGCTCCGGCAAAAAGCGCCGCGAGCTGTGAACCCAGATCCTGCACTTCGAACCAGCCATCGAGAAAGGCCTGTTCGCCCTGCACATTCGGATGACGACCCAGCGCTTCAATCGGCGGAATGCGCAATGCCTGCGCCAGAAATGGTGCGGGAGCCGCACCAGCCTTTTCCAGGGCTGCGAGCGTCTGTTCAGGCTTCGCCTTCAGGCTGTTGACGCGCAGATCAACCGGCGGACGGGTGGCAAGCGCCTTGCCTTCCTCGACCCAGCGTTCACCGAAAAGCTCCCGAAGCGAAGCAGCGCACCATTCCGGCACATCGGCCTGAACATAATCGGGTGCGGCAGCGCTATCGCGGCTTTCCCAGGCGATACGGCGTGCCTGTTCCAGCGTTTCGGGCGCGAACTTGTCGCCATCCAGTGCCGCGTCGATGGCTGCAATTTCCATGCCGCCATCGGCCAGCAAAGCGCCAAAGGCCAGTGCGCGCGCATCGTCGGCGTCCATGCGCCATGCGATGGAGAGCTTACGGCGCAGTGCGTCATAGACGATGTTGCCGATCACCGCGCGGTCCCCCGCGCCTGCGAAACGATGAGCGGAACCCCAGTCCTTCAGCACATCGGAAGCCGGGCGTTTGCCTGCTTCGATATCGCCCAGAACCTCGATTGCCGCCTGCAGGCGTCCACCAAGCCGCATTGCTTCTCCTTAATAATTAGCTTTCACGGCATAGCCTTCCTTACAGGCAAAAGGCAATCGCCAAATCAAAACAAAAGCCGGAGCACGAGGCTCCGGCTTTCATCGGCTTCAATTGAAGCGAATTTATCTTACATGCCGCCCGGATAGTTCGGGCTTTCACGGGTGATGGCGACGCCATGCGAATGGCTTTCACGCAGGCCCGCATTGGAAATGCGCACGAAGGTTGCCTTTTCGCGGAACTCTTCCAGCGTCTTGGCGCCGACATAACCCATCGAGGCGCGCAAGCCGCCAGCGAGCTGGTGCAGCACAGCCGAGATGGGACCCTTATAGGCAACCTGACCTTCGATGCCTTCCGGCACGAGCTTCAGCTCGTCACGCACTTCCGCCTGGAAGTAACGGTCTGCCGAACCGCGCGCCATAGCGCCAACCGAGCCCATACCGCGATAGGATTTGAAAGAACGACCCTGATGCAGATAGACCTCGCCCGGGCTTTCTTCCGTACCGGCCAGAAGCGAACCAGCCATGGCAGCGACAGCACCGGCAGCAAGCGCCTTGGCAAAATCGCCCGAGAACTTGATGCCGCCATCAGCGATGACCGGAATGTTCTGCTTGTGGGCTACTTCCACTGCCGACATGATTGCCGAAAGCTGCGGCACGCCAACACCTGCAACGATACGCGTGGTGCAGATCGAGCCCGGTCCGATACCGACCTTGACGGCATCCGCGCCGGCATCGATCAATGCCTGCGTGCCGCCCGCAGTGGCGACATTACCAGCCAGAATGGCGACATTCGGATAGGCCTTCTTGATGCGGGCGACGGCGTCGAGAACGCGCTGCGAATGACCATGCGCCGTATCGACAACCAGAAGATCGACGCCTGCTTCGATCAGGCGTTCGGCGCGTTCATAACCGTCTTCGCCAACGCTCGTGGCGGCAGCGGCGCGCAGACGGCCCTGCGCATCCTTGGCGGCATTCGGGTTAAGCTGCGACTTTTCGATATCCTTGACGGTGACGAGACCGACGCAGCGGCCCTTGTCGTCAACGACGAGCAGCTTTTCGATGCGGTGTGCGTGCAGAAGGCGCTTGGCTTCGTCCTGATTGACATTCTCGCGAACCGTGATGAGGTTTTCGCGGGTCATCAGTTCGTGGATCTTCTGTGCCGGGTCCGACGCGAAACGCACGTCGCGGTTGGTCAGGATGCCGACGAGACGGCCCGGACCCTTGGTGGCGTTTTCAACGACCGGAATGCCGGAAATGCCATGCGCCTTCATCAGCGCCTGTGCATCGGCCAGCGTTGCATCCGGGCCGATGGTCACCGGATTGACGACCATGCCGGATTCGAACTTCTTGACCTGACGAACTTCTTCGGCCTGACGTTCCGGGGTGAGATTGCGGTGGATGACGCCGATGCCGCCTGCCTGCGCCATGGCGATGGCGAGACGCGATTCCGTCACCGTGTCCATGGCGGCGGAGAGAAGCGGCAGGTTGAGTTCGATATCCTTGGCGATGCGGGTGCGCAGGTCGACCTGACCCGGCATGACTTCGGAATGGCCCGGCTGCAAGAGCACATCGTCGAATGTGAGAGCGAGAGCACCGGTGGGCGATTCCACGATTTTAGCCATTGCCAATTCCTTTGAATAAGAAAAGCCGCCTCTCCGGGATGTGTCCGGGAGCAGCGACAATCAGGGTTTACTTGGTTGAATTGGCACTGGCTGGTAACACGGTTATGACCAAATGGAAAGCCTTTTGCTTACAAGTTTCAGTTACCGCTAAGAATTAGCGTGATAGACCACAAATCGATTTCAATCCCACCCCGAGGGGAGACAATGCGAAAGTCGTATAAGCGCGTTCGGTTGATCCGTCGTTCCAGAGTGATGTGGATGTCGCCACGGCTCTGGAAACCGCGGCTCGTTTTCTGGTGCGGCGCGCTTGCCATCGGGATTATCAGCGTCGGCTTTGCAGAGGCGGCCGACATTGCACAAAACTGGTTCAAGGCGCTGACAGATGGCACCGGGGGCAGCTTCTGGCGCGCCTGGCTACCGCTTGTCATCACGCCGCTCGGCTTCATGGCCTGTTCGTGGATCGCCATCGCCTGGTTCCCGAATTCCGGCGGCAGCGGTATCCCGCAAGCCATCGCTGCGCGGCATCTCGACGACCATCAGGATCGCTCGATGCTTCTGTCGATCCGGATTGCCATCGGCAAGATCGTGCTCACTGTCGTGGGCCTGTTTTGCGGTGCATCCATCGGGCGCGAAGGCCCCACCGTGCAGATCGGCGCGTCGATCATGCTGCAATCGGCGCGGATCGGCGGCATGGAACAGGCGCGCGGATTGATCCTCGCCGGATCAGCCGCCGGTATCGCTGCGGCCTTCAACACGCCGCTTGCCGGGATTGTTTTCGCGATTGAGGAAATGGGCCGCGCTTATGCGGCGCGCACCAACGGGCTGGTGCTGTCGGCGGTCATTCTGGCCGGTCTCGCCTCGCTCGGTCTGGTCGGTAACTACAATTATTTCGGCATGACAACCATCACGGCCACGACCGGCAAGGACTGGGTTCTGGTGGTCGCCTGCGGCGTGATCGGCGGCGCTTTCGGCGCGGCTTTCAGCGCGCTGGCGCTCGATCTCGGACGTCGCGTGCGCCGCCATGTGCAGAAAGTTCCGCTGCGCAACGCAGTGTTGTTTGCCGGCATTTGCGGGCTATTGGTTGCGATCATCGGCATCGCTTCGGGCGGTTCGACTTTCGGCACCGGCTATGATCAGGCCCGTGGCGCGGTCGAGGGATTGGCGTTACCGCCATTCTACTTCGTTGAAAAATTTGTTGCCGGTCTGCTCTCGATGATATCGGGCATTCCGGGCGGTATTTTCGCACCGTCGCTCTCGGTCGGCGCAGGACTTGGCAGCACAATCGGCCTTGTGCTCGGCACCAGCGCGAGCCTCGCCGCCGTGCTCGGCATGGCCGGTTATTTTGCCGGCGTCGTTCAGGCGCCGATGACGGCTTTCGTCATCATTCTCGAAATGACCGGCAATCATAACAATGTCATTCCGCTGATGTGCGCCTCGATGCTCGGTTACGGTACGGCGCGGCTTATTTCCAATGAGCCGCTCTACCACGCCCTGTCGCGCAACTTCGTGGCGGATGTGCTGCGCCAGCGGCGCGCACGCGAAAAAAATGCGCTTTCGGAGTGAAGCGTCAGATGGAGGAGAAAACTGTTTATGGATCGCAGAACATTCGGCAAATCGCTTGCAGGGCTGGGAGCAATGCCCTTTGTCGTTAGCGCGGCAGCGGCAGCGAGCACGGGAGGAAAGAGCATGCTGGAACTTATGGGCGGAAGCATTTCGGATGTACCGGGGATCAAGCTCGGCCATCACACACTGACCAAGCGCCCCACCGGCTGCACCGTTCTTCTGTGCGAAGAAGGCGCCTCGGCTGGCGTCGATGTGCGCGGTTCCGCGCCCGGCACCCGCGAGACCGACCTTCTCGATCCCATCAATTATGTGCAGCAGGTGCAGGCTATTCTCCTGTCCGGCGGCAGCGCCTATGGCCTTAGCGCCGCAACCGGCGTGATGCGCTATCTGGAAGAAAACAAGCTCGGCTTCAAGATCGGCAACGGCGTGGTGCCCATCGTGCCCGCAGCGATCCTGATGGATCTCGGCGTCGGCGATTTTTCGATCCGTCCCGATGAGGAAGCCGGTTATCTCGCCTGTAAGGCGGCCAAGGCGGAAGCTTCCGGCGAAGGCAATATCGGCGCTGGCGCTGGCGCGACGGTCGGCAAGATGTTCGGCAAGGATTTCGCCATGAAGGGTGGCCTCGGCACGGCAAGTTACAAGGTGCCCGGCACGGAAATCGTGGTTGGCGCAATCGTCGCCGTCAACGCGGTTGGCGATGTCTATGCGCCCAACTCGCGCCAGATCCTGGCCGGTGCGCGCAGCGAAGACGGCAAGGGCTTCCGCAATACGATGCAGGCCATCATGCAAGGCCACGGCGTGGTCAAATCCGGTGGCGCCAACACGACCATCGGGGCGATTGCCACCAATGTGCCGTTCAACAAGGCTGAACTGAAAAAGATCGCAGGCATGGCTCATGACGGCTTTGCGCGCACCATCAATCCGATCCACACCATGTGGGACGGCGATACGATTTTCGCGCTCTCGACCGGCAAGGCCAAGGATGTGGAAGCGGACGTGACCGCCATCGGCGCAATCGCTGCAACCGTCATGGCGGATGCTGTCGCGCGGGCGGTCGTTAACGCAGATAGCCTTAACGATTTGAATTTGCCCGCCTATAAGGATTATCACCCGCAATAGGATGCACATCTTGCACCATTGAAGGGATCGGTCCTGTATCGAAATAAGGTTATAAGATATCTGACCATCCCTGATGGTGCAGTTTCGCAAGAAGGCAGAGTGAAGGCATGAGTGGCAGTTCCCTTAAATTCGGCACCAGCGGTCTCAGGGGATTGGCGGACGAGCTGAACGGCTTGCCCGCCTATGCTTATTCGCTCGCCTTCGTGCGCATGCTCGTCGAAAGCGGCAAGCTGAAAAATGGAGCGGAGGTCTTCGTCGGACGGGACCTCCGCCCATCCAGTCCCGACATTGCCGCCCTTTGCATGGCGGCCATAGAAGACGGCGGCTTTACGCCGGTCAATTGCGGTGTGCTGCCCACCCCGGCGCTCAGCTTCCACGCCATGGCGAAAGGTGCACCTTCCATCATGGTCACAGGAAGCCATATCCCCGATGATCGCAATGGTCTGAAATTCTATCGGGCCGATGGCGAAATCGACAAGAACGACGAGCAGGCGATCAATGCGGCCTATACCGCCCTGCCCACCGACCTCACCGCAAGGCACTCCGGCAACATCGCGGAAAGCGCCACAGCGACCAGCGCCTATGAGAAACGTTATATCGATTATCTGGGGCGCGGCGCCCTCAAAGGCCTGCGCGTCGGCGTCTACCAGCACTCGTCTGTCGCCCGCGATGTTATAACGGATATTCTGACCGCGCTTGGCGCGGAAACCCTCGCGCTTGGGCGCTCCGACATTTTCGTGCCGGTGGATACCGAGGCGTTGCGCCCGGAAGATATCCGGCTTCTCGACCAGTGGGCTAAGGAAAACCGCCTTGACGCCATCGTTTCCACGGATGGCGATGCGGACCGACCTTTGATTGCCGATGCGCGCGGCCAATTCGTGCGCGGTGATCTCGTCGGCGCAATTACCGCGAGCTGGATCGGCGCGGACACCATCGTCACGCCAGTGACCTCCAATGCAGCGCTGGAAGAATGCGGGCGTTTCGACCGCGTTGTCAGAACCCGCGTCGGTTCTCCTTATGTCATCGAAGGCATGGCACGCGCCAAGGCCGAGGGCGCAAAGATTGTCGTCGGCTTCGAAGCCAATGGCGGCGTGCTTTTGGGCAGCGACAGCACCCGCAATGGCCACACGCTTTCCGCACTGCCGACCCGCGATGCGCTGCTGCCGATCCTCGCCTGCCTGAGCATGATCAAAGAGCAGGGCAAGCCGCTTGCGGAAATTGGCGCGGCTTTCAACTTCCGCATCGCGCTTAGCGATCGGTTACAGAACGTCCCGCAGGAAAAGAGCGGTGCATTTCTCGCCATCCTCAAGGATGAAGCCGGGCGCAAGGCGCTGTTTCCGGCAACGGATGCGATCATCCGGTCGGAGGCCATTGACGGCGTCAAACTGTTCTTCCATTCCGGCAATGCCGTCCACTATCGCGCTTCCGGCAATGCACCGGAATTACGCTGCTATGTGGAAGCGGCCAATGAAAACCAGGCCGTTAAACTTCTGGCCATGGGCCTCGATATCGCCCGCAACGCAACAAAGGATGCCTGAGCAATGAGCTTTATTCCTGTCATCATCAGCGGCGGTTCCGGTTCAAGGCTCTGGCCGCTTTCGCGCGATGCCCACCCGAAGCCCTTCATCGAACTGCCAGACGGCAGCACGTTGATCGGCAAGACCTATAACCGGGCGGCACGGCTTGAAGGCGTCGATCACATCCTGACCGTTACCAATCGCGATTTTCTGTTTCTGACGCTCGACGCCTATGCGGACGCCAAGGCGCCCAAGACCGATAATGCGTTTCTGCTGGAACCCTTGGGGCGCGATACCGCGCCTGCGGTGGCGCTTGCGGCCATGCATGCCGCCGCGACCTACGGCCCGGACGCCACGCTTCTGGTGATGCCTGCCGACCACCTGATCGAAGACGAACCCGCCTTTGCGGAAGCGGTTCAAAAGGCGCGGCAGCTTGCCGAAACCGGTCGCATCGTGACATTCGGCATTGTGCCCGATCATCCGGAAACAGGTTTTGGCTATATCGAGGCGGATGGCGTGGATGTTCTGCGCTTTGTCGAAAAGCCCGATGCCGAAACCGCGCAGGCCTATGTCGAGAGCGGACGCTATTTCTGGAATTCGGGCATGTTCTGCTTTACCGCGCGAACCATGCTGGAAGCGATGCGCGCCCACGCGCCGGAGATTTTCAACGGCGTGCAGGCTTCGCTCGAACATGCGCGCCGCGGCGTCAATGGCGACACCACGACTATCGAGATTCCGAAAGAAGATTTTGCGGCGACACCGGCCATTTCCATCGATTATGCCATCATGGAAAAGGCCGACAATATTGCCTGCATTCCCGTTTCATGCGGCTGGTCGGATATCGGTTCCTGGGCAGCCATGGCCGACCTGATTAATCCGGATGCCGATGGCAATCGTCTGCGCGGCGAGACCGTTCTGGAAGACACGACCAACAGTTTTGTCCTGTCGGAAACCCGACTGGTCAGCCTTGTCGGTGTGCACGACCTTCTGGTCGTCGATACGCCGGACGCGCTGCTTGTCGCCCATCGCGACAAGGCGCAGGATGTGCGCAAGGTTTTCAACCGTCTGCGCGCTGACGGCCACGAAGCCGCGAAACTGCACCGCACCGCCCACCGACCATGGGGCACCTATACCGTGCTGGAAGAAGGCGACGGCTTCAAGATCAAGCGCATTGAGGTCAAGCCCGGACGACGCCTGAGCCTACAGGCGCATCATCACCGTTCCGAACACTGGATCGTCGTGTCCGGCACGGCCAAAGTGACCAATGGCGACCGGGAAATTCTGCTGACCAACAACCAGTCGACCTATATTCCCTGCGGCTTCAAGCACCGTCTGGAAAATCCGGGCATTCTGCCCTTGGTTCTGATCGAAGTGCAGAGCGGCGAATATCTCGGCGAAGACGATATCGTGCGTTTCGACGATATTTACGGTCGGGTATAAAAGACCAGCGCCGACGAAGAAAACTTCGCCGGCGCTGTATTTCACGTCATTCAGTGTGTCAATTGAAAGCGCCGCTGTCGCTTTTGCTTTCCGGGCGTTCCGCTGCGACCTTCTGGCGATAACCGCTGGCGCGATAGGCGGCAATCGGTTCGATCGCCCCGCCAGTGCGGCGACGGGCTTCGGCCAAAATCGGTTCAACATCGGTGCGATAGGCGCGTTTCAGCGTGTCGGATGCCATCAGCGCATCGTTTTCCTGCTGATAGGTTTCCAGCGCCTCGCGGTCCACCAGCAGCGCCTGCGCATAAGCGCGGCGGATTTCATTTGCCGACGAAATGAGGCTCTCCAGCGGATCAGTCACATTGTGCGACTGGTCGATCATATGCGCCGGATTAAAGTCCTTCACGCCGCGATATTCGGCATCCACCAGCTCGTTGAATACCAGAAACAGGCGATAGGGATCGATGGAACCGGCATCGAGATCGTCATCGCCATATTTGCTGTCGTTGAAATGGAAACCGCCGAGTTTGCCGAACTGCATCAGCCGCGCCACGATCATTTCGATATTGGTGTTGGGCGCATGGTGGCCGAGATCGACCAGACATTGCGCCTTGGGACCAAGCGTCGAGGCGATGAGATAATTTGTGCCCCAGTCCTGAACCACCGTCGAATAGAAGGCCGGTTCATACATTTTATGCTCGGAGAACAAGCGCCAGTCATCGGGCAGCGCTTTATAGATTTCGCCCATCGAGACCAGATAGCGCTCGAAAGCACGGGTGAAATTCTGCTGGCCGGGGAAATTGGACCCGTCGCCGAGCCAGACCGTCAGCGCCTTGGAGCCAATGGCATTGCCGATTTCGATACATTCGAGATTGTGGTCAACAGCCTGCGCCCGCACCGCCGCATCGACATGGGTGAGCGATCCGTATTTGTAGGACAGTTTCTGATCAGCCGCGTCCGAAAACGTGTTGGAATTCATGGCGTCGAAGCCGAGACCCAGCGCTGAGGCATGGGCATTCAGCTTCTTCGGGTCTGCCTTGTCCCACGGAATATGCAGCGAGACATTCGGCGTTGCGCGCGAAAGCTCGTTGATAACGGCGCAATCGTCCAGCTTGTCGAAAATGCCACGCGGCTCGCCGCCGCCCGGAAAGCGACCAAAACGGGTGCCGCCCGTGCCCGTGCCCCACGAAGGCACGGCGACGAAATAGCTTGCCACCTTGTCGGTGACGGTATCGATCTCGATGCCGCGACGCGCCAGCTGCGCGCCCAGTGCCTGATAATCGCTATTCAGCGCCTTTTCGAAACCGGAATTATGCTCGGCGATGAAATCCGCCGAAATACGTTGATCGGACATGGTTCCTCCCAGAACATTCCAGATTATAGGGTCAACGTGGGAAACTCTGCTGGTTCCCGGCATCGACATTGATGATGTTGCCGGTGGATTTAGCCGAAGCGTCGCTGGCGAGGAAATAGATCGCCTCGGCAATATCTTCCGGCAGGACATTGAGCTTCAGCAGCGACCGCTTGCGATAATGCTCCTCCAGCTCCGAAACATCGATCTTGGAGGATGCCGCGCGCTGTTCGCGCCACTCGCCGTCCCAGATCTTGGATCCGCGCAGAACTGCATCGGGGTTGACGACATTGACGCGGATGCCGGCATCAGCGCCTTCCAGCGCCAGACAACGGGCCAGATGGATTTCAGCAGCCTTGGCCGTGCAATAGGCGGATGCATTGGGTGAAGCAGCCAGACCATTCTTGGAAGCGACGAACACCACATTGCCGCCGATCTTCTGGCGGCGGAACAGGCGGAAGGCCTCCCGCGACACGAGGAAATAGCCGGTCGCCAGAATGTCGATATTACGGTTCCACATCGACAATTCGGTCGCTTCGACCGGAGCCGATGACGCGATGCCTGCATTGGAGACCAGAATGTCGATGCCGCCCAGCTCGACGCTGGCTTCGACAAAGGCGTTTGCGACGCCCTTTTCATCGGTCACGTTCAACTCGACGCTGCGAACCTGATCGGCGCCATAACGCTTTGACAGATTGGCGTGAGCGGATTTGAGCGATTCTGCGTCAATATCCGCCAGAACCACGCATGCGCCCTCGCCCGCCAGCCGCTCGGCGGTAGCATAGCCGATGCCGCCAGCGCCGCCGGTGATAAGCGCGATGCGCCCGGCAAGGCTTTTCGGCTTTGGCATGCGTTGCAGCTTGGCTTCCTCAAGCAGCCAATATTCGATGTCGAAGGCTTCCTGTTCCGGTAGACCCTGATATTCGGATACAGCGGATGCGCCGCGCATGACGTTGATCGCGTTGACATAGAATTCGCCAGCGATGCGTGCCGTCGCCTTGTCGCGAGCAAAAGACAGCATGCCGACGCCGGGGATCAGGAAAATCACCGGATTGGGATCGCGCATCTTCGGCGAATTGTCGTGCTTGCAGGCTTCATAATAGCGCTTGTAATCGGCGCGATAGGCTTCCAGCGCATCTTCAAGCCCGGCAACGATAGCGTCGACATCCGGCTTGGCCGGATCAAAATTGACGACCAGCGGGCGGATCTTGGTGCGCAGGAAATGATCCGGGCAGGATGTGCCCAAAGCGGCCAGCGGGCGCAATTCCTTCGCATTCACGAATTCCAGCACCGCATCCTGATCATCGAAATGGCCGAGCTTGCGCTCTTCCTTGCCGATGAGCCCGCGAATTTCCGGCATCAGACGCGCCGCAATGGCGCGACGCTCCGCAGCAGCCAGGCTTTGTGTGACAGCACCGCCGAATGCGGCCTTGCCCGCCGTCTTCCGGTCCAGCCATTCAATGGCCTTGTTGATGATAGCGAGCGTGGTTTCGTAGCACGTCTTCGCATCATTGGCCCAGGTGAAAAGCCCATGACTTTCAAGGACAACGCCCTTGGCCTGCGGATGCGCCTTGACGAAAGCTTCGAGATCGAGACCGAGCTGGAAGCCCGGGCGACGCCACGGCAGCCAGCCAATATCGTCACCGAAAATCTCGGCCGTCAGCTCGCGGGAATTCCTGGAGGCAGCAATCGCAATGATCGCATCGGGATGCATGTGATCGACATGGCTGAAAGCGACGAAACCATGCAGCGGCGTATCGATGGATGCCGCGCGCGGATTGAGGTTGAAGGTGCAGTGCGGCAGGAAGCCGACCATGCGGTCCTCATCCTCAACGCCCTTATAGATGCCCTTCAGCGCATCCAGCTTGTCCTGATAAAGCGTGGCAAAACCGTCGAGCTTTATGGTGCCGACATCGCCGCCCGAACCCTTGACCCAGAGAACCTGAACCTTTTCGCCGGTCAGCGGATCAATTTCCTCGACCTTGGCAGAGGTGTTGCCGCCGCCGTAATTGGTGATGCGCTTGTCAGACCCGAGCAGATTGGAGCGGTAAAGCAGCTTTCCCGGCTCATCCAGCGTTGCCGCCTTGGCGTCGTCCCAGCGATTATCGAGCAGCTGATTGCTGACCACCATATCATCCTCCCAAGTCAGTTATGCCAGGTTATGGCCAATCGCAGCGCGCATATCCTTCCCATGCGCGAGCGATCATGTTGGCGGCAGATATGACGCATGAAACGAAATACTGTCAATCATAAACAATCATAACCGATCAAATATTTCACACATGTGCGAATTATTGATTGTTTGTGATTGACATGCGCCAGCAATATGAGAATAGATGGAAGCAGGAGGAGCGATGCACGAAAGAGAGCGCCACCGCATCATCCTGAGCGCTGTTCAGGAGAAACCGGTGATCACCATTCAGGATCTGGTGGAATTGACGGAGGCGTCCGAAGCGACCCTTCGGCGCGATATCGCATCGTTACATATGCAGGGCCGTATCAAGCGCGTGCGCGGTGGGGCCGAAGCCATCCATCCGCCGCAGTTCGGCAGTCTGGCAGGGCGTCCGTTCAAGGTTTCCGAGTCTGAAAATGGTGATCGCAAGCGCGCCATCGCCCGCGAAGCTGTGGCGCTTTGCGATGAAGGCGACAGCATCATCATCAACGGCGGCTCCACGACATTCCAGATGGTGCATTATCTGACGGCACGCCGCCTTCAGGTGCTGACCAACTCCTTCGCTATTGCCGAACATCTGTTGCGGCAGTCGAAAAGCACGGTGATCGTGCCCGGCGGCGCGATCTATCGCGACCAGAGCCTGATCCTTTCGCCTTTCGACAATGACGTCATCCGTAATTTTTACGGTCGGCGCATGTTCATGGGCTGTCAGGGTGTGAGCCCGCTCGGCGTGATGGAATCCGACGCGCTGATCATCCAGAGCGAACAGAAACTGATGGGCCAGGCGGACGAACTTGTCCTGATGGTCGATTCATCGAAATTCACCCGCCGTTCCAGCCTCATCCTTTGCCCGCTCGACCGTGTCAGCACGCTGATCACCGATGACGGCATTTCCGATGAGGCGCGGCGGATGGTCGAAAATGCGGGTATCCGGCTGATTGTAGCGCAGGTTTCCGCAAATGCCGGCAAGGGCGGCGAACAGGGGGATTCCGCCGAGGTTGCCTGAGCCAACTCTATTATCATCCCGGCCAATGCCGGGATCATCGTGAAACATATGTCTTTATACTGGGAGGAATGAGACATGAAGCTTTTCAAGAAACTCGCACTTGGTACCGCACTGGCTGTCGCCTTCATGGCAAGTCAGGCGCAGGCCGCCGACATCAAGATCGCGCTCGTCGCGAAGTCGCTCGGCAATGGCTTCTTTGAAGCCGCCAACAAGGGTGCGCAGGAAGCCGCCAAGGAACTTGGCGGCGTCGAGGTCATCTATACCGGCCCGACCACCACAACCGCCGAAGGCCAGATTGAAGTCATCAATTCGCTGATTGCCCAGGGCGTCAACGCCATCGCCATTTCCGCCAACGACCCGGATGCGGTCGTACCGGCGCTGAAAAAGGCTGCCCAGCGCGGCATCAAGGTGATTTCGTGGGATTCGGGTGTGGCTCCAGCTGGCCGTATCGTGCATCTCAACCCATCGTCCAACGAGCTGATCGGGAAGATGTGCCTGAAGCTTGCAGCCGATCACCTGCCGGACGGCAAGGGCGATTTCGCGATCCTGTCCGCCACCACCACCTCGACCAACCAGAATATCTGGATCGGCGAGATGAAGAAGCAGCTCAAGGACTTCCCGGGCCTCAATCTGGTCACGACCGTCTATGGCGACGATCTGGCCGACAAGAGCTATCGTGAAGCACAGGGCCTCCTGAAGTCGAACCCGAACGTCAAGGTCATCGTGGCGCCGACGACCGTGGGCGTTCTGGCCGCTTCGCAGGCCGTAAAGGATGCCGGCAAGATCGGCGATGTCTATGTGACGGGCCTCGGCCTGCCGTCCGAAATGGCTGGCGCCATCAAGTCCGGCGCGACCAAGGAATTCGCCATCTGGAACCCGATCGATCTCGGCTATTCCGCAACCCAGATCGCCTATCACCTCGTGAAGGGTGATGCTGATGGCAAGCCGGGCTCCGAAATCGATGCCGGACGCATGGGCAAGATCAAGATCGGCGAAAACGGCGAAGCCGCGATGAGCGATCCTTTCGTCTATGACGAGAAGAACATCGACCAGTTCTCCAAGGTCTTCTGATCGGAAAGCGCATCCCGAAAAGTGTGAAACGGTTTTCGGACACGATGCGCATTTTAAAAAGAGGCGGCATTCGCTGAACGGGTGCCGCCTCCCGTTCCCCAGAATCGATTTCAGGTGTCTGCAATGAATGCAGCTTTTCTCTCAAGCGGCGATTCCAGCGGTGAGCAGACGGTGCTTGCCATGACGGACCAGCCCATTCTGGAAATGCGCGGCATTGCCAAGACATTTCCCGGTGTGCGTGCGCTCGATGACGTCAATATCGCGCTCTATCCCGGTAAGGTGACCGCACTGATCGGCGAGAACGGCGCGGGCAAATCCACGCTCGTGAAAATCCTCACCGGCATTTACCAGCCCGATGAAGGTGAAATCCTCATCGACGGCAAGCCGGTGCATCTGGCGACGGCGCAGGATGCGACCGATCACGGCGTCACGGCCATTCATCAGGAAACCGTGCTCTTCGACGAATTGTCGGTGGGCGAAAACATCTATCTCGGCCATGCGCCGCGCACGAAATTCGGCTTCGTCAACTGGAAGGCCGTCTATGCCCGTTCGCAAGCCTTGCTGTCCTCGCTGGAAACGACCGTCGACGCGCGCATCAAGCTGAAGGAACTGTCCATCGCCCAGCGCCATCTGGTCGCCATTGCCCGCGCGCTGTCGGTGGATTCGCGCATCGTCATCATGGACGAGCCGACTGCAGCCCTGTCGCGCAAGGAAGTGGACGACCTGTTTCGCATCGTGGCGCGCCTGAAGGCGCAGGGCAAAGCCATCCTGTTCATCAGCCACAAATTCGATGAAGTTTACGAAATCGCCGATAATTATGCGGTTTTCCGCGACGGGCACGCCGTCGGCCACGGTACGCTTGCCGATACGCGGCAAAACGATATCGTGCGGATGATGGTCGGGCGGTCTGTCGATCAGGCCTTTCCCAAGCAGGATGTCGCCATCGGCAAGCCGGTGCTGAAGGTTGAAAACTATTCGCACCCGACCGAGTTTCGCGACATTTCCTTTGAACTGCGCAAGGGCGAAATCCTCGGCGTTTACGGTCTTGTCGGCGCCGGGCGCTCGGAGTTTGCACAATCGCTGTTCGGCATCACCAAGCCATCGCGTGGCCGTGTGACGCTTGAAAATCGCGAGATCAGCATCCGCCGCCCCGGCGACGCGGTAGCGCATGGCATCGTTTATGTGCCGGAAGAGCGCGGACGTCACGGCGCGGTGCTGCAACTGCCGATCTTTCAGAATGTTTCGCTGCCGTCGCTCGCCCGCACCTCGCGCAATGGTTTTCTGCGCATGGCGGAAGAGCTGGCGCTGGCGCGCAAATATGCCGAGCGCTTCGACCTGCGTGCTGCCGCCCTTTCCGTACCGGTCGGAACGCTATCCGGCGGTAATCAGCAGAAGGTCGTCATCGGCAAGTGGCTCGCCACCAATCCGAAGGTCATCATTCTCGACGAGCCGACCAAGGGCATCGATATCGGCTCCAAGGCCGCGGTTCACGCCTTTATCAGCGAGCTCGCCGCCGAGGGACTCAGCATCATCATGATCTCGTCGGAACTGCCGGAAATCATCGGCATGTCGGACCGTGTGATGGTTATGCGCGAAGGCCTTATGGAAGGCGTCTTCGAACGCGCAAGCCTCGACGCGGAAGTGCTGGTGCGCGCCGCCACAGGCAATGCCGAGCAGGCTGCGGAGTAGATCATGAAACAATTGCTGAAACAGCGGGAACTCCTGCTCCTCGTCATCATCGCGCTTCTGGTGGGCCTGTTTGCAAGCCGCGCGCCGGGCTTTGCCAGCGTCGGCAATCTGGCGGGCATCTTCAACGACACGTCGATCCTGATCATCATCGCGCTTGGACAGATGGCGGTGATCCTGACCAAATCCATCGATCTATCGGTTGCTGCCAATCTCGCCTTTACCGGCATGGCCGTGGCAATGCTCAACGCCACCTATCCGGGCCTGCCTCTGGTGCTGCTGATCGTGCTTGCCATCGGCATCGGTGCGGTTTTGGGCGCGATCAACGGCATTCTCGTCTGGAAGCTCAATATTCCGGCAATTGTCGTCACGCTTGGCACACTCACCATCTATCGCGGCATGGCCTTTGTGCTGTCCGGCGGCGCATGGGTGAATGCGCATCAGATGACAGCGCCCTTCCTCAACACGCCACGCACGCCTTTTCTCGGCCTGCCGCTCCTCGGCTGGACGGCGATCCTGATCGTGGCGCTCGTCTATGTGTTGCTGACGCGGACATTCTTCGGTCGCGCCCTTTATGCTTCCGGCGGCAATCCGACCGCCGCCGTCTATACCGGCATCGATGTTGGTCGCACACGCTTCTTCGCCTTTGTGCTTTCGGGTGCGCTCGCCGGACTGTGCGGCTATCTCTGGGTGTCGCGCTATGCCGTCGCCTATGTGGATGTGGCCGCCGGTTTCGAACTCGACAGCGTTGCGGCCTGCGTCATCGGCGGCATCTCGACACTTGGCGGCATCGGCACAGTTGCCGGTGCCGTTCTGGGCGCGCTGTTTCTCGGCGTCATCAAGAACGCTTTGCCGGTCATCGACATATCGCCCTTCTGGCAGATGGCGATCTCCGGTTCCGTGATCATTCTGGCGGTGATTTTCAATGCGCGGCAGGAAAAGCGGCGTGGACGCATCATCCTGCGCGACAAGGCCGCGAAGACTTATGAGGAGGTTGCGGCATGAGCCAGACGGACATGAACGACCAGCGCCGTCATATTCCCGACCGCCTCGGAACACCCTTCTCGCGCATCTTTGCAAGCTGGGAAATGTTGCTGCTTGGCGTGGCAATTGCGATCTTCATCGCGAATTCTTTCGCCTCGCCCTATTTCCTCGATGCGTGGAACCTCTCCGACGCCACATTCAACTTCACCGAAAAGGCGCTGATCGCCTTTGCGATGACGCTTCTGATCATTTCCGGTGAAATCGACCTCTCGGTCGCCGCCATCATTGCGCTTTCCTCGACCGCGATGGGTGCGGCTGCGCAGGCTGGTGTCGGCACGCCGGGTCTGGTCTGCATCGGCATCGGCACCGGCCTTGTCTGCGGCGCAATCAATGGTGGGCTGGTGGCCGGGCTGAAACTGCCATCCATCGTCGTAACCATCGGCACGATGAGCCTTTTCCGCGGCATTTCCTATATCGTGCTCGGCGATCAGGCCTTTGGCGGCTATCCGGAGAGCTTTGCCTATTTCGGGCAAGGCTATGTGTTCTGGGTCTTCTCGTTCGAATTCGCGCTGTTCATTCTGTTCGCTGTGCTGTTTGGCGTTCTGCTGCATGCCACCAGCTTTGGACGCCGCATCTATGCCATCGGCAATAATGAGTTCGCGGCCCGCTTTTCCGGCATTCCGGTTGAAAAAACCAAATTCGTGCTTTTCCTGATGACCGGCGTGATGAGTGGCATCGCCGCCGTCTGCCTGACCTCGCGCCTCGGCTCCACGCGCCCATCCATCGCGCAAGGCTGGGAACTGGAAATCGTCACCATGGTCGTGCTGGGCGGCGTATCGATCCTCGGCGGATCGGGCACCATTGTCGGCGTGGTGATTGCGGCTTTCGTGATGGGCCTTGTGACCTTCGGGCTAGGCCTTCTCAACGTGCCGGGCATCGTCATGTCGATCTTTATCGGCCTCCTGCTCATCGTCACCATTTCGCTGCCGATCCTCATCCGGCAGCTCAAGGGGAGGCGCGCGACATGACGGCCGAACGCTATGCATTTCGCATGACGCTTAATCCGGGCATGGAAGCGGAATATCGCCGCCGCCATGACGAGATCTGGCCCGAACTGGTCGAACTTCTGCACACGGCTGGCGTGTCGGACTATGCGATCTATCTCGATGAAGAAACCAACATTTTGTTCGGCGTGCTGACGCGCAGCGCCGGACACGGCATGGCGGCCCTGCCCGACCATCCCGTCATGAAGAAATGGTGGGCGCATATGGCCGACATCATGGCGACGAACCCCGACAATTCACCGGTTTCTGTCGATCTCAAGCCAGTGTTTCACATGTCATGAAGCGCATAGCCATTCTCGATATCGGCAAGACCAATGCCAAAGTCGTCGTGATCGATGCGGCAGGCGGTGAGGAAATTGCCGCGCGCCGCATGCCGAACACCGTTCTGCGCGACGGTCCCTATCCGCATTATGATATCGAGGCGCTGTGGCGCTTCTTTCTGGCAAGCCTGGCGGAATTTGCGCAAGAGCCGGGCTTCGATGCCATTTCCATCACCACGCATGGCGCGTCAGCAGTCCTTGTCGCTAGAGACGGCACACTGGCCATGCCGGTTCTCGACTACGAACTCGAATATCCAGCCGAAATCCGCGCCGCCTATGCGGCCATAAAGCCGGATTTTCGCGATACATTTTCGCCGACCCTGTCGCTCGGCCTCAATCTCGGTGCGCAGCTTCACTATCTGAAAACGGTCTTTCCTGCCGATTTCGCGCGCGCGCATTTCATATTCACCTACCCGCAATATTGGGCATGGCGTCTGACCGGCATTGCCGCATCGGAAGTGACATCGCTTGGCTGCCACACGGATTTGTGGCTGCCGAAGCAATCGGCTTTTTCGGCGCTTGTCGACCTACTGAACATTCGCGAAAAATTCCCGCCGCTGCGCTCCGCCTTCGATGCGCTAGGGCCGCTACTGCCGGAGATCGCGACCAATATCGGACTGCCCTCGCCTGTTCCGGTGCATTGCGGCATTCACGATTCCAACGCATCGCTGCTCGCACATTTGATGGATCGCAAAGGCCCGTTTTCGGTGGTTTCGACGGGCACATGGGTGGTGAGCTTCGCCGTCGGCGGCAATCTCGACCAGCTGGACCCGAAACGCGATACGCTCGCCAATGTTGACGCCTATGGGCGGGCCGTGCCTTCGGCGCGCTATATGGGCGGGCGCGAATTCGATCTGATGACCGAAGGGCTGCAAAAGCCCTCGCCTGCTGAATACGACAGGCTTGCCGTACAGGTTCTGCATCGCAGGATTATGGCTCAGCCTTCAGCTGTTCCGGGCTGCGGCCCTTTCCCTGACACGCATCTGCGCTGGCGCAATGCGGATCAGGCAAGCGATGCCGAACGCTATGCAGCTGCGTGCATCTATGCCGCGCTGATGACGGAAAGCTGTCTTGGCCTATTGGGCGCCAAGGGACCAATTGTGGTCGAAGGTCCATTTTCTGAAAATGCTATTTATCTGAAAGCATTGGCGAATTTCTCCGGGCGCGAGGTTGAGGCCATTGCCGGATCAACCGGTACGGCCACTGGTGCTGGGCTTCTGGCCGGTGCTGCGCCCCAGGAAAAGCACGGCAGAACCTATCATCCCGACGATGATGCTTCCGGCAACACCTATGCCGCCTATCGCGCACAGTGGCTGGAAGTTGTCGCGCCGCAACCAGCGCACTGATCGTCAGCGCCCTCTCCCAACAAGTTGTCACGTGATTGTGACATCGCTGGCGCAAGCCGGCGGTCCAATTCGCTTGCCATGTTCAAGACATTTGTCATAAGCTGCAAATAATAAGGTAGCTTATAAATAAGTGGGCATACAAGTGGCGGACACCCGCGTTCTCGGTTTTCTGTTGCATGATGTTGCCCGCCTTCTTCGCAAACGTTTTGAACAGCGCGCCCGCGGAACTGGCCTGACACGGGCCCAGTGGCAAACGCTGGCATTCCTCTCGAAGAATGACGGGATCATGCAACGCAGTCTGGCTGATCTGCTGGACGTGGAGGCTATAACCCTTACGCGCATTCTCGACCGGCTCGTCGAACAGGGATTTGTCGAAAGACGGCCCCATCCGACCGATCGGCGTGCGCATTTGATTTACATATGCGAGGCGGCGATGCCGCTTCTGGAAGATATGCGCGAACTCGGCGGCCAGACGCGGGCCGAGGCGCTTGAAGGTGTTTCGCAGGCGGAACAGGAACAGCTGATCCAGACCCTCCTGTCGATGAAAGACAATCTCTCCCGGGCTTGCCGGTCTCCCGCAAGTCCTGAAATCGTCAACGAAGATACAGATCATGACTGATACGTCCAATATCGTAAAACATCCCGCCGCTATCGAACGGGATGAGCCTGAAGCACGTCAGGAAACCCACGCCGAAAGCACCGGTCCGGCCGCGCAGCCGCAAAGCTCCATCGACGCGACCCTGAAGCCGAGCGCGAGCGACATCGCCGCACGTCGCCGGTTGAAGCGCCGCCGCATGATGTTTTCGCTTCTGCCGCTGGCGCTTGTTGTCGGCGGCTATTTCTACGTCACTGGCGGGCGCTATGTTTCGACAGATAATGCCTATGTACAGGCCGATATGGTGGGCATCTCGACCGATGTTTCGGGACTTGTTGCCGGCATTGATGTGCATGAAAACGAGCTGGTCAAAGCCGGTCAGGTGCTGTTTCGCCTGAAGCCGGATTCCTTTGCCATTGCGCTTGAAGGTGCGCAGGCCGAACTCGGCCAGGTGCGCAACCAGATATTGGGTCTTCAGGCCAGCTATCAGCAGTCGCTTGCCGAAATCACGCAGGCCGAAGCCGATCTGCCTTTCTATCAGGCCACATTCAAGCGGCAGCAGGATCTCGTGGCGACCAGCGCGTCATCGCGCGCGACATTCGATCAGGCAAAGCACGATCTCGATGCTGCCCAGCAGAAGGTTGCCGTGGCCAAGGCGCAGGCCCAGTCGGCGCTGGCTCAGCTTGGCGGCAATGCTGACCAGCCTGTGGAACAGAACCCGCTTTACCTGCAAGCCAAGGCCAAGGTGGATGAGGCCCAGCGCCAGCTCAATGACGCCACCATTCGCGCGCCGTTTGACGGCATCGTCACCAATGTGAACAGCCTGCAGGTCGGCTCCTATCTGCAAGCCGCGCAACAGGCATTCTCGCTGGTTTCATCCGATCATCTCTGGATCACCGCCAATCCGAAGGAAACCGAACTGACGGGGATCGAACCCGGCCAGCCCGTAACGATTTCGGTCGATACCTATCCCGATGCGCGCTGGGAAGGCAAAGTCGCCAGCATCAGCCCGGCTTCGGGCTCCAGCTTCTCGCTGCTGCCAGCCCAGAATACGTCTGGCAACTGGGTCAAGGTCGTGCAGCGCATCCCCATGCGTGTCAGCATCGACAATAAGAGCGGCCAGCCGCCGCTGCGTGTCGGCATGAGCGTCAATGTTGAAGTCGATACCG
Organism: Ochrobactrum sp. P6BSIII; assembly: GCF_014138065.1. Lineage (NCBI taxonomy): Bacteria > Pseudomonadati > Pseudomonadota > Alphaproteobacteria > Hyphomicrobiales > Brucellaceae > Ochrobactrum > Ochrobactrum sp. P6BSIII. Next base: position 295,242 of record NZ_JACGXB010000005.1, on the reverse strand, counting down.
GCCACCCGCGCGGTCTGCCGAGCTTCATTACCAATCTTTTCGGCGGTGGAAACCATGTCTAACGTCGCCATTTCCGGCGCGTCTATCGTCGCACATCGCGGCGCGATCACCGCTTGCGTCATTCTCGCGGTCATCATGCAGGCGCTGGATACGACGATTGCCAATGTCGCCCTGCCCTATATTCAGGGCAGCGTTTCGGCAAGCGCCGACCAGATCAACTGGGTGCTGACCTCCTATATCGTGGCGGCCGCGATCATGACGCCGCCGTCAGGCTTTCTTGCCGCCAAATTCGGCCGCAAGCGGGTGCTGCTGGCGGCCATTGCGGGCTTCGTTGTGGCCTCCGTCCTTTGCGGTCTTGCACAATCCCTGCCGCAGATTGTCGGCTTCCGTCTTTTGCAGGGCCTGTTTGGCGCTTCGCTGGTGCCGCTGTCGCAAGGTATTCTGCTCGATATCTACACGCTGGAAGAACGTGGCTCCGCCATGGCGCTTTTCGGCGTTTCAGTGATGGTTGGGCCGGTTCTCGGACCCGTCATCGGCGGTTGGCTCACCGATAATATGAGCTGGCGCTGGGTTTTCTATATCAATGTTCCGATTGGTGCGCTGGCTTTTGCCGGGATCATGGTCTTCGTGTCCGAAACCAAGATAGATCGAATGGCGCGTCTCGACTGGACCGGCTTCGGTCTCCTCAGTCTCGCCATTGCTTCGCTGCAATTGTTTCTCGATCGCGGCGAGCAGATGGACTGGTTTTCATCGAGCGAAATCATCATCGAGTCGCTGGTTTGTGCGGCAGCGCTTTACCTGCTTGTTGTGCACACATTCACCGCGGAGAATTCTTTCGTCAAACCGCAGCTGTTTCTGGACCGCAATTTCGCGGTGAGTATGCTCTTCATCTTCATTATCGGGGTGACCTATCTGGCGTCGCTGGCATTGATGACGCCTTATCTCCAGACACTGATGGGCTATCCGGTTACCACCGCCGGTATCGTGATGGGTCCGCGCGGCATGGGAACCATGGCCTGCATGTTTCTGGTCGGCAAGCTGATTGGCCGTGTCGATTCACGCTATCTGCTTTTGACCGGTCTCGGACTGACCGCCTGGGCCATGTATGAAATGACCGGCTGGACGCCCAATATTTCGCAATGGACTATCGTGCGGGTTGGCTTCATTCAGGGCGCGGGTCTCGGCTTCCTGTTCGTGCCGCTGACCACGATTGCCTTTTCCACCCTCCCCGCCCATCTGCGCGGTGATGGCACCGGCTTGTACAATCTCTCGCGCAATATCGGATCCAGCGTCGGCATTTCGGTGGTTTCAGCGCTTCTGACAGAAAATGTTCAGGCCAACCACGCGGATATCAGCGCCTATGTCACGCCGTTCAATCATAATTTCGACAGCGCGATTGTTTCGCAATATCTCAACCCGACCACGGCTGCCGGTCGCGCGCTGCTTGATAATATCATCACGCAGCAGGCGACGGTCATCTCGTATATCGATGATTTCAAGCTACTGATGCTGATGTCGCTCATGGCGATGCCGCTCGTTCTTTTGCTCCGCAAGCCGAAGATCGCGCAGGAAGTCGATCACACCATCGCCATGGAATAGAGCAAAGCCTACACCTTGGTAAACTCGATATAGAAATCGTGGACGCCGGAGGCCAGAAACTGCACGGCAATACAGGTCAGGAGAAAGCCCATGATCTTTGTGATCGCCTGCATGCCGTGTTCGCCAAGCATTTTCTCGATGAAAGTCGCCGACGATAGGGCTGCATAAGCAATGCCGACCGTCAACAGAATGGCGACTATAACAATGATATGGCCGATGATCGTATGTTCTGCCGGTATCTGTGACCCGAAGCTCATCACCACGGCAATCGATCCCGGTCCTGCAAGACTGGGCATGGCAAGCGGCGAGAAGGAATAATCGATCTCGGCCTTCTTGATCTCAGAAGGCTCGACATTGACTTCCGAAGACGTGTCTTCACCAGAAAAGATCATTCTCAGCGCCAGGATCATAATGATGATACCGCCTGCCACCCGTATGCCGGGCAGCGAGATATTGAACAGCGCGATAATCCCCTGCCCCAGCAGCAGAAAAGCCGTCAGAATGGAGAATGCGTAGATACAGGCCTTTATGGCTTGCTTTTGCTTGTTCTCCTTGCTCATCCGCTTGGTCAAAGCCATGTAGAGCGGAATGGTGGTGAGCGGGTTCATGATCGGCAGAAGGCCGATGAAGACGATAGAAACATATTTGATGAAATCGATAACCAGACTCACAGCCTTGGTGCTCCAGCCTTGAAATTGAAGTGAACTTATTCCTCACAACGGGTCTGCTGCATATATACAACGCGTTTTGCTGTAAATACACGGATAGATAACTTTCTTTTGTCTCGCTAACGCTCGATGAGCGTTTGTTGAGTTACTGAGACTTACATTGGGTTAACCATAAATCTGACCAGAAAAGTCCAGTGTTGTGTGCGAAAGCCAAGTTCGTGCATTTGATCTAATTGGCGCGGCGTTGTGCATTCAGCGCGGCCATCATCATCGGCTTGATCGAGAAACCACTTTCTGCAGCCTTTTCCGTCAATATACGCAGATATCCGCCTGCTGAACGAATTTGATCGTAACGCTGGAGAATATAGGCAATTGCGATGGCCGTATTATAGTTTCCTAGCGTCTTTTTGGCCAAATCATAGAGCTTGGCGTCAATCCCGATGAAACTGCGTACAGTCTCGGCAGCATTAACCAGTCCATGCCATTGCCGGATAGGGCTCGATGAATAGGCTTCAATCTCCGGGCAGGCCCGCAAAACCATTTCGAGCGATACGGTCGGTTCTGCCTGCGTTTTGTCGATAATCGTCTCGCGCTGGTCGATTTGCGAAACGCTGTCCTTTTCAAAATAGGAATCTGGATTCGATTCAATTTGCTGCCGCTCATTTTGAGACTCATTGCCGCTCAGAATTTCGGTATTTTGGTGAATATTCAACAGCTTATCGATTTCAGCCGACAGTGTCTCCATTGCAGTGACCAACAGAGCAAGTTCATCACGCTCTGCACGGCGTGGAATCGCATCGACTATGGCCCGAAAGCGCTGATTGATGGCTGACCAGTCACCGGACAGTTCCTCGACCATGGCAAATTCAATCAGCTTGGCGATATCACGACGCAGCAAGGTCAAGCGTTCACGCTGCTCGCGCAATGCAGCCTTCTCGGCTTTCACCTGTTCGGCAGATGCTTCAAGTTCATCTGCGCGCAACAGCAAGGGAGCCAGCGAAAACCCAAAGGCAATCTGCAACTCACCGCCTTTGGCGCGACGTGCATAACGTTTGCCGTTCGGGCTATCCTGACGGGTGATGAAACCGGCATCGACCAGCGCGCCAAGATGACGACGCAAGGTTGCGTCTGCCATGCCGTGGGCACGCAGCGCCAACTGCTTGTTGGACGGGAAGACGATCAGGCCTTCATTGGCCTTGAGTTGATTGTCCGGATGAAAGGACAGCAATGCTGACAGGACTGCCAGCGAGCGATCATTCAGACCATAGATCGTCTTTGCTTCACACAACCAACGATGCAGTTGCCACTTATCGACCGTCAGGTCCTGTGGCATTTGCCAGGCATTGCGTTGCGCTGCCAACAAGGCAGCCGTCATCGGTCGACTACCAAACGGCGTCGAAGCCAAATGCATCTCCATTTTCTTTCACCTTCCACAAGGCAAAAGAAATCCACCCGCCTAAATGACGCTAATTACACTTGACAGTGATTCGTGGATTTGCGATTCTCTAGCTGCTAAACCAATGAGAAGGGCTTCCACGCGGCGACGTTTGGGGGCCTTTTTCTTTTGCTATCTCGTTCCTTTTTCCTTGGAGCGAACCGCAATCATCGAGATCGCTGAAACGGCTCCTCTCTTTTTGTCACACATTTTCCAATGCAAAGCCGTTTCAGACTTTGCTGAAAATGCTTTCAATCACGCGATACAGATACGCAGATAATCGTACTCAGATACTGGACCGGGCTGCGGAAACCGCTTTCCAATCCGAATGCTTGTTACTTCTCGTCATTCTGGAATGACGCATAAAGCGTATCCAGATTGCGAGAGAGCCATTCAGCAAAACGTGGTCCATTGGCTGCGCCGAGAGCCAGCGTTGCCGATTTGCCGTTCTGCTTGATTGTGGCGCTGACGGACTTGTCCGAAGCGGTCCATGTCGAACCTGGGCGTAACGCTGCCTTGGTGACGGACTTCTTCTGACGCGCGCCCTTCAGATACCCATAGAGCTGTTCGAAGCGTTCACTGGACGAGGCTGCGTTGAAGGCATCCGTTGCCATCAGTTCCTCGGCAGCATCTTTCTTACCGGGAATCTCGACAAGCTTACGCAATTCAAGCCAGCGATCACGACCGATACCTTTGGCCGGACCGATAGCCAGAAGAATGGCTTCCGGTATGGCCTTGGGAATGGTCAGCATCTTCGAAAGGGTTTGATAATCGATGGTCAGAGCGGCCTGAATAGCCTCACGCTCAAAACCAAGCGCTTCCAGACGCGCTGCAAACAGAACACGCTCGATGAAGCTGAGATTGGCGCGCGCCGAGTTTTCCTGACCCTGGCTCAGAATGTGTTCCAGATCGGCAAGTGGCTTGATAACGGCTTTGACCTTCAGGCCCAGTTCACGGGCCACGCGGGCACGACGATGGCCAAAGACGATCATATAGCGACCGCTAGCCTCAGGGTGCGGTCGCACAAGAATAGGACTGTCCTGCCCGCGATCACGAATGGCTTCGAGAAGCTCCTGATACTCTAGATCGTCGGCTTCAGGCAGGCGGTCGGCTACGAAAGACGCATCGAGACTGTTCGGATCAAGTTCAACGACGGTTTCGCCATCCAGTCTTTGCGAAGCCTGCTTGGCGAGTTCATCGATCGAAGCGGAAAGCGACTTGGCAGCGCCGAACCGACGCGACGTGGCATCGACCGGCTGGGAAGGCTGTTCCGCTGCCGGTTCGTTCCGCATCACGCTGTCAAAAATGTTCTTCCGTGCCATTCTCTATTCCTCAAACCGGTCATAGACCTGATTTTATTGCGTATTTACCGTTTTAGACGGCAGTCTAACGTCCCCATGCTTCGTGGATAAGGCCGCGGATCTCCGAATTGACTGCTTCCATGGCTTCCATCGCGCGATCATAAGTGCCGCGATTCATGGAAGAGCGTTCGACTTCATAAAGTGTTTGTTTGGTAAGGCCGGCATCCGAAATGGCCGTTGATTTCAGCATCTGATGCTTGAGCATATGGGAGGCAAGCATGCTCTGCATGAAGCCAACCATCTGCGCCTGTGGCACGTCGGTCGGCTCATAACGGGTAATCAGATAGCGAAACCAGTCGAGCTGTACTGCACCGCCAGCTTGGCGAACGGTTTTCAGAATATCGCCCAGCATCAGCAGGAACTGCGACATCGACATGAGGTCGAGCATCTGCGGATGAACGGTGATCAGCACTGACGTGGCTGCGGACAGCGCCGTCAGCGTCAGATAGCCAAGCTGGGGAGGGCAGTCGATGACGACGACATCGTAGGAATCGTCAACTTCGGCCAGGACCGACGCGATGCGATTCCAGAACATCTTGCCCTCGCCGCCATTCTGCATGGCCAAAGGCGTATCGTACTCATATTCCTGAAGCTCCAGCATAGCTGGAATAATGTCGAGACCGGGGAAGTTTGTCCGACGAATGACTTCGCGGATAGGCTTCTTTTCGGAATCGTAACGAATGGCTTCATAGAGCGACGGGAATTCATCCAGCTCGGGCTGAATGCCATGCAAAGCCGACAGTGAAGCCTGCGGATCAAGGTCGATGGCAAGCACGCGATGACCGGTCAAGGCGAGATGCTGCGCAAGATGCGCTGCTGTCGTGGTCTTGCCCGACCCGCCCTTGAAGTTCACAACACCGATGACCTGAAGTTTTTCATGGGCCCGGCGGTGCGGAACATAACGCTTCACGTCAGCGCGGCCGTTCTGATCGAGCCACAAACGCAGTTCATGCAGCTGGTCCACGCTATAGGCGCGGCGTCCACCTGTCAGAATGGTCGGCTCGACGCCTTTGCCTTCGAGATGTAGTTTCTTCAGATTGCTGGGGGAGACGCCAAGAAAGTATGCAGCTTCAGCCATGGAAAACTGGCGCAGGTTTTTCCGCGCATCCGGAGGGAAGTTTTCATGGCGCAGCAGATTGAGCTTGCGAGAGATTTCTCTCCCCTGCGTCAATATCATGTCGTCAAACGACAATGCTGCTGTTGAATTTGCGATATTCATTTACTTGGGATCCCTAGTGACGGCATCGGAACTAATACCGCCTAAATACCGTCATTATGTCCGATTCTTCTTGTATCGCAAGTGCTGCCCGGATTAACAAAGGGTTAGCAGGCAATTAAAAATTACAAAGAATTTTATCTTTCCGAATCGAATTCTTTTATCGAATTGTTTTTAAAAGCTTTTATCGAAATTAGACCGCAGTCTACCATCTCATGCAGCATGCTGACGATCATAGGTGGAGTCATTTATTGTCATCGTCCACGCTTTTAGGCGGTGGTTGAGCCGCCCGAATCGTCAATCGCGCTTCCAGCGACCTGATTAACAGAAATGGACAGATTCCAGAGGCTGGAAGACTGGGGCGCTGGTGCTGACGTGAAATGACCCGCACCGGTCCCGGCAAGGGTTCCGGCCAAATCACTTCGGGCGAAGGGAGCTGGATTTGTGTCGGAAAACCTGCTCAACTGTTGTAGTGCACGATCTACGCCTTAGCTGGGGGTTGTGTACGGATTGGCAAGGAACGATGTTTTTTGTGCTTTTATGGGTTGATGCTGTAGATTTTTTAACTTCTTCACGGTACCATCTGAGGCATCGTTACAGAGATTCCTTTTATGAGCTTCCGCCTCGCCTGAACGATAAAATCTCCTCTGAAAGATTGGTTTGAGCACAGTCGCGCTAGGAAAACCTAACGTCGAATTAGCTTTCATTAGCCGAAAAATGTCGTTTAATCTCAGGCTGTTGAATTTTACCATTCCGCACTCGAAACGACCCGCTTTTCAGCCGATTTGACGCCCTACGAATGCGGCTTCGTGTTCTCTGATTTAGCTTAGACCTAGAGGCGAATCTGCCCTGCCGCGCGTGGTGAAAATGGATCGCATGCGGTTGCAGTGATCAACAAATGCGAAACCGTTATACGGACGTCATCTAGCTTGCTTATGGAGGCCTGATACTCTTAGGAAGGGGTTTCTATCATGCGTAAGCTTTTGCTCACTCTTGCATCCGCAACATTTCTTAGCGGCGCTGCCCATGCTGCCGATATCTATCCGCTCGACCGGGCGACCATCCTCGTCGGCTCTCCGTTCGATTTCAAAGTGGAACTCGACAAGGTCGTGAAGCCGGAAGAGGTCAAGGTGACCGTCAACGGTCAGGATTATGAAGCCTTGTTCGGTTCCAAGGCCGAATTCGTCGCAGAAGAGAAGGGGAGCGAGGACAAGGTTCTGGGTTCGGCCCTCATCCTGCGCGATCTGAAGCTCGCAGAGCCGGGCGCTTACAAGGTTGAAGTTTCGGCAGGGGACGAGACGAAGACGGTCACCTGGGATGTTTATCCGACTGCAACTGAAGCGAAAGCCAAGAACATTATCTTCCTCGTCGCGGATGGTCTTTCGGTCGCGCACCGCACCGGAGCGCGCATCATGTCCAAGGGCATGACTGAGGGCAAGGCCAATGGTCGTCTCAATATGGATGACGTCCCGCCGGTGGCCTTTATCGGCACATCGTCGACCCATTCCATCGCAACCGACAGCGCTAACACCATGTCGGCTTACATGACGGGCCACAAATCACGCGTGAATGCGCTTGGCGTTTATGCCGACCGCACTCCGGCGAGCCAGGACGACCCGAAGGTCGAAACCATTGCCGAAGCGCTGCGTCGCCAGACGAAGAAGTCTATCGGCATCGTTTCCACGGCGGAAGTGGAAGACGCAACGCCTGCTGCACTGGTTTCGCATACGCGCAAGCGTTCCGACAAGGCGGACATTGTCGGCATGTTCTACGAGGTCAAGCCCGATGTGCTTCTGGGCGGCGGCTCGGCCTATTTCCTGAGCAAGGAAGTTCCGGGCTCCAAGCGCAAGGACGACAAGGATTATATCCAGCTGTTCCGTGACGCGGGCTATGCTGTCGTCACCGACAAGAACGAGCTTGCCGCTTCCGGTCAGTCCAACCAGCAGAACCTGCTCGGCCTGTTCCACACTGGCAATATGGATGTGACGCTGGATCGCGAGTTTCTGAAGAAGGGAACCGTCGACAAGTTCCCGAACCAGCCGGGTCTGGTCGACATGACCAAGGCCGCGCTCGACAAGCTATCCAAGAACCCGGAAGGCTTCTTCCTGATGGTTGAAGGCGCGTCGATTGACAAGATGAGCCACCCGCTCGACTGGGAGCGCGCGCTGGTCGACACGATCGAGTTCGACAAGGCCGTTGGCGTTGCGCAGGAATTCGCCAAGAACAACCCGGATACGCTGATCGTTGTGACCGGCGACCACACCCATGGCGTGGCGATTATCGGTACGGTCGATGACGACAAGCCGGGCGATGAAATGCGCGCCAAGGTTGGCACCTACGATGCAGCTGGCTTCCCGAACTATGAAGACAAGGACGGCGACGGCTATCCGGATCGCGTGGACGTTTCGCGCCGCCTGTTCATGGCTGCCAATAACGGTCCGGACCATTATGAAACCTTCCGCCCGAAGCTTGATGATCCGTTCGTTCCGGCCATCAAGAACGAAAAGGGTGAATATGTTGCCAATGAGGCCTATAAGAATGTGCCGGGCGCAGTGTTTGTGCAGGGCAACATCCCGAAGGACGAGGATACCGGCGTTCATGCGGTAGACGATATCGTTCTTCAGGCGACTGGTCCGGGCTCCGAAGGGCTGCGCGGCTATATGGAACAGAGCGACGTGTATCGCGCCCTTGCCGATGCCTTTGCTCTCGGCAAGCCGAAGTCCGAGTAAGCACGGTCTATCCTGAAACAGGGCAGGCGGCTTGCGCCGCTTGCCCGCAATTGATGGAGCGTCCGATGTCCAACCGGAACGATTTCAGCCGCCGACAGGTGATGCTTGGCGCACTTGCCATGCCGCTGGTGGCAGGTCTCCCGCAAGCGCGGGCTGCCGAGCAACTCGGCTTCAACAATCTCTATAAGAGCTTCGGCGTGCTGGGCCTTGAGTTTTCCGATCAGGTCAAGCAGTCGGCTGGCAAGCAAGTTGCCATCAGCGGCTTTATGGCGCCGCCCTTGAAGGCCGAAGCCAATTTCTTCGTGCTGACCGAAATACCAATGTCGATCTGCCCGTTCTGCTCGTCGGATTCCGACTGGCCAGACAATATCGTTGTGGTTTATCTCGCGGCGAAGCAGACTTTTGTGCAGTTCAACGCGCCGATCCTCACGCGGGGCACACTTGAATATGGTTCGTGGACTGATCCTGAAACGGGATTTGTTAGCCAGCTACGCATGCGCGATGCTTCATTCACAACGGTCTGACATGCTGACTGAACAACGGTCCGGCCTGTCGCTGGACATTTCTGCGCTGGAAGTCCGCTTTCCCGGCCTTCCAGAGCCTGCGCTCGCCATTGAGACGTTTCATCTGCCGCAAGGCGAACATCTGGCCGTCGCCGGTGCGTCGGGGTCCGGGAAAAGCACACTGATCAATGCGATCACCGGCCTTGAAGGTGTTCGAACGGGACATGTCTCCTGGAATGGCGAGGCCTTCAGCAGCCTGTCGGCTTTTCAGCGCGATGCGTTTCGAGCCCGCAATATCGGGCTGGTCATGCAGGATTTCCATCTCTTCCCGGGCCTTTCGGCCATTGCCAATGTTCTGCTACCTGCAAAACTGAGCCGGGCGGTGAAGCCGGTGCGGCGCGAGCGGGCGCTCGAACTTCTCACAACAGTGGGAATTGCAAGACCCGACCAGCATATCGAAACGCTGTCCCGCGGCGAGATGCAGCGGGTGGCTATCGCGCGTGCGCTTTTCCCCGCGCCGCGGGTCATCATTGCCGACGAGCCGACCGCCAGCCTCGATCAGAAAACCGGCGGGGAGATTGCCGAACTCCTGGTGCAGCTTGCCGGTGCGCAGGGGGCGACGCTGATTGCCGTCACGCATGATCCGCAATTGATGAAGCGACTGCGGCGGCAGATTTTTCTGGAAGGCGGACGCATAACGAAAGACACCACAGGACACGGCGCGACATGATCACATTCATTCTTGCCGATCTTCGCCGGTTCTGGAGCGGAGCCGTTGCGGTGATTATCCTGCTGGCGCTGTCCGTGGCCTTGAGCACGGTGGTGACATTACAGGAGCGGGCCGTGCGTCTTGGCACCGCGCGCGCATCGGAGAAATTCGATCTTGTGGTGGGTGCAGCCGGAAGCGACACGCAGCTGACCTTGTCCTCGGTGTTTCTACAGCCGTCGCCTTTGCCGCTGATGTCGGGTGCGATGCTTGGCAAGCTTACCGCCGACCCGCGCGTGGCCTTCGCCGCGCCGATTGGCTTTGGCGATAGCGCGATGGGCTTTCCCATCGTCGGGACAACGACCCAGCTGATCGCGGCCTTGTCGCCCGAACTGGCGGAAGGCAAAGTTTTTGCCCGGTTGGGCGAGGCGGTTATCGGATCAGCGGTGGATCTGCCGATAGGCAGCCGGGTCAATCCGATGCATGGCACCGTTGAAACCGGCGGTCATGCGCATACGGAGCTGAGCTATCATGTCAGCGGCAAGATGGCCCCGACGGGAACCGCGTGGGATCGCTCGATCCTTGTGCCCATTCGTGCGGTCTGGCAATTGCATGGCATGAAGGGTCATGACCACGATGACGCGGATGCGGATGCCCATGAGGAAGCGCCAAAGGCGCAAGGCTCGCTCGCGGTGATTGGACCGATCGATACACACGATCACAATGCCCGGATCGATGTCGATGCGCCGCTTGATGAGCATTTCGATGCCAGCAGCCCCGGAATTCCGGCGGTTCTGGTCAAGCCGAACACCATCGCCGATGCCTATCGGCTGCGGCAGGAATATCGCTCTGAAACGACATTGTCGATTTTCCCGGCGGAAGTGCTGACGCGGCTCTATTCCACGCTGGGCGATGCCCGCAAACTTTTGCTCGGTATCGCTGTCGGCACGCAGGTGATTGTCGTCTTCGCTTTGCTGCTGGTTGCCGTCATGCATATTGGCGCGCGCAAGCGCCAGATTGGTGCTTTGCGGGCCTTTGGTGCACCGGTCAGTGCGGTGATGACGATTGTCTGGGGTGAGCTGTTCTTCCTGCTGGTGCTTGGCATCCTGCTCGGCCTCGCCATTGGCTACGCAGCCGCCCATGTCATCACGGCATGGCTGACGGCGACAACGGCAGTGAGAATGCCCGTCGAGTTTTCGACGGATGATCTTTACGGCGCTGGCGGATTTATCCTTGTCGCGGCCATTGTGTCTCTGGTGCCAGCACTGCTCACATTGCGTATGAGCCCGGCGACGGCGCTGCGTTCCTAACGTTTGACTAAAAGAAAAGCCCCCATCCGGATCACCCGGATGGGGGCTTTTTTCGTTAGCGCTCGTGGATGATCTTACGAGCGGGGAGGCAGGATCGGCAGAGGCTCTGCACGTCCAACAATGAACGCGTAGGAGAATGCGCCGACGACAGCCATGATGGCGGCCATCAGGAAGGACGGCGTATAGCTGCCGTTGAACTGATCCAGCAGGAAGCCGAACAGGAACGGGCTGATGATGCCTGCAATGTTCGAAGCAAAGTTCTGGATGCCGCCAATCGATGCCACATGGCGCGAGCTTGGTGCAACGTCGGCTGGCAGGGACCAGATTGCGGTCGCTGCGATGGCAAGGCTGCTATAGGAAATCGCCAAGAAGAACAAAGCTGCATAGAGCGATTCAACCAGCGCTGCCGGAAGGATAGCTGCGCCGCCCAGCATGCCGCCGACCATGACGATCTTACGCACGGTGGTGACATTCGCGCCGCCGCGAATGGCGCGGTCGGCCAGAAGGCCGGCGATCCATGCGGTGACGACAGCGGCGATGCCCGGCAGCATACCATAAAGGCCGAGTTCTGCGAGGTTCAGGCCGCGTGCGGTCTTCAGATAGGTCGGGAACCAGGTCAGGAAGAAGTAGATGACGAAGTTCAGGCAGAAGAAGCCGAGCATCATGCCCCAGACGGTGCGGTAGCGGAACAGGTCTGCCCAACGGATCTTCTGTGCTTCTTCGCTGTCATTGTCGTCGGTGCGGGCGCCATTCTGGATGATGTACTGACGTTCCAGATCGTTGGCGCGCGGATGTTCCGACGGATCGCGATAGGTGACGTACCAGAAGAATGCCCAGACGAGGCCGACAGCACCCAGAATGACGAAGGAATAGTGCCAGGTCGCGAAAGCGATGATCGAGGTCACGATCGGCAGCGCCAGAACCGTGCCGACGCGCGAACCGGAATCGATCACTGCCGTTGCAAAGGCGCGTTCGCTTCTCGGGAACCAGCGCGAAGCCGCCTTGGTTGCTGCCGGATAGGCGGGTGCTTCACCAGCGCCGAGGAAGAAACGGACGGTGAAGAAAGACCAGAAGCTGTTGGCGAGCGGGGTGACGGCGGTGAATATCGACCACCAGATGGCGGCGAGCGAGAAGCTCTTGCGCGCACCCAGCTTGTCGGTGATCCAGCCCGCAAACAGCATCATGCCGTCATAGGCCCAGAAAAACGCGCCAAGGATGAGACCCTTCTGCGTGTTCGTCAGGTTCAGGCCCAGTTCGGAATCGATGAAGGGCAGTGCAACGCTCATATTGGCGCGATCGAGATAGTTGATCGCGATGCCGATAAAACACATGAAAAGTATGAAATACCGGAAGCGGCTGGCGCCGAAAGGCGCCTTGTTTGAAGTGTTCATTCCCAATGTCCTCCCGGGATATGTCTTCGCGGTTCGAATGGTAATCAGAGCGGCTGCATTGCTGTAACCGCTCTGACGGGTTGTTTATGCGTATGTGACCTGCAAGGTCAGGCGGGCAGGGCCACGCCGTATTTTTCTGCCATTTCACCGAATGACTGCCATGTTACTGGGTCGATGGTGACACCGGTCTGTTCGCGCTCTTCGGCAACGCGCCATTCGCGGTCGCCCGGAGCCATAACGGTGCAGCCTTCGCGCGCTGGTGAGTTGCGCAATGTTTCGAGATAACGGGTCATGCCTGCGTCGAAGACATCGCGCTCGATAAAGGCTTCCGGCTTGATCGCCAGAACGAAAGCGCCCATGCCGCGCGGCGTCGCAAAATCCGGGCCGCCCATCGGGGCGATATCGAAGCTGAGCTTCATGCCGGTCAGAACGGCACTGAGAATTTCCGCAACACCGGCAAGCGCTGCGCCCTTGAAGCCGAACTCGCCGCCCAGCGGCGCAAGCATTTCGACCGCTTCTGCGTCGCGCGTGTCCACACCGTTGAGATCGGAGGCAACGCCCTGCGGCAGCTCGACGCCGAGGCTGCGATAGAGCATGACGCGGTTATAGGGGATCGAGCTTGTGGCCATATCGAGTAGCCATGGATTTTCGTCGGTGGTCGGCACGCCGACCGAAATCGGATTGGTGCCGTGAAACCGCATTGCGCCATCATGAAGGCGCACGAAACTGTCGGAATTGCAGACGGCCACGCCGATCCGGCCCTGCCGCGCGGCTTCCAGTGCATAGGCACCGGCGGCGGCAAAATGCGAGCTGTTGCGAATGGCGACCGCGCCGATGCCGAACTGATCGGACAGGGCGACGGCACGATCCATGGCGGTATAAGCCGCCAGAGCGCCATGGGCATCGTCAGCATCGAGCGTTTCGATAGCGCCGAAGCTGCGGACGGCCTTGAGGTTGGGTGTCTTGTTGACGCGACCGCCAACGAGAGCCGTCACATAATGCGCGAGAAGTCGAACGCCGTGGCTGTCTACGCCGTAGCGGGTGCCGTGCATCATGGCGCGCGTTGCCGCATCGGCGGTCGCGGCATCTGCTCCACATGCTGAAAAAACCTCACGGCAGAACCGTTCTAGCGATGCGAGCGAGAACGTGGCCTGGTCAACTGCCTGTTGCACTATGAAACTCCTCCAGCCATAATGTATTGTGCATGCACTATACGAATTAATGGGGAGACGCAATCCGGGATGTATTAGCGGGCAGCGCTGGTAGGGAGGATTGGAAGAATTGGGGCCTTTTAGAGCATCCCTTCACCGTTCACGTAGATGAACCATCAATCCATAAACCATACTGGACTCAATGGGTTGCATATGAGCTTATCCGTCCCGACATAGGCGGGAGCATGCCTGTGGGTATCTGGGGGATATCGCGGGGCTGGCCGGACAAAATAACAAAAAGCCGGACGCATTCAGGGGAGGAAATCGACATTATGCGGAACATCGCACCCAAACTTTATCAGCGCGCACGTGACAGTCTGGCGGCTGATATTGCCAATGGCGCCATCCCGGCGACCAGGCGACTGACGGAAAGCTGGGTCGCGGAACTGTTCGGCATCAGCCGGGCACCAGCGCGCCAAGCCTTGGCGGAACTGGAACAGCGCGGTCTCATTCGCAAGGCGGATGGGCGCGGCTATGCGATTGCCGAGGAAGCGGCGAGAAACGGGCCTGGCCGTTCAAACGGTGACCCCCTCGTCAGGCAGAGCAAGGACAGCCGCATGCAATTCATGCCCAGCTGGCAGCTCATCTATACCGAAATCGAAAGCGAGATTTTCGCCCGCACATCGCTGGACGGTTGGCGCGTCAACGAGCTGGCCTTGGCAAAGCACTATGGTGTCAGCCGCACGGTGGCGCATGACGTCATGGCCCGGTTGCAGCAGCGCGGCGTTATCCAGAAGGATGCGCGTGGCCGCTGGTTGGCACCGGCGCTGACTGACAAGCACATCCACGACCTGTTCGAGTTGCGATGGGTGCTAGAGCCGCTCGCGCTTGAAAAGGCTCTGCCGCGTTTGCCCGAGGGACTTCTGGAAAGGGTCCGCCGGAATCTGGATGAAGCGGTCGCCTCTCCATTGGTCGCGGGCGAAACGCTGGATCGGCTGGAACAGGAACTGCATGTCGAGCTGCTTGGCCATTGCGACAGCGCCTCCCTGCTGGAGGCGGTGCGTCTGCCGCAGACCCTGCTCGTCGCGCACCATTTCCTGTATCAGTGGACGTCAGGACTTTTCGCGTCAGAACCATTTCTGCCGGAGCATGTTGAAATCGTCTCGTGTCTTCAGACCAACAATCTGGCCGGGGCACAGCGCGCGCTCGTGCATCATCTGCAAATCTCGCACGAACGCGCTATGCTGCGCATCAATACGCTGGCCAGCACAATCCGGCCGCGTGAACTGCCTTATCTCGAACGGCAGTCAGGGTGCTGATTTAGCCCTGAACCAGCGCCAGCGCCCGCACTGGCGATCCCGTACCAGCGACGAACTTCAACGGTGCGGCGATCAGGATCGCGCCTTTTGCCGGAAGCTGGTCGAGATTGCTCAGGCTTGCGAGGCCGTAGCGATTGGCTTCGTGCAGCAGATGATGGGCCGGGAAGGGCGGGGTCATGCCGCCTGCCGAACCGGCATCGGTGCCGATGGTTTCCTGACCCCAGCCGATGATCCCCTTGGACAGGAGGTAGCGGATCGCTTCCGCCGTTGGTCCGGGCGAATGCGGACCATTCTCGTCGGCATTCAGGAATGTTTCGGTCGAGCCATTGCGCTTGTACCAGTCGGTGCGCAGGATCACCCACGAGCCAGCTTCAATCTCGCCGTGCTCAGCTTCCCATTGCTGGATGCTTTCCATCGTGAGGAGATAATCCGGGTTGGCGGCTGCTTCCGAAGAGCGGTCGATCACATTGACCGGCGCAACGAAATTCTGCGGCGGGATGGTGTCGGTCGTGTTGTTGGAATGATCCTTGCCCGTGACCCAATGGCTCGGCGCGTCGAAATGGGTTCCCGTATGTTCACCCAGCTCGATCCAGTTCCAGGCCCAGAACGGACCGTCCTGATTATATTTGCTGATCTCGTGGATCTTCACATTCGGGGTGTTCTTGCCGAATTGCGGCGGAAGATAAAGCACCGGCGTGTCGGGTCCGAGCGGCGCGGTAATATCCACGACCTTGATCGATTGTGACACCAATGCGGATGCGAGACCGGTGAGAACGGATGTCTCTTTCATAGTTTCCCTCGTCTTTACCGCGCTCGACCCAGTGTGGGCGGAACTGCGGATTTGTGTAATGGCTTCTGTGAGCCTTGAGAGGAAAGCTATGCAATATCATATGACTTTGCAAGTAATTAAGCGGTCCGAAACGACTTTCCGTACAGGCTTATCGAGCCTGTAATCTCGCTTACTCGGACATTTTCTTGAATGCAGAAATCGCGGCTAGAACGAGAAATATATGCATTTAGAAATAAAATGCCGCTTGTGCTGCATTTCGTGCGGATGAAGGACAGTTTCCCTGTCCTCAATCGGCTGTCAGGTCAATTATTTAAGGCTTGAAATATTTTTCGGCAAACGCGAATCTTAAAGCACGGTGTGGCTCGATTCCTGAGCCTGACCAGCGTGCGGTTGAACAAAGGAAATTGGCGTGTCGGTGGATTTCGAGATCATAGTCAGCGAGGATCATGAAAGCGAAAAGCCGGAATTGCGCCTCTGGCTGCGCATGTTGTCCACGACCAAGCTGATCTCGCAGGAAATCAGGCGGCGTCTGCGCAACGAATTCGGCGCAACACTCCCACAATTCGATTTGCTGGCGCAGCTTTATCGCGAACCGGAGGGTTTGCGGCTGGGGGAATTGTCACGCCGCACGATGGTGACCAATGGCAATGTCACCGGGCTGGTGGAGCGACTGGAGACCGAAGGTCTGGTCAAGCGCGAAACGCCGGGTGCTGATCGCCGCGTCACGGTTGCCCGTCTCACGGATCAGGGTATTTCGGTTTTCAGCCAGATGGCCAGCGCCCATGAAGGCTGGTTGCGGGAAATGATGGCCGACGTCGATCACGATGTCATCCAGATCTTGCTGGCCGATCTCGATCCGCTGAAGAAGTCGGTGCGAAACCATCTTTCCGGAGCGGAAGACGAGTAAGCCGCCTTCCGCCTGCCGGTTTGTTACTTCGCCTGATCGCCTGTTGCGAACATTGTTGCAAACAGGGGGCCGCCCTTGATCGAGGGAAAGCCGTAGCCATTGACCAGAACAAGGTCAATGTCGTCGGAATGGCGCGCGATGCCTTCTTCAAGCAGCGCTTTTCCTTCATTCGCCATGGCGGCGAGCAGGCGTTTCATGATCGCTTCATCGCTGAAACGGCAAGGGACAATGGCGTTGCGTGCGCGGTAATCGTCGATCAGCGCGTGAACGTCCGGGTCGCTGGCGCGAACACCGTCCGCATAGCGATACCAGCCGAGACCGGCCTTGCGCCCGAAACGACCGGCTTCGCATAATTTGTCGGCAACATCGAAATAGGGCAGGTTGGGATCGCGGCTTGCCGCTGCTCTCTTGCGCCGCGCCCAGGCAATTTCCAGCCCGGCCATGTCGTAAACAGCGAAGAGTCCCATCGGAAAGCCATAGGCTTCCATGGCGCGGTCGATATCTTCGGGATAAGCGCCTTCGGCCAATATTTTCTCGGCCTCTGTACGATAGGCTGAAAACATCCGGTTGCCGATAAAGCCTTCGCAGACGCCGGTAACGATGGGCAGCTTCTTGATCTTGCGGGCGAAGGCGATGCCGGTTGCCAGCGTCTCGTCGGAGGTCTCCGCGCAGCGCACCACTTCCAGAAGCCGCATGATATTGGCTGGCGAGAAGAAATGCAGACCCAGCACCCGGTCGGCGCGGCTTGTCACGGCAGCCAGTTCATCCGAATTGAGATAGCTTGTATTGGTCGCGAGAATGGTTGTGGCAGGCAGCAACGCATCAAGCTCGCGGAACAGCGACGCCTTCACAGTGAAATCATCGAACACGGCCTCGATGACGAGATCGGCATCCGCCAGTGCAGCCATATTGGCACTGACAGTGAGCTTTGCACGTTGCGCGTCTGCGGCTTCGGTGGAAAGCCTGCCCGTATCGACGGCCTTCTGGATCATGTCGCTGATCCGCGCATGGCCCTTGGCGGCTGCTTCCGCAGTCGTTTCATAGCCGATGACCTTATAGCCAGCAGCAAGACAGGCGACGGCGATGCCCGACCCCATCAGGCCGGTCCCGGCAATGCCGATGGTGGAAAGCGCCCGAGGCTTCGCCTCAATACCTTCCACTTTTCCAGCGGCGCGTTCGGCGAAAAACAGATGCCGCAAGGCGGCCGCTTCCGCGCTGTCGCGCAGGCGAATGAAGGTTGTCCGTTCTTCGGCCAGACCTTCGGCAATCGCGGTTGTTGTCGAGAGTTGGACCAGCCGCGCCGCTTCACCGGGAGCGGTCGCGCCGCGCGCCTTTTTCAGGATTTTGGCCTTGGCCTGTTCAAAGGCGCTAGCATCGGGCGCGGTAATGGGCAGATCGCCGGTCCGGCGGAACGGCTTGCCGACCAGCGCATTGGCGAGCGCGATAGCGTCGGCCACGAGATCGCCGACCGATATCTGGTCGATGAGGCCCAATTGCAGCGCTTCATCCGGGGCAATCTGGCGTCCGGTGGCGATCATTTCGAGTGCTGCGAGCGGCCCGATTAGTCGGGGCAGGCGCTGCGTGCCGCCAGCGCCGGGCACGATCCCAAGCTTGACTTCCGGCAAGGCGAAGGAGGCGCTGGTCGATGCGACACGGGCATGCGCCGCAAGCGCAACTTCAAGCCCGCCGCCCAAAGCGGGGCCGTTGATCGCGGCCACCACCGGTTTGTCGGCGCTTTCGATGATCGTGATAACATCCGGCAATGTCGGTTCGACCGGCGGTTTGCCGAATTCGCGAATGTCCGCCCCGCCGATGAAGATCTTGCCTGCGCCGCTCAGCACGGTCGCGCGGATCGCTGCTTCGGCAGAAGCATGGCGAATGGCTGCGGCAAAGCCTTTGCGCACATCAGCGGATGTGGCGTTGACCGGCGGGTTGTTGACCGTGACGACAAGAATGCCGTCAACAACCGTGCCTGTCACAGCGGGGGAGAATTCGCCTCTATCGGCCATGGTTGCCTCAGTCCGGTATAACGGCAAAAGCCTGTATTTCGATCTTGGCCCGGTCTTCGACCAGCGCGACAACCTGCACTGCCGCCATTGCGGGGAAGTGCTTGCCGATCACATCGCGATAGGCGCGGCCGATGCCTTTCAGATTGGCGGTATATTCAACCTTGTCGGTGAAATACCAGGTCATGGAGGCGATATGTTCCGGCCTGCCGCCAGCTTCCGCCAGAATGGCGACAATGTTCTTCAATGTCTGCTCGGTCTGCTCGACGAAATCGTCGGTCTCGAACTGTTGCTGTTCGTTCCAGCCGATCTGGCCGCCGATATAGACGGTGCGCCCGCGGGCTTCAACGCCGTTGGCATATCCGATGGGGCGGGCCCAGCCTTGCGGCTGAAGGGTCTTATGCATGTTGTATCTCCAGAAAATGCGCGCGGTGGCGGGCTTTAATTTGCCTTCAGTAGTTCGCGCGCGATAATGAGTTTCTGCACTTCCGTTGCGCCCTCATAGATGCGAAGTGCGCGGATCTCGCGATAAAGCCGCTCGACGATTTCGCCGCTTTTCACACCGCGACCGCCAAACATCTGCACGGCCTTGTCGATGGTTTGCTGGGCGTTTTCCGTCGCCACCATCTTGGCCATTGCGGCTTCCTTGGTCGTGTTCAGCTTCTGAACGTCGCGCCGCCATGCTGCGCGATAGGTCAGAAGCGCAGCGGCATCGATATCGGTCGCCATGTCTCCAAGCGTGGCCTGCGTCAGCTGCAAGTCGGCCAATGCGCCGCCGAACATCGGACGCGACCGTGCATGGGACAGCGCCTCGCTGGCTGCACGGCGCGCAAAGCCAAGTGCTGCTGCCGCAACCGATGCGCGGAAAATATCGAGCGTGCGCATGGCGATCTTGAAGCCTTCGCCCGGCGCGCCGAGGCGACGCGAGGCCGGGATGCGGCAATTGTCGAAGCGGATCGTGGCCAGCGGATGCGGCGCGATCACATCGATGCGTTCTGCAATGGAAAAGCCGGGATCGGTAGCGAAAACCACAAAGGCCGAAATGCCCCGCGTGCCGGGCGCTTCACCCGTGCGGGCAAAGACGGTGTAGACATCGGCGATGCCGCCATTGGAAATCCAGGTCTTTTCACCGTCGAGCACATAGTCAGCGCCGTCGGCTCTGGCGGCGCAGCTCATCGCGGCCACATCGGACCCCGCCAGTTTTTCCGAAAGGGCAAAAGCCGAAATCCATTCGCCGCTTGCCACTTTCGGCAGCACGGCCTGCTTGAGTTCGTCCGACGCGGTCAGGCTGATCGCGCCGGTGCCGAGGCCCTGCATGGCAAAAGCGAAATCGGCCAGACCGTCATGATAGGCCAGTGTCTCGCGGGCAATGCACAGCTTGCGGGAATCGATCCCTTCGCCGCCCGTCAGGCTGACCGCCGCTTCCAGCAGCCCGGCTTGGCCCAGCGCTTTCACCAAAGCGCGGCAGGCATTGTCAGTATCGCTGTGATCGACATCGGCCAGCGCCGTGCTCGCTGCAAAGGCATCGAGCTTCGCGGCCCAGTCGGTGTGGTTTTTGTCAAAAAACGGCCAGTCGAGATGCTCCCGCGCGAGCGGTTTTGCTGCGGAACTATCCATCGTCAGTTCCCCTCGAAAACGGGCTTCTGCTTGGCTGCGAAAGCCTCGAAGGCGCGACGGAAATCCTGCGTCGCCATGCAAATGGCCTGGGCTTGTGCTTCCGATTCCACCAGCTCTTCAATGCCCATTGCCCATTCCTGATTGAGCATGGTTTTGGTCATGCCATGCGCGAACCATGGGCCATCGGCGATGTTGCGCGCCAGCGCTTCGGCCTTGCCGAGCAGATCGCCCTGCGGATGCAGCGCATTGAAGAAGCCCCAGCGCTCGCCTTCGTCAGCGCTCATGAAACGGCCGGTATAAAGCAGTTCCGATGCGCGGCCCTGACCGATCAGTCGCGGGAGAATACCGCAGGCACCCATATCGGCGCCTGCGAGACCGACGCGGGTGAAGAGGAAGGCCGTTTTCGCTTCCGGTGTTGCGATGCGCAAATCCGAGGCCATGGCCAGAATAGCGCCTGCGCCTGCGCAAATGCCGTCAACGGCGGCAATGATCTGCTGCGGGCATTTACGCATGGCCTTGACGACATCGCCAGTCATGCGCGTGAAAGCCAGAAGGTCAGGCATCGCCATCTTGGTCAGCGGTTCGATGATCTCGAACACATCGCCGCCCGACGAGAAGTTTCCGCCAGCGCCGGTCAGCACGATGGTGCGCACGTCGGAGGCATAGACGAGATTGCGAAACAGGTCGCGAAGCTCGGCATAGCTTTCGAATGTCAGCGGATTTTTGCGGTCCGGGCGGTTCAGGGTCAGCGTTGCAACGCGCCCGTCTTCGCTGGTCTGCCACAGAAAATGCTCGGCCTGATAATCCTTGAAAGGCTTCAGATTACTCGCCATCGAAATTGTGCCGTCGTTCATCCTGCCATTACCTCCCCACCGGCGATTGCTATCGCCTGTCCAGTTATCGATTGCGCGCCGGGCGATGTGAGCCACAGCACGGTTTCAGCCACTTCCTCCGGCTGTATCAGGCGTCCCTGCGGGTTCGCCT
The DNA here is from genome assembly GCF_014138065.1 of Ochrobactrum sp. P6BSIII. Classification (NCBI taxonomy): domain Bacteria; kingdom Pseudomonadati; phylum Pseudomonadota; class Alphaproteobacteria; order Hyphomicrobiales; family Brucellaceae; genus Ochrobactrum; species Ochrobactrum sp. P6BSIII. Next base: position 273,550 of record NZ_JACGXB010000005.1, on the reverse strand, counting down.
TGACGAATTCTGCCAGAACATCGTCCTCCGACCGCCCGGTCTTCGCGACAATGGCCTGGATCGAACGAGCGATAATCGGCGTATCGGTAAAGCCCGGGCACACGGCATTGACCGTCACGCCCTTACGGGCCAGTTCCAGCGCCAGTGCTCTGGTCAACCCGACGACCCCATGCTTTGCAGCGCAATAGGCCGAGACATAGGAATAACCGCTCAGGCCCGCCGTCGACGCGATATTGATGATGCGTCCGCCCTTGCCGCCCGCCTTGATGTCATCAAGGGTCGCCTGCGTCACATTGAAGACGCCGGTCAGATCGACGTCGAGAACGCGGCTCCACATGTCGAGACTGGTTTTCTCGAAAGGTGCGCTCGGCGCTTCCCCGGCATTATTAACAAGAATGCTGACAGGCCCGAATGCGGCGCGCGCGCCGTTCAGGCCGGTCTCAATGGCTTCGCGGTTTGTCACATCGAAACCATCGGCAATGAAGCATCGCTGCCAGTCCAACAGGGCGGCAGTTGCTTCCAGCGGCTCGCGGCGGCGGCCCGCCAGGGTCACATTCGCCCCGGCGCGCGCTAGACCGACCGCGATAGCGGCGCCGATGCCGCTACCGGCACCGGTAACCAGCGCATGTTTGCCGGAAAGGGCAAGGTCAACTGCCGGATCGTTCATCGCAATCTCTCCGTTATCTCACCGGCTCTATTTCGCGCCTTGCGGTGCTGCGGCTGCGCGGGCGAGATTGGCTTCATACTGATACTTGCTGGAGCGATATTGCTTCGGCCACGCGATGGAGTTGATGCCGATCTTTGCCGCTTCATGCAGCGCCCATGCCGGATCGGCAAGATGCGGGCGTGCCACAGCACAGAGATCGGCGCGTCCAGCGGCGATGATCGAATTCGCATGATCAGCTTCCGAAATCGCACCGACGGCAATCGTCGGAATGTGGATTTCGTTGCGGATCTTGTCGGAGAACGGGGTCTGGAACAGACGGCCATAAACCGGCTTTTCTTCCTTCCAGACCTGACCCGACGAACAGTCGATCAGATCGGCGCCTGCGGCTTTGAACATATCCGCGAAGATGGCTGCATCTTCCGGTGTGTTGCCGCCTTCAAACCAGTCGTGGCAGGAAAGACGAACCGAGATCGGCTTATCCTGCGGCCAGACTTCGCGGACTGCGTGGAAGACTTCCAGCGGATAGCGCGCACGGTTTTCATAACTGCCGCCATATTCGTCCTCGCGCCGGTTGGTGAGCGGCGACAGGAAGCTCGACAGAAGATAGCCATGGGCACAGTGCAGTTCGAGCCAATCGACGCCAGCTTCCGCCGCACGTTTGGTGGCGGCGACGAAATCCGCTTTCACCCGATCCATGTCGGCGCGGTCCATCGCCTTCGGCGTCTGGCTGTGCTTGAGGTAGGGGAGGGCGGAGGCAGACAGCAGCGGCCACGCGCCGTCGTCCAGCGGCTGGTCAATGCCTTCCCATGCAAGCTTGGTCGCGCCTTTGCGTCCGGCATGGCCGATCTGCATGGCAACCTTGGCATTGCTGTTGCCGTGCACGAAATCGACAACGCGCTTCCAGCCTTCGGCCTGTGCATCGTTCCAGATGCCGAGACAGCCGGGGGTGATCCGCGCATCGGGTGACACGCAGGTCATTTCGGCGAAGACCAGTCCCGCGCCGCCCATGGCGCGGCTGCCCAGATGCACCATATGGAAATCGTCGATCAGGCCATCGGTTGCGGAATACATGGCCATTGGCGACACGACGATGCGGTTTGGCAGCGTCACGCCGCGCAGCGTGTAGGGCGTAAACATTGGCGGCAGGCAACGCTCGTCTTCCGTCACGTTCAGCCCCTGCTTGCGGGCAAACCAGCGCTCGTAGCCTTCGAGCCAGTTCTTGTCGCGCAGACGCAGATTTTCGTGGCTGATGCGCTGCGAACGCGTCAGCATGGAATACATGAACTGTTCCGGCTCCAGCGTGTCGGCATAACGTTGGCCGACGACCTCGAACCATTCCATGGCGTTGCGCGCAGCGTTCTGAATGCGTGCAACATCGACCCGGCGGATCTCCTCATAGGCATGCAGCACTTCAGGAATGCCTTCCTTGCCGTGACCGAGCTTCTGGAACTGGTTGGCCAGTTCAATCGCGTCGTCGATGGCAAGTTTGGTGCCCGATCCGATGGCGAAATGCGCGGTATGGGCTGCGTCACCCATCAAAACCACATGGGAATTGCCGTTGAAGTGGCTCCATTTTCCGCAGATCAGGCGGTTGAAGTTCAGCCAGGCCGAGCCGCGCATATGGCGCGCATTGGTCATCAGCGGTACGCCTTCCAGCGTTTCCGCAAAAAGCTTTTCGCAGAAATCGATGGAGGCAGTCTGGTCCATCTGGTCCAGCCCGTGCGCCAGATAGGCTTCCTCGGTGGTTTCGATGATGAAGGTCGAGGTCTTGTCGTCGAACTTGTAGATATGCGCCTGGAACCAGCCGTGGTCGGTCTTGCGGAAATCGAAGGTAAAGGCGTCGAACAGCTTTTCCGTGCCAAGCCAGATATAGCGATTGGGCCGCACGATCAGATCGGGTTCGAACACGTCCTCATAGCGATTGCGAATGCGGGAGTTCAGGCCGTCCGAAGCGATAATGAGATCGGCATCGGGGAAATCGAGATCGCTTTCCACGTCGGTTTCAAACTGAAGCTTCACGCCCAGCGCTTCGCAGCGCAGCTGAAGAATGTTGAGCAGGCGCTTGCGGCCGATGCCGACAAAACCATGACCGCTGGTGCGCTGGCGCGTGCCCTTGAACAGCACCTCGATATCGTCCCAGTGATTGAAGGCATCCTGAATTTCGGCTGCACTTTCCGGGTCCCAGACCTTCATGGATTCCATGGTGGCGTCGGAAAACACCACCCCCCAGCCGAAGGTGTCATAGGGGCGGTTCCGCTCCACAACCGTAATGTCATGCTCAGGATGAAGCTTCTTCATCAGAAGGCCGAAATAAAGGCCGGCCGGACCTCCTCCAATACACACGATACGCATGTTGAGTTCCCTTTCCGATTTGCTGCCGAGCGATATTCGCCGAACGGAGCCGGTTAATTATTTTAAGCTTAAAATATAATTGGGGGTTCTCGCACGTCAAGCGAAAAAATCGTGGCCATTCTCACATTCCGTCATGGAGCGCGGAAAACGCTTCAAACAGAAATATGCAAATGCAATAATTATAATCGTTCTGAAAAGCGCTATTGACACAGTTTAGAATTAGAAAATATGCTGATGCAAATGAATTGATATTCCGGCAAACGGAAAAGGGGAATTGTCATGGCGGAGCGCTCATTCGCCCGTGAAGTCGAGGATCTGAAGCTCGGCGAAGGCGATATTTTCAGCGGTGAAGGCATTCTCGCCATCACCAAGGCGCTGCTGCAATCGGGCGTTTCCTATGTCGGCGGCTATCAGGGTTCGCCGATTTCCCACCTCATGGACGTTCTCGCCGATGCGAAGGACGTGATGGAAGATCTGGGCGTTCATTTCGAATCGTCCGCATCGGAAGCTGCGGCTGCGGCCATGCTTTCCGCTTCCGTGATGTATCCGGTGCGCGGTGCGGTCACCTGGAAATCGACGGCTGGCACCAATGTCGCCTCCGACGCCCTGTCCAATCTCGCTTCCGGCGGTGTAACCGGCGGCGCGCTGGTCATCATCGGTGAGGATTACGGTGAAGGCTCCTCCATCATGCAGGAGCGCAGCCATGCCTATGCGATGAAATCGCAAATGTGGCTTTTGACGCCACGGCCCAATCTGCCTTCGATCGTGGAAGCCGTTGAAAAAGGCTTTGAATTGTCCGAAGCCTCCAACACGCCGGTCATGTTGCAGGTTGGCATTCGCAGCTGCCATGTGCATGGTCAGTTTGTTGCGAAGGATAACAAGCGGCCTGCCCACACGCTGGCCGAAGCGCTGGAAAATCCGAGGCGCGACGTGAACCGCATCGTCCTGCCGCCCGCGTCTTTCCTGCACGAGAAGGAAAAGCTGGAGAAGCGCTGGCCTGCTGCCGTCGAGTTTGTCAAAGCCAATCGTCTCAATGAATATTTCGGCCCTCAGGAGGGCGATGTCGGCATCATCCTGCAAGGCGGCCTTTACAACAGCGCTATGCGCGCCTTGCAGCAAATGGGACTGGCCGATGTTTACGGCGAAAGCCGGGTTCCTCTCTATGTGATGAATGTCGCCTATCCGATGATAGACGAGGAAGTCATAGACTTCGTTGCCGGCAAGAAAGCCGTGGTGATGCTGGAGGAGGGCGCGCCTGAATATATCGAGCAGGCGCTGCATACGCTGCTGCGCCGCCGCGATATCCAGACAAAACTGTCCGGCAAGGATGTGCTGCCGCTGGGCGGCGAATACACAACGCCTGTGCTTCTGAAGGGCCTGACGGCATTCTTCGATGCGCATGCGCCGCAATTGCTTGGCAACCGTCCGCCGCTGCCCGATCCATCGCCGGTTCTGGCCGATGAACGCGTCAAGGCGCTGGCCGAAGTGGTGCCGCCGCGCCCTGCCGGTTTCTGCACCGGTTGCCCGGAACGCCCGATCTTCGCCGCCATGAAGCTGGTGGAAAAGGAGCTGGGCGAGCATCACGTTTCAGCCGATATCGGCTGCCACCTGTTCTCCATTCTGCCGCCGTTCAATCTCGGTGGCACGACCATGGGTTACGGCCTTGGTCCGGCCTCGGCTTCCGCTTTCAATGTGCCTGCGGGTAAGCGCTCCATTTCGATGATGGGCGATGGTGGTTTCTGGCACAATGGTCTTGCCACTTCGGTCGGCAATGCCGTCTTCAACAAGCAGGATGGCGTCATCCTCGTGGTCGACAATTACTATTCGTCGGCGACGGGCGGTCAGGACGTAATGTCCTCCAGGGCGATCAATCCGCGTCGCAAGACCAACAATTCCATCGTCGATGCGGTCAAGGGAATTGGTGCAGGCTGGGTTCGCCAGATCGATCACACCTACGACGTTGCAAAGATGCGCGACACGCTGAAGGAAGCGCTGACGACGGAAGAAAAAGGCCCGAAGATCATTGTGGCGTCGTCGGAATGCATGCTCAACAAGCAGCGTCGTGTGAAGCCGCAGTTCGCCAAGGCGGTTAAAGACGGCAAGCGAATGGTCAAGCAGCGTTTCGGTGTCGATGAGGATGTGTGCACCGGCGATCACGCCTGTATTCGTCTGTCGGGCTGCCCTTCGCTTTCGGTGAAGCACACCGACGATCCGCTGAAGGACGATCCGGTCGCGGCTATCGATAATTCCTGCGTTGGTTGCGGCAATTGCGGCGAGGTTTCGGAAGCGGCGGTTCTGTGCCCGTCTTTCTATCGCGCCGATGTCATCCACAATCCGACGGGTTGGGACAAGTTCGTGCATCGTCTGCGCTCCGGCGTCATTGGCTGGCTGCAAAAGCGCCGCCGCGCATCGCGCATTGTCTTTGCGGATTGAGGAACAGGCTATGTCTACACTGAATGCATCGCCGTCCGCTCTTCTTTCGCAGGACAAACCGCTATCGATTGCCATTCTCGCCATGGGCGGGCAGGGCGGCGGCGTGCTGGCCGACTGGGTTGTGGCGCTGGCGGAAAATAATGGCTGGGTTGCGCAGACCACCTCCGTGCCCGGCGTGGCGCAGAGAACCGGCGCGACGATCTATTATCTTGAGCTGTTGCGGGCCCGTGAAGGGGCGCATCCGATCCTGTCGCTGATGCCGACACCCGGCGACGTCGATATCGTCATTGCGGCTGAACTGATGGAAGCGGGGCGCTCGGTGCTGCGCGGCCTCGTGACGCCGGACAAGACCTTGCTCATCACCTCCACCCATCGCTCTTTCGCGGTGGGCGAAAAGGAAAAGCCGGGTGACGGCATCGGCAATCCGGTGGTCGTTGAGGACGCGACAGCCTTTGCTGCGCGCAAAACCATCGCTTTTGATATGGAAGCGCTGGCAACGAAAAGCGGCAGCGTGGTGTCTTCGGCTTTGTTCGGCGCGCTTGCTGCTTCCGGTGCTTTGCCTTTCGACAAAGCCGCCTTTGAAACGACTATCAAGTCCGGCGGTAAAGGCATCGAGGCAAGTCTGAGAGCTTTTGAGGCCGCCTATCAGCGCGCACTTGGCGGCGCGAATGACAAGCTGGCGGCAACGCCCGCAAAGCGGCTGGATCCTCTGCCAGAGCGGGCCGAGCATCCAGCACTGGACGGGCTTATCAAGCGCATCCGCAATGAGTTTCCGGGCGAATGTCATCCGATGCTTTTCGCGGGCATCAAGAAACTGACCGAGTTTCAGGACCCGGCCTATGCCGATGAATATCTGAACCGTTGCGCCGCGATGCTCAAGGCCGATCTTGCCAATGGCGGCACGGCGCATGGCTTTGCCTTCACCGTACAGGCGGCGAAATATGTCGCTGTCGCCATGGCCTATGACGATGTGGTCCGGGTGGCCGATATCAAGGTGCGCGGCTCGCGGTTCGAGCGGGTGCGCAAGGAAATCGGCCTCAAGAAAGATCAGATCGCCTATACGACCGAGTATATGCATCCGCGCATGGAAGAAGTGTGCGGCACATTGCCGAGAGGTATCGGCGCCTGGATCGAAAATCGCCCGAAGCTCTTTGTATGGCTCGACAAGCGTGTCAGCAAGGGTCGCAGGGTGAATACGGGAACGCTGTTCTGGTTCACCGGGCTTTATGTCGTGTCGGGCCTGCGTCGTTTCCGGCGCGGCAGCCTGCGCCATCAGCGCGAGATGGAACATTGCGAGGCCTGGCTGGCACAGGCGCTGGCCGCCTTGCCCAAGAACTATGATCTCGCGGTTGAGGTTCTTGGCTGTCGCCGTCTGGTCAAGGGTTATTCCGATACGCATTCGCGTGGCCTGTCGAAATTCGACCGCGTCATGTCTGCCTTGCCCGCTCTAAGCGAGCGGGACGATGGCGCAGCCTGGCTGCGGCGTCTGCGACAAGCGGCCCTGCTGGATGAACAGGGCATTGCGCTCGATGGCGCGCTGAAAACAATCGCGACGCTCTGATCAAAGGGCGCGCCTCGCCAATTCAAAATAAAAGGGGAAAGCTATGTCTCAAGCCCAGAGCATAGACGCGCCGGCTATTGCCGGAAAGGAAATATCGGCAGGCAAAAGTCTGCTCGTCGTTGGCCTGTGCTGGCTTGCGATTTTCGCGGAAGGCTATGATGTCGGCGTTATCGGGGCCATTCTGCCCGCCTTGTCCGTCGATCCGGTCTGGCAGCTGACGCCGATCGAGCTTGGCGCCATCGGCAGCTATACGGTGATCGGCATGCTGATCGGCGGTATTCTGGCAGGCACGCTGAGTGAGCTTCATGGACGCAAGCCGCTGTTCGTCGCCTGCATCACCGTGTTTTCGCTGTGCATGATTGTCAGTGCCATGGCACCGACACCCTTCATCTTCGGATTGAGCCGGTTCATTTCGGGCATTGGTCTTGGCGGAATTATTCCGGTCGCCGCAGCGCTGACGGTTGAATATTCCCCGGTCAGGAAGAAGAGCTTCAATTACGGGCTCATGTATTCGGGTTATTCGATGGGATTGCTCGCCGCCGCGCTCTGCGGTCGCGGTTTTCTTGAAGCCCATGGCTGGCGCACCATCGTTTTGATTGGCGCGGTGCCGTTGCTGTTCGTTCCGATCTTCCTCGCATTCCTGCCGGAAAGCGTGGAATCGCTGGTCCAGCGCGGCAAGCATGATGCGGCGCGCAAGACGGCGCAGCGCATGGGCGTCGGTGTTCCGGCGGCGATTGTCCGCAAGCATGGCAAGGTTGGCTGGCGCACCGTTTTCGGTGAAATCTTCTCGCCGAAAAAGGCGTTCGAAACCGCCTGCTTCTGGATCGCGCTCTTCATGGGGCTGCTGCTGGTCTATGGTCTCGCGCAATGGCTGCCGCAGATCATGCGCAAGAACGGCTATGATCTCGGCAATAGCCTGCTGTTCCTTGCTGTTTTCAGCCTTAGCTCGGCAATCGGCGGTATCGTATTGGGCACATGGGCGGATCGCTTCGGCGTGCGCCGCACGGTAGCCTGTTCCTATGCGCTGGGTGCGCTCGGCATTGTGGCGCTTGCCTTCAAGGGCTCGCTGCTGATGAACTATGTGTTCGTTGCAATTGCCGGTTTCGGCACCGTATCGGCGTCGCTGGTGCTGACAGGTTTTCTGGCGCAGCGGCTTGATTCCTCAATCCGTTCTGCCGGAACCGGATGGGCGCTGAGCTTCTCCCGCATTGGCGCGCTGTCGGGCCCGCTTCTGGGTGGTTTGATCGCAAGCCTCAATGTCGGCCCGCAATGGAACTTCTACATCTTTGCCATCGTCGCCGCACTGGCAGCCGTGGCGACCGCGCTGATCCCGTCGCGCTCGACGGACTAGAGCGGTTCCGGTTAAAACGGAATCGTGGAACCGCTCTATCTATTTGTTTTTACGCATTATCCTACGCAAAACCGCTACGCACTTTTGCTGGAAATGCTCTAAGCAACAAAAAAGCCGATCCGCTTTCAAAAGCGGATCGGCCTATGATTCAGCATAATCTCAAAGTTCATTTTTACGGATATTGCGCAGCATTTTCTGCAAGGTGCCGACAAAGGCGCGGTGCTCGTCCTCATCAATGCCCTCAAACAACTGCAACAGCAGGTCATACATAGTCGGCCATGCTTCGTTGAAGATGTTGCGCCCTTCTTCAGTCATCGAAATATCGCGGATGCGCATGTCTTCGGCGCGCGCCTGACGGCGAATGTAACCCTGTTCTTCAAGCGAATCGAGCGTGCGGCTCATCGTCGATTGTTCGGTCACGGTAAACACCGCAAGCTCGTTGATCGTGGCCGAAGGGGTCACACTCAGGACGGCGAGCGTGCGCAGCTTGACCGTCGTGATCTGGCGGCCCTTCAGCCCATCCGCGAGGTTAGCGTTATAGCGCGCCATCAGGCGGTTCATCAGGTAGGGCGCAAAACTGTTCAGGCCGATCTCGCCCAGCGAACGCGCGGGATTCTCTTCCAGATGCTCGGAAGCCAGAACCGTACCTGAGAAGCGTTCCTCCATGAATTCCCTCGCTTTAGATCATGGTTGCAACAGTCATGCGCCCGATGCGGTTCGGCATCAGGCGCAACAAGGCGCTCTCATCGGTGTTAATATCGGTTGCGGAAAGAAGCCAGAGAAAAAGGCGGATGCGACCTGTCATTCGCATCCGCCACATCCGCAAAGGTCCTGGATTAGGAACGGGAGGCCTCGCCCGAAATGCCGTTACCGCTGGCGGCAATGGCGACCTTGTCGTCGTTCAGGCTGAAGCTCTCGCGGGTGACCACCAGAATGATGGCCAGAATGATCGCTTCCATGATGGCGAAGGTCAGGAAGGCGCTGACAAAAGACCCACCCGAAAACTTGATGACCACGCCCATGACCCAGGGTGAAATGAAGGTCGCAAGGATGGCGAAAATCTCGGCATAGCCAACCGCTGCCGTCGCCAGTTCTTCCGGATATTTTTCGCTCAGAAAGGCGAAGATCGCACCGCCGCCGAAAAGCGCTACGCCGCTCAAAAGCGCCATCAGGATAAGCCAGCCAAAGCCAAGCGGTACCGCCATGCCGAGGGTGAACATTGCCGCGACCAGAACGGCAAGCACGGTTCCGAATTTGATCATCCCCGTTTTGTTCAGGCGGTCGGCGGCGTAACCGCCGATGACGAGAAACACGACCTGCGACAGCCCCATCAAGGTGCCGATCAGGGCCGCGTCTTCCACCGGCAGCTGATGCACGGCAATATATCCGGGAATGACCCATGTCGCGGTTCCGGCAATGGCCATCGTGCAGGCCGAAATGCCGAGGCTGCCGACGATGATCCATTTCGAGCGGAAGATGCTGGCCAGCGATGCCGTGGAGGTCTGCTGTTTTTCCGGTTCCCAGCGAAAATCCTTAAAGCCGATATGGGCGGGATTGTTGCGGGTGAAGAGCAGCACGCCAGCCGCCGTCACCAGCGTACCGATGGCAAGAATGGCGAAGAAGGTGCGCCAGCCATAGGTGATGGAAAGCGGAATGCCAATCGCGAAGTCTAGCGTGATTGCAAGACTATAGGCCGCGAGGATCAAGCCGATCATGCTGCCGCGACGCTTCTGCGGGAACCAGCCGATGATGAGTTTCATATTGCCGAGGAAAATTGCCGCGTCGAAGAAACCGATGAACAGGCGCAGCGCAATCAGCTGGGCGTAGGTCTGGACATAGACTTGCGCCACCATGCCGATGGCGGTGCAGAACAGACCGATCAGCAGCAGCGACCGCGCATTCATGCGACGGCTCAATTGCGACCAGACAATCATGCCGAGACCATAGGTCAGCGCGAATATCCCCTGCGCCAGACCGGCCTGCGCGGAATCGAGCTGAAGTGTTTCCGAAATGAACGGTATCACTGCCGCAAAGGCGTACCAGTCGGCGGCGAGAAACATCTCGTATAACAGCGCCAGCGCCAGCATGCCCCATTGCCAGCGCTTTATTCTGGATTGATCGAAGTCCGATAGGCTTTCCCATTGCATGGTCTGGTTCCCCTTATTTTTACCTGCAACTTCATAATGCTCCCAAGCGGGAGCGTGCGGTGCCCAATGCTTGAAAACGGACCTCAGACCGTCGACAGGAAATCGCGCACAAGTGTCGCCGCCGCCGGCGTCTCTTCAAACAGCAGATGGCCGGTTGCGCCGAGCTTCTCCAGCCGTGCGCCGGCGATCCCGCGCTGCCATTCTTCGGCATATTGCGCGGGGATAACCCGGTCTTCCTCGCCCCAGAGGATCAGGGTCGGCATGTTCAGCCGGTGCAGCCAATGGCCAAGCTTTTGATTGCCGCGGCCGTCGGTTGCGTGGACCCGCGCCAGCGCACCCATTTCGCGTCCCAGTGCTGCATCGAACCGGTTGTCGGGCGCAGATGGGAAATAGCGGAGCGCGACCGCTGGATCGTGCGCCAGATGCGCAGGGATATCGGCAGGCGCGACCTGAAACAGATCGGGAAGAGGGATTGCCGGAAGGTCAAGACCGGCGGGTGCTGCCAGAAACAGCGCGGAGAGCCTGTCCGGCTGTCTGATCGCATATTCGGCGGCGATCCAGCCGCCCAGCGAAAAGCCGCCGAGGCTGAACTGGTCCAGCCCCAGCGTATCGAAGAAATCCATGTAATGGAGCACATAGTCGCCCATCTGCACGATATCGGCATCATCGTCGCTTTCACCAAAATTCGGATGAAACGGAATGATCAGCCGGTTTCGCGAAGCAATATCGGCGAGGCTGTCGAAGCCGGGAAATGTTCCGGTTCCATGCAGGAAGACGACATCCTTGCCTTCACCTTTCACGAGATAGGTGATGGTTTTGCCCCGGATTTCGACCGTGCGTTTTTCAAAACTGTTCGAGTAATTCAACATCTTTCCACCTTATGCCGCTGGCTTGGTGTGACTGGACCAATTGCTTTCTCATCTGGTCGACGGCGCTGTCGATCCGCGCTTCGAGGGCCGGAGGCAAAAGCCCGTCCGGTTCCAGTTCCGCCGAACAGGCATAAATGCCGGTTGCGACGGTTCCCGCTTCGAAAAAGCCGAAGAGCGGACGCAGATGATGCTCGACGACCAGCGCGTGACGATGCCCGCCGCCCACCGCGCACAGCACGGTCGGGCGACCGCGCAGCGCCAATGGATGCACGAGATCGAACACATGCTTGAAAAGGCCGGGATAGCTGCCCTGATAGACCGGGCAGCCGACGATCAAGGCATCGCAATGCTCGATCTCCGAAATGAGGCTTTCGGATTGCCGGTCGAGCGCCTTGCGATTGACGGTAAACAGGTTCGGCCCGGCATGCGACAGGTCCAGATGCGTGACCGACACATCGTCTTCCGCTTCCAGCCTTGCGGCAATCGCCTGGGTTAGCCGGTGAACTTTCGTCGGGCGATCACACCCGACGAAGCTGACAATATTTCTCGTCATGGCCGGTCTCAGTTTTCGCTGATGCCGAAAACGGTCCACCGTGCATCGGGGCCGGGCAGGCCGAGCAGACCCTTGCCGCATTCCTCGACGATCTGGTCGGCAAGCAGAATATGCTGGGTGCCGGAATGAATGTCGCGATAGAAACGCTGCATGGCCGTGTTGTGCAGCGATGCGCCGCGCGCCGCACGATGCGCAAATGTCGCCACATCGGAAACGATGTCGTGCATATAGCGCAGCGAGAGCTTTACCATCGTCATCTGGTCGAGGGTTGGAACACCGCCAGATGCGGTGGTCTGCGAGACATCTTCCCATGTTTCCATGGCAAGCGCCCGCGCCGCCCGATAGCGGGCTTCGGCATTGGCAAACTGGAACCGCAGGCTGGCGCTATCCGCACTCTTGCCGAACGGGTCCTGCCGCTGGCGGATCACCTTGGCGAGTTCGTCGAGTATCCGGCGACCAACGCCGATGGCCCAGCTCGTATGGGTGAGGGCGCTGTAGCCCGCCAGTCCGAGATGGCCCTGCGACTGACCGCGTTTCGGTGCGGATTGCGTGAAACTATAGACCATGGAATCCGGTACGAAGAGGTCTTCATCGGTTGCAAGCGTATAGTCGAAGCTGCCGGTCGCGCGCAGGCCCAGCACATCCCAGTTGCCGAGCAGCTGGATCGTCGAGCGCGGGTGATGCGCGACGATGATCTGCGGTGCGCCAGTTTCGTCTTTCAGCAACGCCTTGCCGCTCGGGTCCTTGGGATCGAGCAGGAAACAGCCGGAATGAATCCATTCCGCGTGGAAGATGGAGCTTCCATAGGCCCAGTTGCCGCGGATCATGTAACCGCCATCGACCTTGCGGGCAAAGCCGCGTGGCACGCCGTTGCCTGCAATGGTGACATCGACGCCGTCCTTGAACACATTGGCAATCCCCTCGTCGTCGAGGTAGATCGCCATGGTCGTGCCTTCCATATTGTTGACCATGGTGCACCAGCCGGATGAGGCATGGGCATAGGAAAGCGCCGACATGATTTTCATGGCATCGATCGGGCGCAGTTCCGCGCCGCCGACTTCCTTCGGAAACAGCATCGTGTAGAAGCCGCCCTTGCGCATCGCATCCACGACGTCATCATGCATCCGCCCGAGTTGTTCCGCTTCTTCCGCCTTTTCTTCAATCAAAGGTAGAATGGCTTGCAGACGGTCGTTGAAGCCCTGAATGACTGCGGAATAGTTGTCGGCGGTGTGAGCCCGGTGCACGCTGGTATCCAAAACGGTTCCCCTTGATTTAGTCGTTGTAAGCGGGAATGATACGAACAAGAGCGGGAACAAACATTCCCCCCGAATGGGGGGCTTGGGAATTCGGGAGAGAGAATGCCCAGGGAAATACTATCGATAGACGAGCGGGTCTCTGCAGCACTTTCTGTTGCGGAGAGCCGTAATTATGACGATTTTACAATCGCTTGCGATTATTTTGCGGCGCATGTTCTGCGCGTGCGCTCGCTTGGGATTTATTTGCTGGAGAATAATCGTCCGCGCCTTTTTCACAGCATCAACACGCCCACCGGCTTTCTTCTCGAATATCAGAACGGGCTGGCGGATTCAGATCCGATGATTGCGGCAGTTGTGCAGAATGCCAGTGCGGTTGCGGGCTCGCGATTGCCCCAGAATGCAGCGGGCAATGTGCCGCTGATGCGAACGCTGCTCTATCGATGGAACTACAACGATAACTTGTGCTGTCCGGTTTATGTTGGCGGTAATATTCAGGCGCTGATTTATGCCGCCGGTTTCGAGATGCACGCAACACAGCTCGAAGAGCAGGTGTCACTGCTGTGCCGCTCGTCGGCGCTTGCCTTGCGCAATATTCAGGAAGGCCGTCCGGCGAAGACGCCCGGCGCCAATCTGACCAGTCTGCCGCCGCGTCTTTCAACCGTCGCCCGGTTGCTGGCTGCGGGCAATACCAACAAGCAGATCGCACGGCATCTGGAACTTTCGCCCCATACGGTGAAGGATTATGTCGACGATCTGATCAAGCGTTTCGGTGTGCATAACAGAACCGAAGTGGCCGTGATGATCAACCGCATGAGCGGCGGGACAAAAGCCGAGCCAGCGGGGTTTGCCCTGTCCGGACACGAGCGGCGCGGCCTTCCGATAGAACATTTCTGAAAACGCTTTCCGTCATAAGCGAAAAGCGTTTCGTTTTCTCGGCCTTACGGACAGAGAAATTTAACGGCGCGGCTTTCGGGATCGCACAGCGTGTCGATCACATTGCAATGATGCGTGCCGTCGATTTCCCAGGCGCTGGTCTCGGTCCCCAATCCGTACCAGATGTTTGCCAGCAACGCATTTTGCCGCCGGAATTCCATCAGTTCGTCACCGCCGACACAGCAATGCACGGCAATATCAGCGCGTGGGCGCTGTAGCATGGCGCTTTCTGCGACGGCTTCTTCCGCATCCATGTGGAAAATGTCGTTCATCGCGGTTTTGAGCAGCGGGCGCAAATCATGTAACCCGCTGATCGAAAGAACACGGCTGATCCGTTCCGCTGTTGCCGCCGCAATGGGTGCGTTCTCGCAAGCCATGCGGCTGACCAGATGGCCGCCTGCGGAATGGCCGGTCAGCGCAATGTCGCCGTCCACTTCCTGCGCCAGCCGGTCGACAAAGCGACCGATTTCCAGCGTGATGCCGGAAATCCGCGCTTCGGGGCACAGCGTATAGCTCGGCATGGCCACGCGATAACCGCGCGTGAGCGCTCCCTGCGCCAGATGCGACCAGAAGCTTTTGTCCAGCCCCTTCCAATAGCCGCCATGAACATAGACGAGCGTACCCTTGGCCGTGCTTTCCGGCAGGAAGAGATCGTAATGGTTGCGCGCACCCTCGGCATAAGCGATGTCAGGGATCAGGCGGCCCTGATCGCGCATTTTTGCGCGAAAGCCGGAGGCCAGTTCCGCCCAGCGGGGCGGATACGTGGCGGAATCGCTGATGGCTTTCATGTTGTCATAGGCGGTATCGAAATCTTGAAGCACTGAAGTCTCCTGCATGTTTCATGCGTGAAGCCGCGTCAGGCGCGGGCTTCGGTTGCCGCCTGCGCGCGCAGGGCGGATCGCTGCAATTTTCCGGATTCTGTCTTGGGCAGGCTGGAAACCCAGCATATCAGGCGCGGATATTTATAGGGTGCGAGTTCGCTTTTGACATGGCGTTGCAGTGTTTCCTGCAAGCTCGCATCGCCATTATAGCCCTCGTTCAGCACCACATAGGCTTTTACGATGCAGCCCCGTTCCTCATCCGGCGCTGCCACCACGCCGCATTCCGCCACAGCCGGATGCGCGAGCAGGCTGGCCTCGACCTCCGGTCCGGCAATATTGTATCCGGCGGAAACGATCATGTCGTCGTTGCGGGCCTGATACCAGAAGTAGCCGTCCTCATCCATGACATAGGTATCGCCGGTGATGTTCCAGCCGTTCTCGACATATTTGGTCTGGCGCGGATCGGCCAGATATTTGCAGCCGAGCGGCCCGCGAACGGCAAGGCGTCCGGGGGTGCCGGGCGCGCATTCCTGCCCGTTGTCATCGATGACGCGTGCTTCATAGCCGGGGATTGGCTTGCCGGTCGCGCCGGGACGAATGTCGTTTTCCGGCGCGGAAATGAAAATATGCAGCATTTCCGTTGCACCGATGCCGTCTGCCAGCGAAAGCCCGGTCGCGCGCTTCCACGCTTCGAAAGTGGGGAGCGGCAAGGCTTCACCGGCTGAAACGCATTTGCGCAGTGAAGACAGATCATATTGATCAATTTTCGAAAGCATGGCGCGATAGGCCGTCGGCGCGGTAAAACAGACAGTCGGCTTATATTCGCCGATGGCGAGCGCCAGATCATGGGGCGCGGTCTTTGCCGGAAGTGCTGTCGAAGCACCAATCCTGAATGGAAAGAGAACCAGTCCGCCAAGACCGAATGTGAAAGCCAGCGGCGGCGAGCCGATGAAGATATCGTCTTCCGTCGCGTCCAATATGTGGTGCGCATAGCAGTCGCAGATGATCAGCAGGTCGCGGTGAAAATGGATCGTCGCTTTCGGCAAGCCCGTGGTGCCGGATGTGAAGCCGAGCAGGCAGGGATCATCCGCCCGCGTTGCCACTGCATCGAAAGCGCTGGATGCATCGGCCAGCAATGCGCCAAGTTCACCGCCCGCATTGTCCTCCCAGGTCACCAGTGTCTTGACGAAGCTGGTCTGCGCCACGGCATTTTGCATTTCGCCGATCAGCGCGTGATCGCAAAAGGCGATGCTGATCTCGGCCTTGTCGATGATCTGGACCAGCTCCCGGGCGCGCAAAAGCGGCATGGTCGCCACGACGACACCACCTGCCTTGATGATCGCCAGATAAAGCGCAATCTTGGTCGGGTTATTGCCCGAGCGGATCATGACGCGGTTGCCGGTTTTCATGCCGAGCTTGTCGGTCAGCACATTGGCGATCTTGTTGATCATGGCGGCAAGATCGCGATAGGTCCAGCGCACGCCCGGCGCCTGCAAGGCGATGCGGTCGCCTTTGCCGTTTGCCAGATGCGCATCCACCAGTTCATAGGTCGCGTTCAGCTGTTCCGGGTAGCCGAGTTCGTCGAGGTTGATGATATCCGGTAGAAGTTCCGCAGCCGGGAGATTATCCAGAACGAATGTGTCCACATGAGCGCTGGGGTGCATGCTCTTCTCCTGTCAATGCCAGTTTACGTTCGGCTGCTAGAGCGGCATCAGTGGAGGCTGAACCGTTGTAGCCGTTCTAACTATTTGTTTTTACGGACATTTTGTCCGAAAGGCGCATCGCCTGTTTCGGGATGTTCTCCCGGTCAAACGTGCAAGTAACGTTCCTTTATGTCCGGGGTGTTCAACAGCGCGGCGTTGTCACCGCTCCACACCACACGACCTTTTTCGATAACCACGTGACGGTCTGCAAAGCGCGCCAGCGCATCGACATTCTTGTCGATGACGAGGATCGCTTCGCCCTCATCCTTGATGTTGCGCAGGCAGGACCAGATCTCTTCGCGCATCAGCGGCGACAATCCTTCCGTCGCCTCGTCCAGCACGACCATTTTCGGATTGGTCATCAGGGCGCGGCCAACGGCCAGCATCTGCTGCTCACCGCCGGAAAGCTGGTTGCCCATATTGCGCCGCCGTTCTTTCAGGCGCGGGAACATCCGGTAGATGCTCTCCAGCGTCCATTTGGACGAGCGGGCATCCGAGCGCCGGGTGGCCAACAGGTTTTCCTCAACGCTGAGCGTTGGAAATATCTGCCGCCCTTCCGGCACCAGCCCCAGCCCCTCGCGTGCAATCGCATGGGGCGGCTTGCCGGTAACATCCTGGCCATTGACGAAAACCTTGCCGCCCTTCGGTGGCAGCAAGCCGAAGATCGACTTGATGGTTGTGGTTTTGCCCATGCCGTTTCTGCCGAGGATCGTAACGACCTCTCCCGCTCCGACTTCAAAGTCGATGCCGAACAGAATGCGGGACTGGCCATAGGCGTTCTGGAGCCCTTCGACTTTCAGCATTATGCGGCCTCCTCTTCACCGAGATAGGCGGCGCGCACGTCCGGATCGGAGCGCACGGCGTCGGGTGTTCCGGATGCGATCACGCGCCCGTAGACAAGCACACTCACCTGATCAGCCAGCGAGAAAACGGCATCCATGTCATGCTCGATCAGAACCAGCGTATGGGTCTGGCGCAGTGAGCGCATCAACTCGACCAGCACCACGGATTCCTCGTGGCTGGTGCCAGCCAGTGGCTCGTCGAGCAACAGCATCTGCGCTTCGGTGGCGAGCGCGATGGCAATCTCAAGCTGGCGCTTTTCGCCATGAGAAAGCGCTCCGGCCCGGCGATGGGCGCGGTCGTCCAGCCGCACGCGGGCGAGTGCTGCCATGGCTTGCTCGTTGATCCCGGCTTCCTTGCTTGCCGCCTGAAAGAAGCGGAAGCTTGAGCCTGATCGCGCCTGAACGGCCAGCGCAACATTTTCCAGCACGCTGAAGCCCTCCAGAACCGAGGTGATCTGGAACGAGCGCGCAAGCCCCAGATGAACACGATCGGGCATGGCGAGACTGGAAATATCGCGGCCATTGAAAATCACCGAGCCACGGTCGCTTTTCAGATTGCCCGAAAGCTGGTGGATCAATGTGGTCTTGCCTGCGCCGTTCGGGCCGATCAGCGCGTAAATTTCGCCGCGTTTGACGGTGAGATTGACACCGTCCGTGACCTTGAGCGCGCCAAAGCTTTTGTGCAGGTCATGGACCTGAAGAAGTTCATCCGACATCGGAACCTCCACGCAGCTTGCGGATCAGTCCGCCAATACCGTCGCGGCTGAACAGCACGACGAGAACGAGGAAAAGGCCGAGGCCGAGTTTCCAGTGCTCGGAAAAGTGAGCCAGTACTTCTTCCAGCACGATGAAGGCCGTTGCGCCGAGGACCGGGCCGATCAGCGTGCCCATGCCGCCCAGCACGACCATGACGATCAGTTCGCCGGAGCGCTGCCAGCTCATGAAGGCAGGTGAAACGAACTGGATCTGGTTGGCCAGCAGAACACCTGCAATGGCCGCCGCCACACCGGCGATGACATAGGCGGTGAGCTGAAACGAGAAGGGCGAGAAGCCGATGGCGCGCATACGCACCGGATTATCCCGCGTTCCGCGCAGCACGCGACCGAACCTTGAATGCACCAGCATGCGGAAGGTGAGAAACGCCCCGACAAGCAGCGCCAGCACGAAATAGAATAGCACCAGATTGCCGGAAAGCAGCGTGTTGCCGAACAGCGTGGAACGCGACGACAGCGTCATTCCATCATCGCCGCCAAAGGCCGACAGGGACACCATGAAGAAGAAGGCCATCTGACCAAAGGCCAGCGTGATCATGATGAAATAGACGCCGCTGGTTCTCAGCGAAATATAGCCTGTGACGAAGGCGAAGATCGCTGCGGCGACAACAGCCGCGACCAGCTGAAGGATAAGATCATCGATGCCATAGCTGGACAGGATGCCGACCGCATAAGCGCCGATCCCGATATAGGCCGCATGACCAAACGAGACGAGCGCGCCGTAACCCATGATGAAGTTGAGCGAAAGCGCTGCCAGCGCAAAGATCATGATGCGGGTGACGATCACCAGAAGAAAGCTGTCGCCGAGAGCGGACGCAAGAAGCGGAACGATTGCAAAGGCGGCGAAGACCAGCCACGGGCCTGCATCCAGCAAAGGCGATGGTCGGTTTTTGACCTTTTCCGGCATAGCGGTATCGCGGGTGCTGTTATGGGTAATCTCGCTCATCGCGTTCCTCCCTGTGCCGGGAAGAGACCGGTCGGGCGGAAATAGAGCACGGCTGCCATCAGAATATAGGTGAGCATCGGCACCAGCGTGCGGCCCATCTGGGAAGCGGCGGCCGGATCGAGCAGATTGCGGAGCAGCATAGGCCCGAAGGTGCGGCCGAGCGTATCGACGAGGCCGACAGCGATGGCCGCAACAAAAGCGCCGCGCACCGAACCGACGCCGCCGATCACGATGACGACGAAGGTGAGGATCAGGATGGAATCGCCCATGCCCGGATCGACCGAGAGGATGGGGGAGACCATGCCGCCAGCAAAACCGGCAAGCATTGCGCCAAGTCCGAAGACCACCATGAACAGGCGACGGATATTGATGCCGAGCGCCGAGACCATATCGCCATTGGTTGCTCCGGCGCGCAGCAGCATGCCGATGCGCGTGTGATTGACAAGGACATAGAGACCTGCCGCCGTGAGAAGGCCAGCCGCAATGATCAGCAGGCGATAGACGGGATAGCGCAGGTTTCCAAAAAGCTGGATGGAGCCAGACAGGGATTCGGGCATCGGCACGCTGAGCGGCGCTGCGCCCCAGATGATCTTCACCAGTTCATTCACGATCAGGATCAGGCCGAAAGTCGCCAGAACCTGATCGAGATGGCTGCGTTCGTATAATCGTCGAAAGACCAGCACTTCCAGCACGATGCCGATGACAAGCGTGACGGGAAGGGCGATCAGGATGCCGTAGAAGAAACTGCCGGTCATGGCAGTGAAGGTCGCGGTCAGATAGGCGCCGACCATATAAAGAACGCCATGCGCCAGATTGATGAGGTCCATGACGCCGAAGATCAGCGTCAGCCCGGCGGCGACGAGAAAGAGCAAAATGCCAAACTGAATCCCGTTAAGGGACTGCAGCAGAAAAAGATTGAGCATGGGGGATGTCCGGAA
The DNA here is from genome assembly GCF_014138065.1 of Ochrobactrum sp. P6BSIII. NCBI lineage: Bacteria > Pseudomonadati > Pseudomonadota > Alphaproteobacteria > Hyphomicrobiales > Brucellaceae > Ochrobactrum > Ochrobactrum sp. P6BSIII. The sequence continues at coordinate 253,405 of NZ_JACGXB010000005.1, read as the reverse complement.
CTCGTTGTACTGAAGCCCGGTTCACGCCAGACGGGCTGGCGTGAACTGTTTCAGACTTGGAAATTGAGAAGACTGGGCTCATCGGAGCGCCCTTCTTCCACCGGGTTACATCTTGCATTCAGCTGCGTAGTTGTCCTTGTAGTCGTTGAAGACCGTTTCAACGTAGGACGTGGCGAACTGGCCGTCATCGCGCTTGACGACTTTGGTCAGGTAGAAATTCTGGATCGGAAAGTGGTTGTCGCCAAAGCTGAATTCACCGCGCGGCGAGGTGAATTTTGCGTCCTTCATGGCGGCCCGCAAGGCGTCCTTGTCGGCCAGATTGCCATTGACCTGTTTGACCGCCGCATCGATCAGCATGGCGGCATCATAGGCCTGTACGGCAAAGGTCGCCGGAATGCGCTTGAACTTGGCCTCATAGGCGGCGGCGAATTCCTTGGCGGGTGCGGAATCGAGATCCGGCGCCCAGTTCGAACCGGCGAAGAAGCCAACCGCTGCATCCTGCTGCGCAGGCAAGGTTGTCTCGTCCACGGTGAATGCCGAGAGGAACGGCGTGCCTTCAAGGCCGGCCTGACGATACTGCTTGACGAAATTCACGCCCATGCCGCCGGGCAGGAAAGCATAGACCGCGTCCGGCTGTTCAGCGGCGATCTGCGCCAGTTCCGCCGAATAATCCAGCTGGCCGAGCGGCACATAGATTTCCTGTGCGACCTGGTTCTTATAGGAGTGTTTGAAACCGGCGAGCGCGTCCTTGCCGGCCTGATAGTTCGGGGCGATCAGGAACACGCGCTGGTAATTCTGCTTTTCGGCATATTTGCCGGAAACTTCATGCATCTGGTCGTTCTGATAGGACGTCACGAACAGATTGGGATTGCAGTCCTTGCCGGCCAGATTGGACGTGCCTGCATTGGTCGAGATCAGGAATGCACCGGATTCAGTTGCCGGCTTGACGATTGCGTTCAGGACATTGGAGAAAATCGGCCCGATGACGAAATCCACCTTGTCGCGCTGGATCATCTGCTGGACCTTGTTGACGCCGATATCCGGCTTCTGCTCATCGTCCTGAACGATGATTTCAGCATCGAGGCCGCCGAGCTTGTTGCCCAGCTTGTCCATGGCGAGCAGAAAACCGTCGCGGGACTGTTCGCCCAGCAAGGCCGATGGCCCGCTTAGCGTATAGATCAAACCGATCTTGATCTTGCCGTCTTCGGCCTGCGCGGTTCCGTTCAACATGGTTGCGGCGAGCAGCGCCAGGGCTGCTTTCGTCGAAATTTTCATTGTTCCACCTCGATTGCAGATTTTTGCTTTGTTTTCTTTTTCTTTCGCATTGTCCGACACAAAAGTGCGAAGCGCTTTTGCTCGAAATGCTTAATACCCGGCAGATGTACTCCCATACATCTGCCGGGCGGATGCATTATTCTGCTGGCGCGGGCAAAAATTCAACCTCATGAGCCGGTGCAACGCGAACTATTTCAGCTGGATCACCGACATTGTTGATGCGAACGAACAGGTCCCAGAGTTTTGCGGTTGGCGAAACCCAGAAAACGCACTTCACCGGCTGTTCGGATTTGTTGAAAATGCCGTGCGATATGTTGCGCGGCAGGCAGACGAGATCGCCAGCTTCGGCAACCGCGTCCTTGCCGTCGAGCAGCAGGTCGAGTCGGCCTTCCAGCACATAGATGAATTCTTCCTGCGTGGTGTGGATATGCGGCGGAACGAAGGTGCCGGGAGGGAAGGTTGCATGCCACGACATGGAGCTTTCGCAGACATGCTTGGGCACATAGGTCTGGCCCAGAATGTGCCAGACAACACCGTCCACAGAGGAACCGGATTTGGTCACGCCAGCTGGAAGATCAGTCACTTGGATTCCCTTTCATGTGAGCGCATCCCGAAAAGTGTGAAACGGTTTTCGGAAAAGATGCGCGTTTAGAAACTATTCAGACGCAAGCTTTCAGGCCGTCGCCCGGGTTACTTCCCGGTTGACCTGCTGTGTTGAAAAGCCTGCCTTTGCGGCATAGCCGCGAACAATCGCCTCGCGTTCGGCAAAGCTGATGACGCCATCCAGATCGGCAACACCGGATGGTGCGCGCCGTTCGACCTCATCGATGACGCCTTCCGGACCGCCCAGCCGGTTAAGCCGGACGATTTCCGCCGTCGCGGGCAGCCGGATGGCCTGATAGGCGGCAAGCGCTGCGCGACCGTGTTCGGCGGCGGCCAGATGATCGGCAAGCGTGCGTGCGTCGATGATGGCCTGGCTCGCGCCGTTGGACCCGACCGGATACATCGGATGGGCGGCATCGCCGATCAGCGCCACGCGGCCATCGGTCCACCAGCGGGCTGGATCGCGGTCGCACATGGGATATTCGAAGAATGTATCGGTTGCCCGCACCAGCGCGGCGAGATCCACCACATTGATGCCGAATTTCTCGACATGCGGCATCAGCTCTTCATGCGTGCCACGACGGCTCCAATCCTCGCGCTTCGGCGCAGGCGAACCGTCGGCGCCCGGACGATAGGTGACGACCCAGTTATTGAGGATTTTGCCGGGCGTCGAGCCCTTGGCAATTGGGTAAAGCACCAGCTTATAGGTGAAGCCGCCCGCGACGATCATTGTGCGACCGTCAAGGAACGGGTCGCTTTCAACCGCGCCGCGCCACATCATGACGCCGTTCCATTTAAGCCCCGCTTCGTTCGGGAACATCTGATGCCGGATGACGGAGTGAATACCATCCGCGCCGATGACAATGTCGCCAGTTGCAGAAGCGATCTTCGACCCTTCGGCGAAATGCACTGTCGCCGAACCTTCGCTCTGGGCATAGCCGACACAGCGCTGGTTGGCGACGATGGCGTCTGGGCCGAGACGTTCAATCACGGCATCATAGAGCAGTTTCTGCAAATAGCCGCGATGAATGGAAAACTGCGGCACATCATAGCCTGCATCCACGCCGCGCGGTTCGCGCCAGATTTCCTGGCCCTGCCGTGTGGCGTAAATCAGCTCGCGCGTGCGGATGCCGGTGGCGTCGAGTGCTGGCAGAAGACCGATCTCAGCCAGTTCGCGGATGGCGTGCGGAAGGACGTTGATACCAACGCCCAATTCGCGGACTTCAGGTGCTGCTTCGAAAATCTGGCAATCAATGCCCCGTGTATGCAGCATCAGTGCCATGGTGAGGCCGCCGATGCCTCCTCCGACGATAATCGCTTTCATTCGCGGTTCCTTTTCGTGGCTGCTCTCTGGCGCCTGGGACCAACGATAAAAGCGGGAATGGTGCTGTCTATCACCAAATCGCCATCCCTAACAGGAAACCGCCAGAAACGCGTTTTCCGGCAAAATTTTCACGGTGCTTGCGCTCTCGCTACGGCATGATACTTTAATCTTAAAATAAAATGCTCTCTAAATGAGATACGGGGAATATCGTGATGCTGACTACGAGCTATATGCACCGGCTTTCGCCGTCCATCGATTCGTTCCAGGACACCATGTCCGGGCTGCTCCGGCCTTGCCGCATCTCGAAAAAATCCAGCCGGACCTATCGCACGGAAGTCGCCCACGGGCGCATGCGGCCCTTCGGCCTGACGGCGATCCGCATTGGCGGCCACGCCCGCATCGAAGTTGAAGCGCATAACGATATGACTTTGTTGCAGGTTCCGTTGCAGGGCATCTTCGTTTCGCGCGACCGGCGCGGTGACGAGCTGCTGTATCAGTCGGGCATGAATGCCCAGCTGGTCGACGCGCATTCGGCAATCGACCTTGAGTTTCACCCGTCCACGCGCATGCTGATCTTCAGCCTGAACGATACCCAGATCGATATTCTGGGCGGCAAGGAATTCATCGAGCAGTTCACCCATAACAAGCGGGTTGTCTCGTTTGACACCCCGGTTGGCCATGCCTTCTATCAGCTGGCGCATTTCGTCATGAACGAGATCGAGAAGGACAAGGAAGCCTTCTTCCATGGCGGTCTGTCGGAGCGGCTGGAAGACAGCTTGATGGCGTCGCTTGCGGCGGCGCTGGATACACAGCCACGCGCGAGACCGATGATGAGCGCGGTGCCGAGCTATGTCCAGCGCGCTGAAAAATTCATGCTCGACAATCTCGACAAGCAACTGACCTTGCAGGAGCTTGTCGACGCAACGGGCACCAGTGCCCGTACCTTGCACCGCACCTTCCGCAGTGTCCGGGGCAACACGCCGCTCGGCGTGTTCAAGAATATGCGGCTGGACAAGGTGCATGCAGAGCTTGCCCGTGGATATGCCGGGCCCGGCGATATTACACGCATCGCCATGGCCTGGGCGTTCAACCATATGGGCCTGTTTTCGGCCGATTACCGCCAGCGTTTCGGCTATCTTCCGTCTGAAACCGTGCGCCGCGCGCAGTAAAGCTTCTAGCCGCTATCTGCGATTTGCCAGCGCCTGATTGGGCTGGCGCAGGCTCGGATCGAACGGGCTGATCTTGTGGGAAATGATCGCCGCTTCCCGGCGCAGCAGTTCCACGACGGTTTGCAGCCGCTGTTCGGTCAGGCGTGAGGCCAGCGTGCCGACGCTGAAGGCTGCCACGGCTTCGCCGCTATGGTCGAGAATGGGCACGCCGACGCCGGCCATGCCGTCGATCATATTGAAGTTGAAGGTTGCAGCACCTGTCTTGCGCACGTCATCGATCAGGATACGCAGATCAACTTCGTCGATGGTGGACTTGTCCAGAATGCGGGGCATGTTGAAGCGGATGATCGCTTCGCGCTCTTCTTCCGGCAGGAAGGCGAGAATGGCGAGACTGCCCTGGCCGATGCCAAGCGGAACCTTGCCGCCAATATCACCGGTATAGGAGCGGATCGGAAATGGTCCCTCGACACGATCAAGACACACAGCATCGAAATTGCTGCGCACCAGCAGGAAAACCGTATCGTTGAACGTGGTCGACAGCCGCAGCAGCGACGGGCGCGCAATATTCAGTATTCCGTCGCGTTGCCGGGCCTGCGCTGCCATGGCGAAAAACTCCAGCGACAGGCGATAGGCCTTCTTGTCAGCGATCTGCTCGACAAGGTTTTCGGCAATCAATGTCTTCAGCAGACGATGGGTGGATGGCTGGCTCAATTCGAGATCGCGGGCCAGATCGATCAGCCGCACGCCGTCCTCGGCGCTGACGGCCAGACCTTTCAAAATATGGATTGCCTTCACCAGACTTGAGTTGAGAGCAGCGCCAGATTTCGAATTCTCTGATATATCATCCATAAAATTGCTTCCAAATTCTGTATTTTAAAAGATGTATATAATTTCTTCCGGATTTGAAAATTATAATTTGTAATCGCAGAATTTTTTCTGCCATCTGAAAGCGTCGCCAATGGGAAGGTCCGGCAAGGCACCGAAAAGGTGCTGCAAACGGATCGGCGGTTTTGCTTCAGGCGTTGTTCAGGGAACGATGCAGCCGCGAAAGCGGCTGGCCAATAAAGTGTTGCTGCGCAACCGAGCATGAATGACCGCCCCGCCAGCCAGCCCTGTAAAGAGGCGACGTGAGACAACATCACGGCGCTTCCGCTCCCCCGCACATTTCTGCGGAAGTCAGGCCGAGAGGGAGACGCAATGAGCTTTTTGACCCTTTCCGGAATTTCCCGCCACTACGGCAAGTTCGCGGCTGTCGATAAATTCAATCTGACGATTGAAAAGGGCGAGTTCATTTCGCTGCTCGGCCCTTCCGGCTGCGGCAAGACCACCACCTTGCAGATGATCGCCGGACTGGTGCCGCCAACCGCCGGTTCGATCACGCTTGATGGTCGCGATATTACCCGGCTGGCCCCGGCCAAGCGCGAACTCGGCGTCGTCTTCCAGAGCTATGCGCTGTTTCCGCATATGACGGTGGCGCAGAATGTCAGTTTCGGTCTTGAAATGCGCAATGTGGCCAAGGCCGAGCGCGAAAAGCGTGTGCGCGAGGTGCTGGAACTTGTGCATCTTGGCGCTCTGGCGGATCGCTATCCGCGCGAGATGTCGGGCGGTCAGCGCCAGCGTGTTGCGATTGCCCGCGCGCTGGTCATCAATCCGCCCGTGCTGCTCTTGGACGAGCCGCTCTCCAATCTTGACGCGCAGCTGCGCGAAGAAATGCAGTTCGAGCTGCGCCGCATTCAGCGCACCGTCGGCATCACCACCATCATGGTGACCCATGATCAGGCCGAAGCGCTGTCGATCAGCGACCGCATTGTGGTCATGGAAAAGGGTCTCATCACGCAGGTCGATGCGCCGTACAAGCTCTACGAGCATCCGCACAACCATTTCATTTCCAATTTTGTCGGCAAGTCCAACTTCCTCAAGGCGCGCGCCGAGGGCGAGATGATCGCGCTTGCGGGCACGGCCATCCGCTTCCCGGCGGGCGAAACCAAGCTTTCCGGCGATGTTTCGGTGTTTATCCGTCCGGAAAAAGTGCAGCTCGTGAATGACGGCGAGGGCCATATCGCCGGTGAAGTCGCAACGCGCTATTTCATGGGTAGCCAGTGGTTGCTCGGGGTCAATACGGCAGCAGGCCCGCTTTCGGTGGCACTGCCCAATCTCGGCAATCCGCCGCCAGCCGAAGGCACGCAGGTCGGCCTCAACTGGAACCATGAAGACTGCCGTATCCTCACCGCAGGGGTGAACTGAGCATGGCTTCCGTGATCTCAGAGGATACATCCGCAGCCCCGAAGGAAGCGCGCAATCTGATGCCGCTTTTCCTGGCCGGGCCGTCGACGCTGCTTTTCTTCGCGCTGGTGCTTTTGCCGCTGGGGCTGACGATCCTGCTGTCGTTCAATAGCTACAGCTATGACAAGGGCATCGAGAACGTCTATTCGCTCGCCAATTACGTGCAGGTTCTCAAAGACCCTTATTACCTGTCGATCTTCTGGCGGACGCTCAAGCTGGCGCTCATAACAACCGTCATCACGGTGCTGATTGGCGTGCCGGAAGCCTATATTCTCTCCAATATGCGCAAGCCATGGCGCTCCATCTTCCTGCTGGTGATCATCGGACCGCTTCTGGTTTCGGTCGTGGTGCGCACCTTCGGCTGGAGCATGCTTCTCGGACGCAACGGTCTGGTGAACAGCCTGCTGCAGCTGGTCGGCCTGCCGACGACGCAGATCCTTTATAGCGAGACCGCCATTGTGATCGGTCTGGTGCATATCATGCTGCCCTTCATGGTGATCCCGGTCTGGACCGTGCTGCAAAAGCTCGACCCGTCGGTGGAAGCGGCTGCGCTTACGCTTGGTGCATCGCGCCTGACAGCATTGCGCCGCGTGGTGTTCCCGCAGGCCGTGCTGGGCATTCTTTCGGGCAGCCTCATCGTCTTCGCCCTGTCGGCAAGTTCGTTTGCCATTCCGGGCCTGCTCGGCGGACGCCGTCTCAAGATGGCGGCTACCGTTGTCTATGACGAATTCCTGATCGAGCTGAACTGGCCGCTGGGTGCAGCCATCGCCATCATCGTTCTGGTGGCCAATCTCATCATCATGATCGCCTATAATCGCCTGCTCGAAGGGCAGGCCAAGAAGAAACTGGGGTAAGCACCATGGTCAAGAACGGTCCTTTCGCCCTTTTCTTCCACACACTGGTCGTCATCTTCATGCTGGCGCCGATGCTGGTGGTGTGTCTGGTGGCTTTCACCCCGGAAAACACGCTGACCATGCCATGGAACGGCCTTTCGCTTCGCTGGTTCAAGGCTGTGTTCGAGCATAACGACTTTATGACGTCGTTCTATAACAGCGTGAAGCTCGCCTTCTTCTCGGCCACGATTTCCACATTGCTGGCGGTGCCGTCCGGGCTTGCCATTGCGCAATATAATTTCCGTGGCCGCGATGCGCTCAATGCGCTGTTTCTGTCGCCGCTGATCATTCCGCATCTGGTGCTGGGCGTCGCATTCCTGCGCCTGTTCTCCCTGATGGGCTTCACGGGTTCATTCGTCTGGCTGGTTGCCGCGCATTCCATTGTGATTACGCCTTATGCGCTGCGCCTCATACTCGCTTCGCTCGGCAGCATGGACCGCAATGCAGAAAATGCCGCACGGACACTCGGCGCGGGCGAATGGACAGTGTTCCGCCGCATCACCTTGCCGCTTTTGCTGCCGGGTCTGTCGGGCGGCTGGCTGCTTGCCTTCATCAATTCCTTTGATGAGTTGACCATGTCGATCTTCGTCACGTCGCCCTCGACGGTCACGCTGCCGGTCCGCATGTATATGTATGCAAGCGAATCCATCGATCCGATGATGGCTGCGGTCTCCGCCTTGATGATCCTCGTCGCGACCGTCACCATGATCATCATTGACCGCATGTTCGGCCTCGATCGTCTTCTGGTAGGCAAGGGCTGATCCGATCATGACGATCCCGGTTTCACCTTCGGCGGCCCAGTTCCGCAGACGGTATCGGCTGGCCGAACAGCCGCTCAGCTTCTCGCTTGACGGCGTGCCCTGCGAAGGACGCCGTGGCGACACCGTGCTGACCGCCATTCTGTCGGTGCAGGGAAAGCTGCGTCATACCGAATTCACCGGCGAACCGCGCGCAGGTTTCTGCCTGATCGGCGCTTGTCAGGACTGCCATGTCATGACGGCGGAAGGTCGCCGGTTGCGCGCCTGCACAACATTGCTGGAAGAAGGCATGGCGTTTGTGACGGAGCCTTCGATATGAGCGCTGTTGCGTCCCCTCTCCTGGCACCCGTCATTGTCGGCGCAGGGCCTGCGGGCATTCGCGCCGCTGAAATTCTCGTCAAGGCTGGTCTTCGGCCTGTCGTGTTGGACGAAGGCATGCGCTCCGGCGGGCAGATTTATCGCCGCCCGCCGATTGATGACGGGCGCAGCTATCGCAGCCGTTATGGTTCCGAGGCTCCCAAGGCCGAAGCGCTGCACACGACATTCGACACGTTGCGCGGCTCTATCGATTATCGCCCGGAAACGCTGGTCTGGAATATTTCGCGCAACGATGGGGATCATCTCGATCTCCTGACGGATGGCGTGCATGGTCAGCTGTCCTATAGCCATCTCATTCTTGCAACCGGCGCAACGGATCGTGTGCTTCCCTTCAAGGGCTGGACAAAGCCCGGCGTCTATACGCTTGGCGCATCGCAGACTGCGCTCAAGGCGCAAGGCTGCACCGTTGGTGAACGCGTCGTGTTCATGGGTTCCGGCCCACTGCTTTATCTGGTGGCTTGGCAGTATCACCATGCAGGCGCCAAAGTGGCGGCTGTTCTGGATACGGCGCCCTTTGCTGCCAAGTTTCATCTCGCGCATCTGGCGCTGCACGCGCCGCGCATCGTGGCGCTTGGGGCCTATTACGGCCTGCGTCTGAAACTGGCGGGCGTTCCGATCCACTATGATGTTCGGCCCGATTGCGTGCTGGGCGACGACCATGTCGAAGGTGTGCGTTATCGCACGGGCAAGAGCGAGCACGAAGTGGCCTGCGATGCGCTGGCCTATGGTTTTGCGCTCCGCCCGGAAACGCAGCTTGCCGATCTTGCCGGTTGTGATTTCCGCTTCGAGGACCGCGACCGCGCCTGGTTGCCGATGACGGACAAGCATGGCCGCACCAGCCGCATCGGCGTCTATGTCGCCGGTGATGGTGCTGGTATCGCCGGTGCAGATGCCGCCGAAATTCGTGGTCAGCTGGCCGCTATCGCGCTTCTTCGCGATCTTGGATTGCCATTCGATAACGGGACCGAACAGCGTCTCATTCGCAAACTCGATGGCATTTATCGCGAACGTCTGATTGTCGAAAAGGCATTTCCATTTCCGCTCGACTGGTTCCAGACGGTGGCAGGCGATGTCACGCTTTGCCGTTGCGAAGAGATCAGCCTTGGCGCAGCGCGGGATGTGATCGGCGCAGGCGACACGCAGGAAATCAATCGCCTCAAGGCCTTGAGTCGGGTTGGCATGGGGCGCTGTCAGGGCCGTATGTGTTCGGCAGCGGCAGCGGAACTTCTGGCTTCCATGCGCGACACGTCACCCGCTGATGGCGGACGCATCCGCGCCCAGGCACCGGTCAAGCCGATCCCGCTCGGTTTTGGCGCTGCGGCCAGAGAGGACGTTGCGTCATGAGCCAGCGTCTTCAGGCCGATGCGGTCATTATTGGCGGCGGCATCGTCGGTGGTTCCGCAGCGCTTTTCATGCGTCAGGCTGGCCTGTCGGTTATCCTGCTCGACAAGGGCTTTTGCGGCGCGCAGGCAAGCGGCGTCAACTATGGCGGTGTGCGCAGGCAGGGCCGTGCGCCCGAGCAGATCGCTTTGTCCCAGCGCGCGCATGAAATATGGGCGCGGCTGCCGGAGCTGATTGGCATCGACGGTGAATATATCCGCAGCGGCCATTTGAAACTGGCGCGCACCGAGGAGCATTTTGCAAGTCTGGAAGCCTATGCGGCGACTGTTCGCCCATTGGGCCTTGCGGTGGAACTAATCGGCGGCAATGCGGTCAAGGATCGGTTTCCATGGCTGCCCGGTAATGTGGCTGGTGCCTCGCTTTGTGCTGATGACGGCCACGCCAATCCGCGCCTTGTGTCGCCTGCTTTTGCACGCGCTGCCAAGGCTGCGGGCGCAACGGTTCTGGAAAATACGCCAGTGCATGACGTGCAGACGACCGGCGACGGCTTTGCCATTCTGGCGGGAGACGATCTTGCGGGTGAACGGATCGAGATCCGCTCGCGTCTGCTCTTCAATTGCGCCGGTGCATGGTCTGACCGTTTTGCGGCTTCGTTCGGTGAGCCTGTTCCGTTGAAACGCGTTTATCCATCCATGGTCGTGACCGAGCCGATGCGGCTTCGCCTGCCGATGAGCCTTGGCGAAGAAGGTGGCGGCTTTTACGGACGTCAGGTGACGCGTGGAAATTATGTGATGGGCGGCGGGCGCGGCACACCGCTTGAGAACCCGGATTTTTCGCGTCCGTCGGTCAATGCGGCGTCATCGGTGATGTTGCGCGCCATCGAACTCTTTCCGCACCTGAAAAATGCCCAGGTTATCCGCTTCTGGTCTGGCACCGAGGCCGAAATGCCGGATGGAAATCCGGTGATCGGGCCAAGCAGCCGGGTCAAAAATCTCTATCACGCCTTCGGTTTCTGCGGCGCCGGTTTTCAAACCGGGCCGGGGGTCGGAGCCGTGCTGGCCGATTTCGCCGTGAGCGGAGAAACGAAAACGCCGATCGGCGCTTTCGCCATCGACCGTTTTGCGCCCGAAAACAATCCAACCTCAAACCACAAAGGGGAGTAGCATGAACACCAACCGGATTACGAAAACCGTTGCAGCCGCGCTTGGCCTGTCGGTCGCTTTCGCTTCCGCCGCATCGGCAGAAACGAAGACGCTCTATATCGGCATGAATGGCGGCAATATGGAAAAGGCTTATACCGAGCACGTCCTGCCGGAATTCGAAAAAGCCAATGACGTGAAAGTCGTGGTCGTGCCGGGCACGTCGGCTGACATTCTCGCCAAGGCCACCGCCCAGAAGGACAATCCGCAGATGCATGTCATGCTGCTTGACGATGGCGTGATGGTTCGCGCAATCAATGGCGGCCTGTGCCAGAAAATCTCCGGCGATCCGGTTCTGGCCGATATCCAGCCCGCCGCCCGCATCAAGGATGATATGGCCATCGGCGTCGATATGGGCATGACCGGCATTGCCTATAACAAGAAGCTTTTCGACGAAAAGGGTTGGGCTGCGCCGACCTCGTGGATGGACTTCGCTGACGAAAAATATGCCAATGCCGTCGTGTTCCAGTCGGCTTCGGCCTCGACTTTCGGTCTGCATGCATTCCTGATGTTCAACCGCATTCAGGGCGGCGACGACAAGAACCTCGAGCCGGGCTTCGAGAAGTTCCCCGACATGATCGGCAAGAATGTTTTGGAGTATATCCCGTCGTCGGCCAAGATTTCGGAAATGGTCCAGACCGGTGAAGCCGCAATCTTCCCGCTGACGCCAACCGGCGTGAACAACCTGAAGGACAAGGGCATTCCGGTTGAATATGCACAGCCGAAGGAAGGTTCGGTCGTTCTCGCCGTGACAGAATGCGTGCTGGCAGGCAACAGCGAGCCTGAACTGAGCCAGAAGCTGGCGCATTATCTGCTGTCTGCCGATGCGCAGAGCAAAGCGCTCGATCATGGCAATGTCATCCCGTCGAACGAGAAGGCCAAGGCCGGTACGCCGGAAGCACAGGCCAAACTTGATGCGTTCCGCGGTTATATGCAAACCGCAAACACGCTCGATTGGGACGCCGTCAATGAAGGCCGCCAGCAGCTCAACAGCCGCTGGAACCGCACCATCGAAAAGTAAGATTCAATCGTTGATTGAAAACCCGCCCCGCGAAATCGGGGCGGGCCTTTTACGCCCTGTTTCGAATTGCAAATCGATCAGGTCGCGATTGCTACAGGCCCCCCTACCGATAACAAAATGTTGCGCAATTGCGCCGGTCGGTGGAAACAGGTCGTGCTTGCCGTTGTGGGATCAAGCCCCTTAAAATTGGGGTTCGAAACTGCTTCGGGAATGAACGAATGACACGACAGTTACACCTTACCGCCTTCATGCGCCCCGTCAGTCTGCACACCGGCGCATGGCGATATCCGGGAGCCTATCCCGACGCCAATTTCAATTTCTACCATCTGAAGTCTTTTGCGCTGAAGCTTGAAGCCGCCAAGTTCGATGCTTTCTTCATGGCCGACCATCTGGCCGTGCTCAACATGCCGGAAGAGGCGCTGAAGCGCAGCCACACCGTCACGTCTTTTGAACCGTTCACCCTGCTGTCAGCGCTGGCGGCTGTGACAGACAAGATCGGTCTGGCCGCAACGGCGTCCACAACCTTCGACGAGCCTTACCATATCGCCCGGCGCTTTGCCTCGCTCGATCATATCAGTCAGGGGCGGGCGGCGTGGAACATCGTCACGACCTCCAACCCGGATGCGGCGCTCAATTTTGGCAAAGAGGAGCATCTCGTTCACGATGAACGCTACAAGCGCGCGCGTGAATTCTTCGATGTCGTGACGGGATTGTGGGACAGCTTTGCCGATGACGCATTCCTGCGTGATCAGCAATCCGGCATCTATTTCGACCCGTCGCGGATGCATGTCCTTGACCACAAGGGCGACGATTTCAACGTGCGCGGGCCGCTCAATATTGCGCGCCCGGTGCAAGGCTGGCCGGTGATCGTGCAGGCGGGGCAGTCGGAACCGGGACGGCAGCTGGCCGCCGAGACAGCCGAGGTTGTTTTCTGCGCGCCGCGTGGATTGTCCGATGCCAAGAAACTCTATGCCGACCTGAAGAGCCGCGTTGCTGCTGTCGGGCGAAATCCGGACCACCTCAAAATATTGCCTGCCGCCTTTATCGTCATTGGTGAGACGGTTGCCGACGCAAAGGAAAAACGCGCAAAGCTCGACAGTCTGGTTCATTACCACAGCGCCATTGCGTCGCTGTCGATTGCCATCGGGCACGATGTGTCCGGTCTCGATCCGGATTCCTATCTGCCGGAACTTCCTGACACCAATGCCAGCAAGTCGAGCCAGGAACAGGTGTTGAAGCTGGCACGCGAAGAAAACCTGACGGTGCGCCAGCTTGCCCAACGTTATGGCGGCTATTCGGGTCTCGCTTTCGTGGGAACGCCCGAAAGTGTCGCCGACGAGATGCAGCAATGGCTGGACGAGGCCGGTTGTGATGGCTTTACGGTGGTGTTTCCATTCGTGCCGCAAGGGCTGGACGATGTGGTGGAAAAGCTGGTGCCGGAATTGCAGCGGCGCAATATTTTCCGTAGCGACTATGAGGGTTCTACCCTGCGCGATCATCTCGGACTGCCGCGGCCGCGGAACCAGTTTTTCGACTGAAAAACCTGAAATGAAAGCACCGCAACCGGTCAGTTCTGATCGGTTGCGGTGTTTTGGATAGAGGGCTCAGATCAGTTTGCTGCGGCAAAGACGCTGTAACAGTTGCGTCCCTTGCCCTTCGCCTCGTAAAGCGCGATGTCGGCATTGCGCGCCAGATCCTGCGGCGTGAGGCCGTCGCGTGGCGCGACAACAGCGCCGATACTGGCGGAGACATCCAGAACAATGCCGTTAATGATGAAGGGCTCGCGGAAGGCTGCCACGATCTTTGCCGCGACGGCTTCAATTTCGTTTTGGCCGTTTGCATTGGGCAGAACAACCGCGAATTCATCGCCGCCGACCCGTACCGGCAGATCGTCGGCCCCAAGGGCAGAGCGCAGACGCCGCGCGGCCTCGATCAGCAGTGCGTCGCCCATAATATGTCCATGTGTGTCGTTCACGGCCTTGAAGCGGTCGAGATCGATCAACAGCGCCCCAACCGATCTGCCGTTCTTCAGCGCATCCTCGATCATCGGGATTGCCAGCTCGTAAAGCGCGCCGCGATTGTAGAGTTTGGTCAACCGGTCGGTCAGGGCCAGACGCTTGAGCGCAATGGAATCGTCATTGAGGAACTTGTTGGTCTTTTGCAGGCGCAGAAGGCCGCTCGCAACGCGTGCAAAGTCTTCAAGCTTGGCCAGATCGCTCTGGGAAATATGCCGGGGTTTGTTGTCGAGAATGCAAAGCGAGCCAACCGTCAGGCCCGCATCGACCGAAACCGGCGCGCCGGCATAGAACCGGAAAAGCGGTTCGCCGGTGACATAGGGCATGGTGCAGAAGAAGCGGTCTTCAACCATGTCTTCGACCACAAAGCTCTTGCCGCTTTCAACCACGAATGTGCAAGCGGTCATCTCGCGCGGGCAGCTGCTGACTTGCTGCCCGGCATTGGCCGCGACGCGTTGCCAGTCCTGATCGACGATGTTGAGGGCGGATGTGCTCGCGCCAAACGCGTCCTTGACGAGACCGACAAGCGTGTCGAGTTCAGGCAAACCGATGCTCGAAAGGGAGACAAGGCTGCGAACGCTTTCGAGCCGTTCGACTTCATTGGCCGGAACGGAAAAGTTTCGCTCTGGATTTGAGAAGCCCTGGACGTTTGTATTCATCATCTTCACCATCATGCATGCATCGACCCGCCCCGGTTATAGATAGGGAATACGACAGCAACAGCAAGCAAAGCATGCCGATGGCGAAGACGTTTGAACAAATTTTGTAATGTTTTTAGGCGGCCTCGATATCGCGAACCGGCGGATTGCCATAGAGGCGGCTATATTCACGGCTGAATTGCGAAGGACTTTGATAGCCCACGCGGTGTCCAGCCGTGCCGGCATCCAGTCTCTCGACCAGCATCAGCCGGCGCGCTTCGCTCAGGCGCAGCTGCTTTTGATACTGGATCGGCGTCATGGCCGTGATCGACTTGAAATGGTGGTGAAATGACGACGGGCTCATATTCACATGCTCGGCCAACTGTTCGATGCGCAAAGGCAGCGCAAAATGCTGGCGCAGCCATCCGATGGCGCGCGCGATCCGGTTGGCCTGACTGTCCACTGTGGCGATATTGATCAGACGGTCGCCGCTTGGGCCTGTCAGCAGGCGATAGAGAATTTCCTGTTCGATCAGCGGCGCCATCACGGGAATATCTTCCGGGCTGTCAAGGAGGCGCAAAAGCCTGATCACCGCATCGACCAGCCCGGCAGGCGCAGTATTGACGCTGATGCCCCACTGGTTTTCCGAGAGAGCAATGCCGCGGCGAATGTCGCTGCGACCGAGAAGATCAACCAGCTTTTCACTGTCGATGGCGAGCGACAGGCAAAGATGCGGTGCTTCGGCGCTTGCTTCTACCACGCGCCAGGTCACCGGCAGGTCGAGCGAAGTGACCAGATATTCCCCGGTTGCGTAGTTGATCGTGGCCGAGCCAAGGCGCAGGGATTTCGCGCCTTGAAGAACCATGGCCAGACACGGGCGATAGCTGCCATGGCAGGGCACGCTCGGCGTCGAACGTCTGCTTATCGACAGGCCGTCAATCGCGGTTTTGCGCTCGCCATCGGTCTCGATGAAGCGCTCGGCAAGCGACGCCAGTTCCCTATATGCATCGATGGGTAAGTTCATGGGCACCTTGCTTTGTCAACGATCCGACACGGTCCTTATTTATCCTTTTCGGAAATCGAAACCAAGGGACAGGGTTGATCGAGAACGTCAGATTTGCAGGATTGTGCAAGAAGCTTGCAGGATCGGTCTACCCTGTTTTCCCGGTTCGGAGCATAGTCAATCATCTCATCCTCCCCCAATTTTCCCCTGAAAAACGGAGTTTATTATGGCTATTGCAAGAGGTTATGCCGCCACCGATGCGGATCAGCCGCTGGTGCCGTTCACGTTTGAACGTCGCGAACCCAATGCCGACGATGTGGTCATCTCGATCCAGTATTGCGGCGTGTGCCATTCCGACATTCACACGGTTCGCAACGAGTGGAAAAATGCCGTTTATCCAATCGTTCCCGGTCATGAAATTGCGGGCATTGTCACGGCTGTCGGCGACAAGGTGACGAAGTTCAAGGTTGGCGACAAGGTTGGCGTCGGCTGCTTCGTGGATTCCTGTGTCGGCTGTGCGACGCGCGACGTCGACAACGAACAATATCTGCCGGGCCTGATCCAGACCTATAACTGCGATGACGCCGAAGGAAAGGCGCGCACACAGGGCGGCTATTCCGACCAGATCGTCGTCAAGGAAGGCTATGTGCTTTCCATTCCGGACAATCTGCCGCTTAACGCTTCGGCACCGCTGCTTTGTGCTGGCATCACGCTTTATTCGCCGCTTCGTCACTGGAACGCCGGTCCCGGCAAGCGCGTGGCCATCGTCGGCATGGGCGGGCTCGGCCATATGGGCGTCAAGCTTGCCAATGCGATGGGCGCGCATGTCACGGTGCTCAGCCAGTCGCTTTCGAAAAAGGATGACGGTCTCAAGCTTGGTGCGAAGGAATATTACGCTACCAGCGATGCCTCGACCTTTGAAAAACTGGCGGGCAGCTTCGATCTGATCATCTGCACAGTGGGCGTTGCCATCGACTGGAATGCCTATCTGGGCCTGCTCAAGGTCAATGGAACCATGGTGAATGTCGGCGCGCCGGAACATATGGTGCCGGTCCATGCCTTCTCGCTGATCCCGGGCCGCAAGAGCCTGTCCGGTTCGATGATCGGCTCGATCAAGGAAACCCAGGAAATGCTGGACTTCTGCGGCGAGCACAACATCGTCTCGGAAATCGAGATGATCAAAATTCAGGATATCAATGAAGCTTACGAGCGCGTTTTGAAAAGCGACGTGCGCTATCGCTTCGTGATCGATATCGCCTCGCTGGCAGCCTGATAAAACAAAAGGCGGGACTATTCAGTCCCGCCTTTTTCATAAAGCCGCAGCTTCAGAACTGGAGCATCTGGCTGAGCACAATAATCGTGCCGACAGCGCACGAGCAGGCAAATAGCGCCAGTTCCGATGCCGTAAGCCGGTCGATCCAGATCGGTCGCTTCAATTGTCCATTCGTTTTTAATTGTGTGCTGGCGGGCAATTTCGCTTTCGCCCCGCTATCCCTTTTTATTGAACCGCTGCGCATTTTTCATTTTCTCCCCCATCCAACGCTAACTGCGTTGGGTCGCCGCGAGACCGGCGCAATTAACTGAACATTAACCAATCTTTAACCGTCGGGAAACAGCAAAAACGGACGAACCGACAAACCGGTCTGACGAATGAACATCGTGATCCCCTTGCGCGATGAGCTTGCCTGTATGGTTGCAATCCCGGCCGGGTTCTGGTCAAAGCCTGCAAGGCTTTTCAGAAATGTCGGAACCAAGCCGAAAACAGGCCAGAAGCAGGCCAGAAGCAGGATTGTTGAACCATGCCCGATAATGGCGCATCTGCACCATTCATTGCTGTCGACGGCGTCGGTTATGCCATAGCCGGGCGACCGATCCTGCATGGTGTTTCGCTTCATTCTACAGCGCGCAGAATGGGTATTGTCGGCAGAAACGGCTCTGGCAAGAGCACGCTTGCGCGGCTTCTGGCTGGTCTGCTGAAACCCTCGGAAGGCGCGATCCGTATTGCGGGCCAGGACCTTTACGAAGACCGCAAGGCGGCGCTTTCGACGGTCGGTATCCTGTTTCAAAACCCCGAACACCAGATCATCTTTCCAACTGTCATTGAGGAAATTGCTTTCGGCCTGCGCCAGCAAGGTGCAACCAAAGCCGATGCGCGGACGATGGCGACAAAGGTGCTGGGCGATTTCGGCAAGGAACATTGGGCCGATGCCGCAATCCAGTCTTTGTCACAAGGGCAGAAGCATCTCGTCTGCATGATGGCGGTGGTCGCCATGCGCCCGGCACTCATCATTCTCGACGAGCCTTTTGCCGGGCTCGATATTCCGACGCGGCATCAGCTGTCGCGCTATCTGAATGCCGGTGAGGCGCGTCTTCTCCACATTTCCCACCATCCGGAAGACTTGCACGGCTATGACGAAGTGTTCTGGATCGATCAGGGCCAGATCCGGGAAACCGGGGATGCGCAAACGGTTCTGACCCGCTATGTTGAAGAAATGATCCTTCAGGGCAAGAGCGATGATCTCTCTCACCTCTCCCGTTAAAACACGCGCCCATCAATGGCCGGTGGCGGCCAAGGTCGCCGCGCTTTGCATTGCGACCACGACGCTTTTCATGGTCCAGTCGGTCTGGTTCCAGCTCGGCGCATTCGTGTTATGCTTTGTGCTCTACGTGCTTCCGGGGTGGGTATTCTTTCGCGCTGGCTTGCAGGCCATGCGCCCGGTTCTGCCTTTTGCTGCGGTTATTTTTCTCTGGCATCTGGCTTTCTACACCGCGCTTGAAGGGGTGGAGATCACGGTACGGGTCGTCACGATGATCGCTTTGGCCAATCTGGTGACGATGACCACCCCGCTTGAAGATTTTGTGCATCTGCTGCGGTTTCTGAATGCGCCTTTGCGTCGCCTCGGCCTGCCGACGCAAATTCTCGAAACGGCCATTCCGCTGGTGATACGCTTTTCGCCGGTGCTCATTGCCAAGGCCGGACAGCTTGTTGAAGCATGGCGCGCCCGGTCGCGCAGGCGTCCGGGCTGGCAACTGGTGCTGCCGCTGTCACTGGCCGCGCTTGACGATGCCGATCATGTTGCCGAAGCATTGCGTGCTCGCGGCGGAACTCTCAAATAAAGGCTTCCCGAATGGAAAGAAATGTCGCCCATGTGGCCCTGTTTGCAGCGCTGATCTGCGCATTGGGATTTTTGCCGGCTGTCACGCTCGGCTTCGGCGTGCCGATTACCGCGCAAAATCTCGGCGTGATGCTTGCCGGGGCCGTTCTGGGGCCGAAACGCGGTGTCGCCGCCGTCGCGCTGGTCATCCTGCTGGTGGCGATCGGATTGCCGGTTCTCGCGGTTGGACGCGGCGGTCTTGGCGTGTTCTCCGGCCCGACGGTTGGCTTTCTGCTCGGCTGGATTCCGGCGGTTTACGTCACTGGCCTTTTCATCGAGCGCGCGCCCATCGCCAATCTCGGCGTGTCGACCTTTATCGGCGCGGTTCTGGGCTGCATCGTGGTGCTCTATCTGTTCGGCGCAATCGGCATGTCGTTGATCCTCGCAAAGCCTTTCCTTGAAGCGGTCAAGCTCCTGGCCATTTTCATTCCGGGCGATGTGGTCAAGGCTGTCATCACCGGTGTTCTGGTGTCTGCACTTGCCAAAATCAGGCCGCAGGATATTCATCGCGGTCAAACCATACGCTGAAAAGCTGTGCGTTCACGGTAACTTGTATCGCACCGCGCAGCAGATCGGTATTCCTGATGCTTTCTCCAATCGGAGAGATTACGGTAATTTTTCATAGCGAATCGATGTCCAGATTGGGAGACATTGCATGGCAGCAGAGACCGGTGCGGCGCGTACCATTCGGACCATTGTCGAAACCATTCGACCGCAGTTGAATGTCAAACTGTGGGACGGCACCCAGATCGGCGCCTTTGACGGGCCGACACTGGCGATCAAGGACCCGTCGGTCGTGCGTCAGGTGGTGCTGAAGCCGAATTACGATACGCTCATCAGCCTCTGGACCTCCGGCGCGGTCGACATCGAAAACGGAACCATCTTCGATGTCGCCGAAACAAAGATCGACGGTCATCTCAAGGACCGGATCAAGGCGCTGCCGAAATGGCAGTTGCTGAAAGGCATTCCATCGCTGCTCTTTGCCGGAAAGGCAAAGGACCAGGAAAATATCGACGGAAAGTCTCCCTTCGTCAGCGGCTCGAACAAGGAAGCGATCACCCATCACTACGATGTGTCGAACGAGTTTTATCAGCTGTTTCTCGATGAACGCATGGTCTACACCTGCGCCTATTTCACCGACTGGCAGAACAGTTTGGATCAGGCACAGCACGACAAGCTGGATCTGATTTGCCGCAAGCTGCGTCTGAAGCCGGGCGACCGCTTTCTGGATATCGGCTGCGGCTGGGGCGCGCTTTTGATCCATGCCGTGCAAAATTATGGCGTGATTGGAACCGGCGTTTCGCTGTCAGAAGCACAGACCGCGCTGGCCCGACAAAGGATCAAGGCTGCCGGGCTGGAAGACAAGATCACCATCCACATCAAGTCCTATACCGAGCTTGATCAGGCGTTCGACAAGATTTCTTCCATTGGCATGTTCGAACATGTCGGCATTGCCAATTACGACACCTATTTCAAATCGGTACGGCGTTTGCTGCGGCCCGGCGGCCTCTATATGCATCACGCCATTACCCGCCGGATGAAGAAGAACAAGAAGAGCTTCAACCGCAAGAGTGCGGAACATCTGGCGCTGGTGAAATACATTTTCCCGGGCGGTGAACTGGACCATCTGGGCATGACGGTCGAGAATCTCGAAGGCCATGGCTTTGAGGTACATGACGTGGAAAATCTCCGCGAGCACTATGGGCGCACCTGCCGCATGTGGGCGGACCGGCTTCATGCCAATTTCGACAAGGCCGTTGCCGAGGTTGGTTATCCGCGGGCGCGCCTCTGGATATTGTATCTCGCAGGATGCGCATTGGCGTTTGAGCGCGGAACGGTTCAGATCAACCAGACGCTTGCCTCAAAGCGCAAACGTGGCATTTCGGCTGTGCCGCAAACACGCGCTGATATTTATCAGGGCTAGAGCATGTCTCCCGAAAGCGGAAACGGGTTTCGGGACAAAGACATTCGTGAAAACAAAAGCTTAAAGCAATATGGTGGGCAGGCGAAGCGCGAGCTTCCGCTTGCCGCTTGATTTATGCCTATCTGACTTCGCGGTCGATATCGCGCCGCAGCACGAAAGCGGTGGTGATGTCGTCGACGATATCATGGGCGGCAACGAGGTCGCGCACGCGGTTCAGATCGTCGATCGTCGCCGCTTCCAGCTCGACAACCAGATCAAGCTGTCCGCTGACTGACGAGACGCGGCGGACTTCCGCATGCTGCGCCAATATGTCGAGAAGCGCCAGAGCGGGCGTGCGTTTCAGGCTTACGAGCAAAATGGCGCGGATGAAATTGGTATCGATCTCGCCGATATCCGCGCGATAGCCGCGAATAACGCCGCTGCGTTCCAGATTCGTGACACGTTCGCTGGTCGCGCTGCGGGACAAGCCGATACGACCGGCCAGTGTCTTCAGCGCGATGCGCGCTTCCTTGGACAGAATTGCCAGTATTTCGCGATCTTTCGCATCAAGTTCCCGCATCGTTACCCTATACGCATGACCGGACATATGCCGGTCTATTCCGACAAAGTGCCGGTTCTTCCGACAGGATACTTGATGCCCGAAAACGCATTGCGTGCCAAGCTTCTGATAAGAAATGTAAACTGGAAACGCACCGTCTATGACCGATCTCTCCCATCCGAACCCGCAGTTTTCCGCAGCCGATGCCGAGAAACTAGCCATTGAAGTCTTTGGCGTCACCGCGACGGCATCACCGCTCGACAGCGAACGAGATCGCAATTTTCGCCTGGAAACCGGAACGGACGCCGACTGGATTTTGAAGATCGTCAATGCCAGCGAGCCGCACGTCGAAAGCGAATTCCAGACCGCACTTCTGCACCATCTTTCCAACGCGGATGCAAAGCTTGCCGTTCCGCAGCTGAAGCCGAGCCTTTCCGGCGATGTGCTTGCATCGGCTGTGGCTACCGGCGGCGAGCGCCACGCCATGAGACTGGTGGGGTGGCTTCCGGGCGTTCCGCTCGCGGAAGTCAAGCGCACATTCGAACTGATGCGTAATCTGGGCCGCTCGCTTGGTGAACTGGATCATGCCTTGCAGGGCTTTATTCATCCGGGCGCCGTGCGCGAACTCGATTGGGATCTGCGCCATGCAGGCCGGGCGCGGACCCGCCTGCATTTCGTCCATGATGCCGACAGGCGTGCGCTGCTTGAACGCTTCATCGTGCGTTTTGAAAACCATGTCGCGCCGAAATTGTCGCGCTTGCGCGCGCAGGTCATCCATAATGACGCGAATGACTGGAATGTGCTGGTCAGCAAGGGCGACCATGAACAGATTGCCGGACTGATCGATTTTGGCGATGCGGTGCACACCGTTCTGATCGCCGAAGTCGCCATTGCCTGCGCCTATTCCATCCTCGATATGGAAGATCCAATCGGCGCGGCGGCAGCACTGGCTGCTGGCTTCCATGAAAAATACCCGCTCAAGACGGAAGAAATCGACCTGCTGTTCGATCTCATCGCCATGCGTCTCGTCACCAGCGTCACTTTCTCGGCTTCGCGCCACGACAAAACGGATGACAATCCATATCTCGCGATCAGCGAGGCACCGGCCTGGCGTCTTCTGGAAAAGATGGACGCGATGAACCCGCGCTTTGCCACTGCTATTTTGCGCAAGGCCTGCGGCTTCGACGCCATTGAAGGCGCGGGTGCGGTTCGCAAATGGATTGCCGATAACAGCAAAACATTTGCGCCGATCGTGCGCCCGGCACCGGCAACCATGACCAAGGCGCTTGTGCCTTATGGCGATGCAACGCATTTCATGACTGTTGCTTCCGCCGAACAGCGCGCCAAGGAAGCGACGGAATGGTGGGATAATTTCTGCGCCGAGAACAACGTCCAGCTTGGTATCGGACCTTGGGGCGAAAAGCGCACTGTCTATACCGACACAGCGTTTGAATCGCGCTTCATCGAAGGGCAGCGCCGCATCCATCATCTGGGCGTCGATCTGTTCATGCCTGCCGGAACGCCGCTTTATACGCCGCTGGCCGCAACCGTCGTCAGTGTCGAAATCGAACGCGAGCCGCTCGGCTATGGCGGTCTGGTCAAGCTTGAGCATCGTCCGGAAGGCTGCCCGCCTTTCGTAACCTTGTGGGGACACATGGCGCATGAGGCGCTTGGTCGTCTCAAGCCGGGTCAGAAGTTGCAGGCTGGCGATCTCGTTGGTCATATGGGTGACATTCACGAGAATGGCGGATGGACCCCGCATCTGCATTTCGAAATGACGACGGATATCAATCTGACGGCAACCGAAATTCTGGGCGTTGGCGAAGCCGCCTATCTCGACGTATGGGCCGATGTCTTCCCGGATGTGGCGGCGCTGGCCGGTATTCCGCCGGAAACCTTCCATCAGGATGGACGCACCCGCGCCGAGATCATCGCGAAGCGCAAGGAAATCCTGCTGCCGAACCTGTCGATTTCCTATTCGGAGCCGATCAAGTTCGTGCGCGGCGACGGGACGTGGCTGATCGACAATTATGGCCGCGCCTATCTCGATTGCTTCAACAATGTCTGCCATCTGGGCCATGCCCATCCGGAAGTTGTGGAAGCCATCGCCCGTCAGGCGGCGCTGCTCAACACGAACACGCGCTATCTGCACGACAATATCGTCGCCTATGCCGAACGGTTGACGGCAACCTTGCCGGAAGGGCTGACGGTTGCGTCCTTTGCCTGCTCGGGCAGTGAAGCAAACAGCCTGATGTTGCGCATGGCGCGCAATCATACGGGACGCAAGGAAGCCATCGTTCTCGACTGGGCCTATCACGGCACCACGCAGGAACTGATTGATCTCAGCCCCTACAAGTACAAGCGGAAGGGCGGCAAGGGACGGCCGGATCACGTCTATGAAGCGGTCATTCCAGACAGCTACCACGCGCCGGAAGACTGGCCGCTCGAGGAGCATGGCAAGCGCTTTGCCGAAAGCATTGCCGAACAGATCGACACCATGCGCAAGCAGGGTTGTGCGCCGGCTTTCTTCTTTGCGGAATCCATTCCGAGTGTCGCTGGTCAGGTGTTCTTGCCGGAAGGCTATCTCAAGGAAGTTTACGCTATGGTTCGTGCGGAAGGCGGACTTTGCGTTGCCGACGAAGTGCAGGTCGGTTTCGGTCGCGTCGGCAGCCATTGGTGGGCGTTTGAAATGCAGGACGTCGTGCCGGATATCGTCACCATGGGCAAGCCGATTGGCAATGGCCACCCCATGTCGGCTGTTGTGACCACCCGCGAAGTTGCAGACAACTTTAATAACGGCATGGAATATTTCAACACCTTCGGCGGCAATCCGGTGTCCTGTGCCGCGGGTCTTGCAGTCATCGATGTGATCGAACGGGACAAGCTGCGCGAGAATGCGCTGAATGTCGGCAACTATCTCATCGACGGTTTCCGCAAGATGCAGCAGCGCTTCGATATTATCGGCGATGTTCGCGGTCAGGGACTGTTCCTGGGTATCGAGCTTGTCACGGATCGCAAGACCAAGGCTCCGGCAACGGCGCTGGCCCGCAAGATCAACGACGGCGCGCGCGAACGCGGCATCCTGATGGGCACCGAGGGTCCGCACGACAACGTGTTGAAGATGCGCCCGTCCATGGTGTTCAACCGCGCCAATGCCGATCATCTGCTCAGCGTTCTCGCTGACAGTTTCGAGGCTGCGTTGAAGTAAAGGCTTCGATATCAGGGCCGGTTTTCAAGGTCGCACCCCCATTCGGTTCGTCGGATGGGAGCGCGGCCTTTTTCGCGCTCGGGGTTCAAGGTATGGCGCTTGTTCTATCGATGAGGGGCGGGACAGCACGTTCATGCTCAACGACGTATTTTCGTCGGGAAAAGCATCTCCTCCGCCGACAATATGCCGGTCAATTCCGGCAATGTGTCGGGTCCGCAGTCATATTGCAGGATGCTTGAAAACAACGCCTGTGCGAAGCTCTGCCGATGAAGGTTGATGGCAAACCATAAGCCTAACAATAAGACCATTCCAGAGGAAAACACAAAGCCATGAATATGAAGCTCAAGACCCTGTTTGCGGCGGGCGCCGTTGCGATTGCAGCCGCTTTTTCAGCCATGCCTGCGCATGCTGACGAGCTGGAAAAGCTGAAGGAAACCGGTGAGTTGCGCGTCGCCATGAGCGGCGCCTATCCGCCCTTCAGCTTCACGAATGCTGATAACCAGGTGGTTGGCTTCGACGCTTCCATCGGAACGGAAATCGCCAATCGTCTGGGCGTGAAGGTCAAGCTCGTGACCACGCCGTTTGACGGCATCATTGCGGGTCTTCTGGCGAAGAAATATGACGCCGTCGTCGCCTCCATGACCATCACGCCGGAACGCGAAAAGGCTGTCGACTTTGTGGGACCCTACTACCATGCGGGCCGCACGGTTGTGGTCAAGGAAGACTCCTCCATCCAGAAGCTTGAAGACCTCAATGGCAAGACCGTTGGCGTGACCATGGGCGATGCCCACGAGAAGTGGGCCAAGGCACAGGGCGACCTCAATGTCCGCACCTATAAGGGTCTGCCGGAAATGCTGATCGATCTCGATGCAGGTCGCATCGATGCGCTTATCATGGACAGCATTCCGGTGAAGATCGCCGTCAAGGAAACCGGCCAGAAGGTCCGCATTCTCGATACGCCGAATATTGAAGGCGGTCGCGAGGCGCTCGGCATTGCCATTCGCAAGAACAATCCGGAACTCAAGGCTGCCATGCAGAAGGCGCTCGACGACATGCTCGCCGATGGCGGCTACGAGAAAATCTCGATGCAGTGGATCGGTAGCGATATTCGCTAAGCCGGCTTTTAATCCGGCCCGGTTTGTCCGGGCCGGCACATGCGATCTTCCGGAGTAGTTTTATGGATCTTGCGTTAATGCGGCACGTCCTCCCGTTTTTTCTGGAGGCGGCATGGGTAACCGTGCAGATTTCCGTGCTTGCTCTCGTGTTGGGATTCGTCATTGCGGGCATTCTGGTCGCCGGACGCCTTTCAAACAGTACTATTTTGCGTTTTCTATCCGGCGCTTATGTCAGCATCTTTCGTGGAACGCCCTGTCTCGTGCAGCTGTTCGTTCTGTATTTCGGCGGCCCGCAGATCGGTCTGGAACTGGAGCCTTATGCGGCTGGTGTGATCGGTCTGGGACTCAATATCGGCGCCTATATGGCCGAGTCCATTCGCGGCGCGATTGCAAGCGTTGACCGGGGGCAGCACGAAGCGGCCCGTTCGATCGGCTTTGGACGCGGACAGACCCTGCGCCTCATCATTCTGCCGCAGGCCGCGCGCCTGATGATCCGCCCGCTCGGTGTGAATGCCGTTGCTCTGGTCAAGGGTTCGGCGCTGGTGTCGACCATTTCCGTGGTTGAACTCACCTATACAGCGCAACGTTTCATCAGCTCGACCTACAAGCCGTTCGAGATTTTCGCGGTTGCTGCGGTCATTTACATGGTCATCGTCTATGTGGTGGCGTCGATTGTCGATCTGCTCGACAAGCGTTTCGCTGCACGCTGAGGGAGGACGCTATGCCAGCTCTCGATTTCAGTATCGTCGCTCCCTATACCGATCTTCTTTTGACCGGACTGTGGTGGACTTTCGTTCTTGCGGTCGCATCCAGCGCGCTGAGCTTTATCCTCGGCATCGCGTTTGCACTGGTTGTGCTTTACGCACCGGCGCTGCTCGCCTATCCGGTCCGCTTCTTCATGTGGCTCTTCATGGGCACGCCGCTGCTTTTGCAGCTCTATCTCATCTATTACGGTCTGGTGCAGATCGGCATTGATATTCCAGCACTGTTTGCCGGCATTCTTGGCCTCAGCCTGCATTTCGCTGTCTATAATGCGGATGTGTTCCGGGCGGGTATTGTCTCGGTCGATCCCGGCCAGATGGAAGGTGCGCGATCCATCGGGCTCAGCCGTGGACAGGCGCTGCGCTATATCATCATCCCGCAGGCCATTCGCAACACCATCCCGCCCATCGGCAACAACATGATCGTGCTGTTGAAAGATACGTCGCTCGTGTCGATCATCGGCATTGCCGAACTGGTTCACAGCGCGCAGATCGCCATCAGTGAAACCTATAGTCCGTTTGAGTTCTATCTGACTGCCGCCGCACTTTATTATGTGGTCAATCTCGTCATGGAAGCGGGCCTGCGGCATATCGAAAGAAAAGTGGAGGTTACGCGATGAGCGCCTTGAAGCCTATGGTTGAAGTTAAGGGCGCCCGCAAAGCCTATGGTGCGCTGGAGGTCCTGAAGGGGATCGATCTTTCGGTATCGCGCGGCCAGATCATTGCGATCATCGGCCCCAGCGGTTCGGGCAAGAGCACATTGCTGCGCTCCATCAATCATCTGGAGACGCTGAATGGTGGCGAGGTCTGGCTGGATGGACTGCAGGTCAACCAGCCGCTCAGTGGGCAGGCTTTTGAAAAGCACATCAACTCGGTGCGTCAGCAGATGGGCATGGTGTTCCAGCACTTCAATCTGTTCCCGCATCTCACCGTGCTCGAAAACATCACGCTGGGACCGACAAAGCTGAAGGGCATGTCGAAATCGGCGGCCCGCGAACTCGCGCTGGAACTGCTCAACAAGGTGGGGCTCGCCAGCAAGGTGGACGTCTACCCGTCGCGCCTGTCCGGCGGCCAGAAGCAGCGCGTCGCCATTGCTCGCGCCTTAGCCATGCAGCCGAAGGTAATGCTGTTCGACGAGGCGACCTCGGCGCTCGATCCGGAACTGGTCGATGAAGTGAATGCGGTCATGAAGCAGCTTGCCGCTGAACACATGACGATGCTGATCGTGACGCATGAAATGCGCTTTGCCGGTGAGGTTGCCGACAGGATCGTGTTTATGGATGGCGGCGTTGTGGTTGAAGAAGGTGCGCCCGCAGACGTGCTGCGCAACCCGCAGCAGGACCGCACACGCGCCTTCCTGAAAAACTATATCGCAGCCTGATCCTCTGCCCGAAATGAAAAGCCCCCGGACTTGAAGAAGTCCGGGGGCTTTGTCTTAGAGCATTTCCAGCAAAAGTGTGTAGCGGTTTTGCGTAGGATAATGCGCAAAACAAATAGATAGAGCGGTTCCACGATTCCGTTTTAACCGGAACCGCTCTGGGAAAGCAGAGCTTGCGGTCAGCTTTCCTTATGCTGTTGCGCGGCCAGTTCTTCGACGCTCATATCCGGCTCGTTACGGGTCTTGTAGAGCGAGTAGAGGACACCGCTTGCGAGAATACCGAGCGTTACCACCAGCGACAGCAGCGTGTTGATGTGGACACCCAGCGGCACCAGGAAAATCTTGATACCGATCAGCACCAGAATGATCGCCAGCGATACCTGAAGATAACGGAAGCGGTTCATGGCGGCGGCAAGTGCGAAATAGAGCGCACGTAGGCCAAGGACGGCGAAGATGTTCGACGTGTAGACGATAAACGTATCCTGCGTGACGGCAAAGACGGCGGGCACAGAGTCGACAGCGAAGATCAGGTCGACGGTTTCAACCATGATCAGGGCGACCGCAAGCGGCGTCAGCCAGGTGACCAGCTTGCCGGTTTTCGGATCGGGCTTCTTGACGGTGAAATTGCGGCCATGCACTTCGCTCGTAATATTGAAGCGCTTGCGGAGGAATTTGAAGACCGCATTCTGCTCGATATCGGGCGTCTCATCCTGATGGCGGAACATCTTGAAGCCGGTGAAGACGAGGAAGGCGCCGAACAGGAACAGGATCCAGTTGAACTCGTGCACCAGTGCCGCGCCCAGTCCGATCAGGATTGCGCGGAAGGCGATGACGCCCAGAATACCCCAGAAAAGCACGCGGTGCTGGTAAAGGCGGGGGATGGCAAGAAAGCCGAAGATCGTTGCGATGACGAACATATTGTCCATCGCAAGGCTCTGCTCGATCAGATAGCCGGTGTAGAATTCAAGGCCTGCCTGCGAGCCGCGTTCCCACCAGACCCAGCCGCCGAAGGCCAATGCGATGAGGACATAGAAACCATAGAGGAGCAGGCTTTCCTTGGCTCCGATTTCATGTTCGTCACGATGCAGAATGCCAAGGTCGAAAACCAGCAAACCCACGACGATCGTGATGAATGCCGCCCAGAAATATACAGGTGTGCCGAGAAAATCGCCCGAAAGGGCTAAAATAAGCGAATCCATCGCCGGACCATCTCCATTTGAACAAGTGGAGCAGCCCCGACATCGCCATAGCGGAAAACCATGACCAGAGGGGCCCGGCGCTGCCTTCTTCAAATGTGTATGTTTTTGTCCCGTTCAAGACCCGGGTGTAAAATTTTTGTGATGAGCCATTCCAGTCTGGAGCTAAGCCGCTCCAGACTGATTTCGTTTGACAGATCAATGCTGTGGCGCTGCGGTCTCTTCCGCGTCCGGTTCCTTGATGCGGAACCAGGCCACGTAAAGCGCTGGCAGGAACAGGAGGGTGATTGCCGTGCCGGCGATAATGCCGCCCATCATCGCATAGGCCATCGGCCCCCAGAACACTTCACGCGCGATGGGGATAAGGGCAAGGCTTGCCGCCGCCGCCGTCAGTGCAATGGGGCGCATACGATGCTGGCTGGCAATCATCACTGCATCCCATGGTTTCATGCCTTCAGTGATGTGTTCCTCAATCTGCACGATCAGGATGACCGAGTTTCGGATCAGGATGCCAATCAGCGCCAGCACGCCCAGAATAGCAACGAAACCAAGCGGTTTGCCGCTCGGCAGAAGCGCTGCAACCACGCCTATCAAGCCGAGGGGCGCAACCGCCACAACAAGGAACAGACGCTGGAAACTTTGCAATTGCAGCATCAGCACAGTCGCCATCACGAACAGCATCAACGGAACAACGGCTGCAATCGGTCCCTGGCTCTTGCCGCTTTCCTCAACCGTGCCTGCTGTCTGGATGTAATAGCCAGCCGGTAGCTTGTCGGCGAAAGCCTTGATGGCAGGACCCAGATCTTTCACGATTGTATCGGGCATCGTCTTGTCGATGATGCCTGCCGCCACAGTGATGGTCGGGATGCGCGACCGCCGATAGATGACGGGTTGCTCAAGCTCGTAACGGAAATTGGCGATAGATGCGAGCGGCACGGAAGTGCCGTTGCCCGTCGCAATCTGCAGGCTCTGCAAAGTGTCGATGGAATCGCGTTCGTGCTTTTGCGCGCGCACGATGACATCGATCAGATAGATCGAATCCCGCACCTGCGTAACGGTAATGCCGCCGACGACACCGTTGAGAGTCGTGGCAATATCCTTGGACGAAATGCCAAGCTTGCGCGCCTTGTCCTGCATGACATCGACGCGGATCACGCGACCGGGTTCGTTCCAGTTATAGTTCACCACGCCGAGCCGTTGATCGGCACTGAGAATACCGGCAAAATCCTGCGCTATGCCGCGCAGTTTCTGAATGTCAGGGCCGGAAATGCGGTATTGCACGGGGCGTCCGACCGGCGGTCCAAGCTCCAGAAATTTCACGTAAACGTCGGTGCCGACATAATCCTTGCGGAAGACTTCATCGAACTTGGCTTTCAAGCGATCACGCGCTTCGACATCCTTGGCGACGACGACCATCTGACCGAAATAAGGATTGTTCGGCTGCACGTCGAAGGAAAGAATGAAGCGGATCGCGCTTTGCCCGACATAGGTGCTCCAATGCTCGATATCGGGATTATCCTTCAACATCGTTTGTTCGAAACGCTCCATCTGCGCCCGCGTTTCGGCGATGGAGCTGTTTTGCGGCAAGGTCCAGTCGAGAACCAGTTCCGGACGATCCGATTGCGGGAAGAACTGCTGTTCGATGAAGCGCATCCCGAAAACCGAAACCGCAAACAGGAGGATCGTGGTGACGATGGTCACCCAACGATAGCGCATCGCCAACAATAGCGCCCTGGAAAAGGCCTCAAAGAAGCGGCTGCGCTTTTCCGCATGGGGCTTCATTTTCTTGGGCAGGAAGGTGACGCCGAGCAGCGGCGCAAACAGCACCGCGACAATCCATGAAACCACAAGCGAGACGGCGATCACCACAAAGAGTGTAAAGGTATATTCGCCAGCCTGACTGGAATTGAGGCCGATTGGAATGAAGCCCGCAATGGTCACAAGCGTGCCGGTCAACATCGGAAATGCAGTATGCGAATAAACGTAAGTTGCAGCCTTGTTGATCGGATCGCCGAATTCCAGTCGCGCCACCATCATTTCGACGGCAATCATGGCGTCATCGACCAGAAGCCCGAGTGCGATGATGAGCGCGCCAAGCGACACACGCTGGAGCGAAATATCCAGAAGCGACATCGACAGGAAGGTGATTGCAAGCACAAGCGGGATCGAGAGCGACACCACGAAACCGGCGCGCAAGCCAAGGCTTACAAAGCTGACCGCAAGCACGATGACCACGGCTTCGAACAGCGCGCTGGTGAAGCCGGAAACGGCTTCCTTCACGACATGCGGCTGGTCGGCCACCTTGAATACCTTGACGCCGACCGGCAGTTCCGCCGTCACCTGCTGCATCATCTTGTCGAGCGCTGCACCAAATTCGAGCAGATTGCCGTTCGGCTTCATGCCGATGCCAAGCCCGATGGAATCTGCGCCATTGACGCGGAAGATGGATGTTGGCGGATCGACATAGCCGCGCGTGATGGTCGCGACATCGGAAAGGCGGAAGAACCGGTCATTGACACGCAGATTGACTGCGCGCAGATCGGCTTCGGAATTGAACTGGCCGCTGACGCGGACACTGATCCGTTCCGGTCCTGCCTGTACGACGCCGGAGGGCGTTATTGCGTTCTGGTCCTGCAAGGCTTGCAGCACGGCTTGCTGATCGAGACCGAGCGCCGCCACCTGCCGCGTCGAGAATTCGAGATAGATCGCTTCGTCCTGCGCGCCGATCAGCTCGACCTTACCGGCATTGGGCAGCGTCAAAATCTTGGCGCGCACGTCTTCGGCATAGTCGCGCAGCTGCCGCATCGACAGACCGTCGGCGGTGAAGGCGAAGATATTGCCGAAAACATCGCCGAACTTATCGTTGTAATAAGGCCCGTAGACGCCGCTCGGCAGG
Organism: Ochrobactrum sp. P6BSIII; assembly: GCF_014138065.1. Classification (NCBI taxonomy): domain Bacteria; kingdom Pseudomonadati; phylum Pseudomonadota; class Alphaproteobacteria; order Hyphomicrobiales; family Brucellaceae; genus Ochrobactrum; species Ochrobactrum sp. P6BSIII. Next base: position 221,334 of record NZ_JACGXB010000005.1, on the reverse strand, counting down.
TCCGGCTTGATGTCGTCCAGCATATGGCGGACTTCGTTCCAGGCGTCGGTGACCTGTCGTTTGCGCACCGTATCCTTGAGGAAGACGAAGACAACCGACTGGCCCGCAGTGGTGACACTGCGCGTATAATCCAGCGTGTCGAGTTCCTCGAGTTTCTTCTCGATGCGGTCGGTCACCTGATTGAGCGTTTCCTCAACCGACGCGCCCGGCCAGTTGGCCTGCACCACCATCGTCTTGACGGTAAACTCCGGGTCTTCTTCGCGACCGAGATCGAGATAGGATACGAAGCCCGCGACCAGAAATACGAGCATGAAATACCAGACCAGCGATCTGTGGTTCAAAGCCCAGTCGGACAGATTGAATCCCTTTTTCACAGGCCAGTTCCTTTCTGGTCCAGACGGACTTTCTGTCCTTCTTTCAACTCATGTACGCCGGCTATCGCCACATAGCTTCCGACATCGACGCCACCGGCGACGAAATTGCTGCCCTGCCGTTCGATGACCTGAACATCGTGCAGCGAAACGGTCTGCTTGTCGGGATCGATGATCCAGATGCTTGTCTTGCCACTATCCTCGCGCAAAGCCTGGATCGGCAGCCGCACCAGATTTTTTTCCGGCGTTGCCAGAGCCGCCCGAATGGTCGCGCCAAGGCGGAAACCGTCGGGCGGATTTTCGATCGCAATTCTCACCCGGCGGCTGCGCGTCTGCGCATCGGCCTGCGGGGCCACTTCTCGCACGGTGCCTGCACCGGTCACTGACGGGTCGGCCTGAAGCTGCACATTGAAAGCAGCGCCGGGCGCAAAATACTGGGTCATACTGTCGGGAATATCGACCACGGCTTCGCGAATGTCCGGGCGCGCCACCGTCATCACGGCCTGACCCGCGGACACGACCTGTCCAACCTCGGCATTGGTTGCCGAAATCACCCCGTCATAGTCGGGGCGCAACACGGCATAGCTGCGCTGGTCCTGCGCCTTTTTCAGCCCGGCGCGGGCCTTTTCCAGATTGGCGTTGGCACTGTCGCGCGCCTGTCTGGCAGCATCGTAATCGGCCTGGGAAACATTGTTGCCTTGCAGCAAAATACGCTGCCGTTCTTCACTGGCCGAGGCATTGGCAAATTGCGCCTCGGCGCTTGCAAGATCGGCCTTTGCCGACTGGATCGCCAGATCGAGCGTCGACGGATCGAGCGTTGCGACGGTTTCACCCTTCTGCACCAGATCGCCCACCTGTACCGGGCGGGTGATAATGCGCCCGAGCACGCGGAAGGCGAGGTCGGTCGAATAACGCGGCTCGATCGTACCGGCAAAACCGGCCTGCGTGGCGGGCCTTGGTTCGACAACCATGTAGAGAACCGGGCGGACGGGTTCAGCCTTGGCGTCGCCTTCATCGCTCTTGCCGCAGGCAGCAAGCGCAATGGTGGCCATCAGGACGGCGGCGCGCATGAAGGGCAGGGTAACGGGCTTTCGGATATCTCGCGTCATTGCGCAACCGCCCCTTCCTGCGTCTGCATGATTTCGGTCGGCTCACCCGAACGCAGCATCTGTGCGCCCTTCGTGACGATCAGTTCGCCGTCGTTCAGGCCGCTATCCACGATCACCCGTTCCTTTTCATAGGAAAGCACGGTGATCGGCACCAATGTTGCGACATTCGTATCTCCAGCCACCCGCCACACGGCGGCGTGCCCGGCGTCGGAGGTCATGGCGCTCCATGGCAGGACGATGACCTGACGGTTCTCCATATGCACTGTTCCGGTTACAGTCGCGCCCAGCGCCATCTGGGGCGGGGTGTGCGCGATGCCGACCTTGACCCTGACTGTGCCCGTCTGTGCGTCGACGACGGGAGAAATTTCGCGGATTTGACCTTCGGCAACCACTGAAGCGTCCGACAGAAGCGCGATTGTTACGCCCATGCCGTCCTTGGCATGGTTCACCAGCGTTTCCTGCACGTCGAAGACGGCATCGCGGGGGCCATCTTCAGCAATGGAAAATGCCGTCTGGGCGGCCTGTATCACCTGACCCGCCTCGATGTTGCGCGCTGTCACGACACCGGAAACCGGGGCGCGCAGTTCGGTATAGGACAGCTGATCGCGCGCGTCGCTCAGCTGGCTTTCGGCGCTCGCCAGCGTGCTTTGCGCGGTTTGCAGGGTCTGGTTTGCCTGATCATAGGTGCTGCGGGTCGTGAAACCCTGAGCCAGCAGCGCCTTCTGGCGTTTGAAATTCGCATCCGCCTGAACGAGCTGTGCTTGCGCTGCATCCTTCGATGCCTGGGCGACACGCAGATTTGCCTGCTGTTCGGCATCGTCGATGCGGGCGATCAGCTCGCCCTTTTCGACATGCTGGCCGATCTCTGTCTTGCGCTCCACAACCTGCCCGCCAAGCCGGAACGATGTGTTGACCAGCGAACGGGCTTCGATCGCACCGGACAGCGTCAATTTAGGTTGATAATCGCTTGCCGCGACTTTCATCACCGCAACCGCAACCACATTGCGGGAATCGGCATGGGCTGGAACGACAAATGTCATTGCCGACATGCAGAATGCAAAAGCAGCCGTGGTTCCGAATATGACGCTTCGTCCGGAGCGGAGGAAACGGAAGGAAGGTTTTGCAATCATTGAACGATCCCGGTGGTTCGCATGTCCGGGAGAATGCAATCAAACGGGTTTCAACGAAAGCTTATTTTTTTACGTTTGCGTCAAATTAATTCGGTAGCGGGCTTCGCTCAGGCGCCGCTACAGGCACGGGGGCGTTCTCCATTGGCGAGCCGTTGTTCGATTGCCTCTATGACCGGAAGGAGATCGGCAACCGTATCGATGATGTAGTCGGGCTGGTGCCGGGAAAGAACGGCAGATGCCTTTTCGCGAAGCGCGTTTTTTTCGGCTTCGCTCATTTTGGCCAGTTCGTCCGGCGTGACGCCCGCTTCGTTGCCGCTCAGCGACACGCCCACTGTCCAGCATCCGGCTTCCCGTCCTTCGTCTATCCCGACGCCGGTATCGTCAACCTTGACGACAGCATGCGCTGGCCAGACATCGAGATCGAGAAAGCACTGGTACATGTTCATCGGGGTTGGGCGGCCGTGCGGCAAATCTCCGGCGCAGACCAGATTGTCGGTTTCATACCCTTGCGCCTTGGCAAGCGGCAGGACGCGCTCCATGATCGAGCGGGTGTAGCCGGTCGTGGAGCCGATCTTGAGGCCGCGTTCGCGCAATGCGCGGGCCGTTTCTACGGCACCCGGCACCAGATCAGCATATTGATCGACGACCTTTTCGTTAAGCGGAACGAACACATCGTAGACGGCCTGAATGTCGGCCTGTGTCGGTGCGTGGCCGTGGTGTGCTTCCCATGCGGCATGAATGCGCGGCTGCGCCAGCATGGCTTCGATGTGATCCCATTTCGGACGGCCCATGGGTTCGCGCGCCTCGGCAATCGAAACCTCAATGCCGAATTGCGCGAATGCTTCCACAAACACACCCATTGGCGCGAAGGAACCGAAGTCGATGACCGTGCCCGCCCAATCGAACACGACTGCTTTGAGATGTCCCATGACTGCTCCGTTTCTATGCGTAGAGTGAATTGACGACCTGCTCACCGAGCGCAAAGCCTGTCGAAGCGCCGGTTCCGCCTGTGACCATGACGAGGCGGATATTGTCGGCGGGTTCGTCAACCATGACCACGCGGTCGCTGGCCGAAGCATAGGTTCCGCACCAGCGCCCGATGACCTCGCGACCCGGCAGATCGAATATCTGGTCGAAGGCTTCCATGATCAGCGTATCGAAGCGTTCCTGTGCGAAAGGTTCGGGGGCATTGCCATAGACATGGCTGTCGCCCACCACCAGCGAACCGTCGGCGGATTGCACGGCGATCAGATGAATGCCACCGCGGCGCATTTCGCCAAGTTCGGCATCAAGACGGTCACAGAGCGCTTTGGCTTCCGGCAGATCGGCAAAGCCATCATAGCGGCCAAAGCTCAAGTCAGACATGACGGCCGCGCCGAAACGCGCTGCTTGGGCTGGCATGACGCGCAGCATCTGCAACGTGCAGATGCGCAGATCATAGGCGGCGATGCGTTCTGGAAACAAAGTTGAAAAATCGTCGCCGGGGCACACAACTGTGGCTTCCGCTTCGATGACGCCCCGACTGGTGGCAATTTTGTTGCCATCAATGACATTGACGGCGGTGTTCCAGTGGAAGGTGACGCCGTGGCGGCGTTCCAGCCACGCGGCAATTTTCGGGATGGCGTCGCGCGATTCGACGCGCAGTTCATGCGGGCTGAAGAGCGCGCTGCGCATCCCATCGGCGCGGATTGACGGCACATGTTCCAGTGCTTCGCCGGGTGTCAGCCTGCGGCAGTCTTCACCCATCGGCGTTTTCAGAAAAGCATCCAGCACGGTTTCCGCTTCTTCGCGGTAAGCAGGCATGACCAATCCGCGATGGATGATCTCAATACCCGCATCGTCGGCGATTTCGGCCCAGATATCGCGGGCGCGCCGCGCACGTGCCCAGTGATCGCCAGCCTTCTGGCCGGATATGGTGACGAAGCCAAAATTGCGGATCGATGCGCCGACAGCCTTGGCATTGCGCTCGACAACAACGACCTTCTTGCCTTTTCGGGCTGCGGCAAGCGCGGTGGAAAGGCCGACAATGCCCGCGCCGACAACCAAAAGATCGTATGTATTCTTCATCTGGGTTCTGTCCTCACCGAAACACATATCCTGCCATGGCTGATAGATATTTCAGTTTGATGACGGTCGACATGTGATGAGGCGGACGACAGAAAGTCTTGGGGGAAAGTAAGAAGGGGTGTGACCGACGAAATTACGTCACGAAACCGTCATGAGGGGCTTCTAGTATTCTGTGCAATCGCGCGGAGCCGCTGCGGTTTCGGGGATAATCTTCAGCTTATGGTGTGAACATGTTCGAGAACAGCCATCTGGACCGTATCAAGGCGGAAATCGCCGACAGTTTCGATGAAGAGCTGGAAATGCAGATCGAGGAAGAGCGTCTGGACGCGATGGTCGCCGAGGGCATGTCCGGCCCTGCCGAGCAGACGCTGGAACGCCGCCTGTATTTCCGCGAGTTGTTTCGCCTCCAGCATGAGCTGGTCAAGCTTCAGGACTGGGTGCAGCACAAGAAGCTCAAGGTCGTGGTGCTGTTCGAAGGCCGTGATTCTGCTGGCAAGGGCGGCGCGATCAAGCGCGTGACCCAGCGCCTCAACCCGCGTGTCTGCCGCGTTGTCGCGCTGCCTGCACCGACCGAACGCGAGCGCAATCAGTGGTATTTCCAGCGTTATGTGCCGCATCTGCCGACCGCTGGCGAAATGGTTCTGTTCGACCGCTCCTGGTATAATCGCGCCGGTGTCGAGCGGGTCATGGGCTTCTGCACCAAGGACGAACTGGAAGAGTTTTTCCGCTCCGTTCCCGAGTTCGAACGCATGCTCGTGCGCTCCGGGATCATTCTCATCAAATACTGGTTCTCGATCACCGATGAGGAGCAGGAATTCCGCTTCAACATGCGTATCCACGATCCGCTGAAGCAGTGGAAGCTTTCTCCGATGGACCTTGAAAGCCGCGTGCATTGGGAAGACTACACCAAGGCCAAGGAAGAGATGCTGCATCGCACGCATATTGAGGAAGCGCCATGGTGGGTTGTCGAGGCCGTCGATAAGAAGAAGGCGCGCCTCAATTGCATTGCGCATCTTCTGACGCAGATACCTTATGAGGATGTGCCGAAGTCTGCCATTCATTTGCCGGAACGTGTGCGTCATGACGATTATGTGCGTCACCAGACCCCGTCCGAAATGTATGTGCCGGAAGTCTATTGAACATTACGTGCGAGGCCGCTTTGCGCCGAGCATCGGTATACGACATTGAACATCATTCGCGGTTCCAACATGGAACATAGTCCCGGTCTGGTGGGTGCTTATCACAAGCGCCCCGACCAGCCGGTGGTTGAACTGAAAGCCAATGAGGTGGCCGCCGCTCTGGCCGCGCATGATGGCTGGGTCTGGCTGCATGTCGATCTGGTCGATCAGCGCGCACAGGGTTGGCTTTCGGAACGATGCGGCTTGCCAGCGTCGGCGCGGGCAATATTGGAGGGGCATGACGACAGTCTGGTGCTCAGCCATGAGGCCGGGACGATCCACGGTGTCATCGCCGATATGCATCAGGACATGGAGCGCATGTCCACGACTATCGGTCGCCTGCATTTTGCGGTGACGAGCGGGCTCCTTGTCACCGGCAGGCGGCATCCGCTGGAAGCCATCGACCGGGTCCGCCATTCATTCGCAAGCGGGTTCTGCCCGGCAACGGCCTATGAACTGTTCGAGGCCGTGGTGACAGGTTTCTGTAAGAATACGGCGAAAAGGCTCAACGAAGCGAGCAAAATGCTCGATTCCGTGGAAGACAGGCTGGTGACAGAGCGGTTGAACGACGAGCGCCGGGACCTCAAGGAAGTGCGCCGTCTGGCCGTTTCACTGCACCGCCCGGTGGCCGGTATGGTGGCTTTGTTCGAAGAAGAAGACCGTCTGGACTGGACCTTACCCGATATGGGCCATGCGGTTTTGAAGCGGCTTTCCATGCGGCTTGAGCGGCTCGACCGTGAAATCGTCATGGTCAATGATCGTGCGCGGCTGCTTCAGGAAGAGATCGCGGCGGAACTGGCGGATGATTCAAACCGCAGCCTTAAAGTAATGGCGGTGATGAGCGCCTTGCTGCTGCCGGGCACGCTGATTGCCGGGATTTTCGGGATGAACACCGCCGGACTGCCCTTCACCGGCGATGGGTCCGGTTTTGGCTGGGCGATGCTGCTGGGGGTAGGCGCGACAGCGCTGTTCTATTGGCTTCTCCGCAAGGCCGGTATCAGCCTGCGGTTTTGACTAGCATCGGTGGGGGCGTGTCCCAAACAGGAGGCACCGTTTCACACGACACCTCCCATTGGGAGTATAGTTATTTCTGGGTGGGTGCCGTAGTTTCTGCGCTCGCCGTTGTTTGCGGCTTTTCCATTTTGGTAGAAGATTGCGCACTATGGTAAGTGCAGTCTGCCATCGCAGCCGTAACCGACAGAGCGAGGACAGCGGTCGTCACAAATACGACTTTCATGCCTGTCTCCATTCAATGTTAGTTTCGTGGGGCATTACATCGAGGACTGTAGCAAATGCTGCAAGCCTTGTCTCATCACTTCATATTCTAGTCTCTTGGCAGTTGCCGTGCGCCCCATTCGCTTTCGGGAATGGCGTGACCAATGGCATAGCTGAAGGACTGGATCGACATCGCCTCGGCATCGATCTGACACTTGAAGTCCACGCCATACCACTGGGCGCGGCTGCGAAACGCACCGTTGCTGACCGTCAGGCCGGTGTTGGAAACGGAACCTCCGGCGCACGCCAGCATGTCGGGGAAAGCGCCCGGTTGCTGACGGCGGATCTGTTCAAGCGCTTCGATACTGCAAATCTGGATGACGCGATCCGTTGGCGAGAGTTTGCCGAGCGCTTGTTTTACACGCGGATCGGACAGGGCATCCTTCGAATAAAGCCTGCGCGCCTGTTTGAAATTTTCAGCCTTTTGCTCCGAAACGGCCTTGGCGGCTGGCCTTTCCTGTTCTGGCTTTGGTTGCGGAACGGGTGGGTTTTCGACAGCAGGGGCCGCGGCTCCGTTGGTGTCATCGACATTTGAAGATAGAGCGCTCAGCTCAGCCGCTTCCTGTTTGTCTTCCTGCAGCTGCTCGTTCTTGGCCTCGGCAGTTGCAGGCGGAACTTCGTCGGGTTTTTCGCTAGCTTCCGGGGCAGCTGGCGGGACATCCGGTTGCTCCGGCGTCTCATCCTTGGGGTCGTTGGAAGCGGACTCAAAGGCAAGCTTCTGGGCTTGCGCCTGCGGTGGCGGAGGGGCGGGCTCGTCCTGATCCAGCTTGGGCTTTTCTTCGGCGGGCGGTGGTGGCGGAACAAGCTCTACATTGACGCTCTGTTCCTGCGCCGTCGGCAGTTCTGGCAAGCGGACGAGCAGGACAAAGGCCAGCAGCAGATGCAGGACGATCGAGCTTGGAATACCCCAGCCGATTTCTGCAGATATTTTTCTGGCCAATTGCTGCATTGTTCAGACGATCAAGGATATCCAACTACACGCGCACGGTTACTTGCCGTTGGTGATATCACATTGCAGCGTCAACAACAGGCCCAACAGCACGTGTTGGGCCGAACTATCTTCTGAGCCGGGATGCCAGGCATCCCGGCAAAGTCTTATGCGGCTTCCAATGCCTGCTCGCATCGCAGCAGCATGCCGTAGAGATCGCGGGGTTCATCGGGGTCCGCAAGCATGTCCAGTTCAGCATAGAGACCGGTTTCTTCCAGCTTGCTGCGGACATAGCGCAGGGCGGAAAAGTCTTCGGTTGCAAAGCCGACGCTGTCAAACAGCGTGATCGCCCGATCCGATGTTCTGCCCGGTAGTTTACCGGTGATCACTTCCCACAGTTCCTTGACCGGATAATCTTCCGGCAATTGCTGGATTTCGCCTTCGATACGGGTCTGCGGCGGGTATTCGACAAAAATATCCGAGCGCAGCAGAATTTCCTTGTTCAGCTCGGTCTTGCCGGGGCAATCGCCGCCAACGGCATTGATGTGAACGCCGGGGCCAACCATGTTGTCGCTCAAAATCGTGGCATATTGCTTGTCGGCGGTGACAGTCGTGATGATGTCCGCACCCTCGACAGCTTCCTGCGACGAACCGCAGATGGTAACGGCAAAGCCCTTGTCGGCCAGATTGGCGGCGCAACGTTCGCTTGCCGAGCGGTCGATGTCGAACAGGCGGAGATTGTCGACGCCGAGCAGCGCCTTGAAGGCCAGCGCCTGAAACTCGCTCTGCGCGCCATTGCCGATGATCGTCAGCGTTTTGGAATCCGGGCGGGCCAGATGCTTGGCGGCCACCGCCGAGGTGGCGGCAGTGCGCAAGGCGGTCAGAATGGTCATTTCGGTCAGGAGCAGCGGATAGCCGCTGTCCACATCGGAGAGAACGCCAAAGGCGGTCACGGTCTGACGCCCGGCGCGGGTGTTCTTCGGATGGCCATTCACATATTTGAAGCCATAGAGCGTGCCGTCGCTGGTCGGCATCAGTTCGATAACGCCTTCCTTGGAATGGGAGGCGACGCGCGGCGTCTTGTCGAACTGTTCCCAGCGGCGGAAGTCTTCTTCCACAACCACGGCCAGTTCCTTGAGAAAGGTTTCGACACCCACCGTCAGAACCAGCTTCATCATGTGATCGACGCTGACGAAGGGGACGATATTCAGCTTTTCATTGGTCATTTAAATGAACCTTTTTGTTCAGGGCGCGTGCGCCCGATCAGCGCGCGCCGTTTCCGGTCTTCGCCGTGAGGAATTTTTCAGCGATCATCGAAACGATCTGCGGCAGAACCTCGAAGGCGTAGGGCGCGTGGACACGCTCAAGCTTCTGGTGGAATTCGCGACCCCATGGGCCGATATTGACCACAGGGAAGCGCAGCGCATTGGCGGCTGGATGATCGACGAGGCGCGACACGGGCGTGTTTTGCGACACGATATCCTGTCCAAGCGTTGCCTGACCGAGAAAGCTCATGTCGGAAATGCCCTGGAAATGTGGCTTCCAGACAAGGCTCTGATCGGGGAAGGCGGCGAAAACCTTGATGGTTTCATCAATGGCTTGCTGAAACAGGCGGTCGTTGGTTTTCGTGTTATCGAGATGGCTCGCGGGATAGTGCAGCCCGGCAAAGCCGACAACAATCGCCGGTCCGGCGAGATGGGCCACACCCACAAGCCACTCAGTCAGCTGGCGGCTGACAGCCAGCGGATTGTCGATGCCGGAAAGGCGCTGTTCCTGTTCGTCATAGAGACGTTCAAAGTCGTCGCCTGCAATGTCTGCCGCCATGGCGCGCAGCTGCGTGAAGGTTACCAGCTTCGGTTCAGGAGGAGTTGCTCCGGCGCGCTTGCCGACCAGCTTGCCATAGGCTTCGGCCTGTGCGGTAAAGCGTGCAACCGCATCGACGGCGCCGGTGCGCACTTCGTCCTGAAAGCGCTTGAACAGCTGTTCGGCGGTCATGCCGTGATAGAGCCAGTTAAGCGCGATCCAGAAACGTTCCGGCGTCGTCACTTCATACCCGTCGCGCAGGTCCTTTGCCTCAAGGCAGATGGGCGGTGGGGAAATGTCTTTTTCGTCGCGATCGGCAAGATCGGCATTACCCTCGAAGCGGGTGAGAATGCCTGCGGCCATCGCCTGTGCGCTGACGCCTTCATAAGGGTAGCTGGCATGGGAGCTGCAACCGATGACCAGCGCAAAAGGCAAAAGCTTGCCGATGGTGCCGGCATAGACGGCGCGGCCTTCGCTACCGTCGCCCTGATCGGAGGTCACGTCGAGATTGATGGCAGCCGAAATATCGAGATCGAAGTCCCGGGCAATATCCGGCAGCGCGTTGCGCATGGATCGCATGCCACGGCTTTCGCGTTCTTCATCGGGCGTGACGATCAGGACCAGATTGCCGCTGCGGTCGGGATCGGCGGCAAAGCGTTCAAGGCAGGCAATACCGGCGGCAATACCACTCTTCATATCGAGCAGACCACGACCGGGAAGAAAATCGCCGCTCAGGAGGTCTTCCAGTGCGCGCTCTTCCTGCTGCGAGCGTGAGCGCTTGCCAAGGTCCTTGATCAGCGCCTCTTTTAGATTGACGCTGTCGCAGGAGAGCGATTTCAACTCGTGATAATTGTCGGTCGCAACCGTGTCAAAATGACCGGCAAGCACCACCGTCTCGCGACCCTTGCCGCGAACGAGCGCCACCACATTATGGGTCAGCGGATCGCCATGGCTGGCAACCGTGCGGATATTTCCAGGATTCTGCTGGAAATAGGGAATTTCCTTGAGCAGTTCGACAAAACGGCCGGAGAATTCCGCTTCGCCGGGCGTACCGGTTTCGCTGCGCCAGCTGACCATGCGAAGAGCCAGCTCTTCGACATGCTTCGCATCGATTTGGTTATGCGCCGCCGTTACGGCGTTTTGCGCGCCGTTTGAAACATTCGCAGTCATTGAGTAGTCTCCGTAATATGGAGCGCATCCCGAAAAGTGTGAAACGGTTTTCGGGAAAGATGCGCGTTAAAACAAAGAATTAGAGCGCCGATCTGATCCAATCAGATCGAAACGCGCTCTAGTGCGAAAGATGCTTTCGCAGGAAAGCGCGGGTCCGTTCCTCTTTCGGATTGGACAACATCTGGTCTGGCGATCCCTGTTCGACCACCACGCCGCCATCCATAAACATCACATGGTCGGACACTTCAGCGGCAAAGCGCATTTCATGGGTCACGATAAGCATGGTCATGTGCTCGCTGGCGAGCTGCTTCATCACCTGATTGACCTCTTCAACCAGCTCGGGATCAAGCGCCGATGTGGCCTCGTCGAAGAGCATGACCTTGGGCTGCATGGCGAGTGCGCGGGCAATCGCCACGCGCTGCTTCTGGCCGCCCGACAGGCGGGCCGGATAGGCATTGCCCTTGTCGACAAGCCCGACCTTTGCCAGCAGGGCGTTGGCGCGGTCCAGCGCTTCGGCGTGCGGCAGATGCTTGAGCCGCATTGGTCCGATCATGATGTTTTGCAGCACGGTCAGATGCGGGAACAGGTTAAACTGCTGGAAAACCATCCCCATTTCCTGACGGATATGGTTGATGTGTTTTTCAAAGGCATGGCCCTTGAGCGGCTTGTTGACCTGATTGCCGTCGAGCCAGATTTCGCCGCCCGAGGTTTCTTCCAGCATGTTGATCGAGCGCAGAAGCGTGCTTTTCCCCGACCCGCTGGGGCCGATGATGGAAACGATCTTGCCCCGTGCAACGGTCAGGTCGATGCCCTTGAGAACTTCATGGTCGCCATAGGATTTCCTGATCTGGCGCAATTCGATCATGGGTGTCTGTGTGTTCATCGGATAGCTTCCGCTTTCTTGGCCGCTTTGCTCAATGCCCATTCCATCAGAAGATTGACGGCGTAATAGAGCACGGCGGCGACGAAATAGAATTCGAATGGACGGTAGGTTTCGCTGATGGCGCGCTGCGCATTCAGAACCAGTTCCGTGATGCCGAGGACGGAAAGCACGGCTGTATCCTTGAGCAGGATGATGCTGTTATTGCCCACCTGCGGCAGTGCGGTCAGGATCGCCTGCGGAATGATGAAATAGCGCAGCGACATGCCCCGGCTGAAACCCAGCGAACGGGCCGCTTCCATCTGGCCATTGTCCACGGCTTGCAGGGAAGCGCGGAAAATATCGGCATTATAAGCGGCGTAATGCATGCCAAGGCCGAACACGCCGGTCCAGAAGGCCGGAACCATGATGCCGATCTGCGATAGGCCGTAATAGAGAAGATAGAGCTGGAGCAGCAGCGGCGTTCCCATGAACAGGAACACGATGCCGCGCACCGGCAGGCTGACAACCTTAGGCGCATGCAGCGTCACCAGAGCGATGACGACGCCCAGCACCACGCTGATGATGCCAGCGAGGATTGTGATCAGCACCGTCCAGAGCAGACCGATGAAGAGCAGTTCCAGATAGGAAGGAACGACCGTAAAATCGAGGCTCATGCTTCGGCCCTCCTGTCAGCGTTGAAGAAGGTTTCAATGCCGCGAACGATCATAGAAATGATGGCTATGATGACGATGTAGGCGATACCGGCGACCGTGAAGACTTCGAAGGGCTTGTATGTCGATGTCACGAAACGCTGTGCCGAATAGGTCAGCTCGACCACGCCGATTGTCGAGACAAGCGCGGTGCTTTTGGTCAGGATGATCGTGTTGACGCCGAGCGAACGGATCATCAAGGGTGCTGCCTGCGGCAGAATGAAAAGCCGCATCGTGTTGAAACGTCCAAAGCCGATGCTGCGGGCAGCTTCGCTCTGACCCTTGTCCACGGCCAGAATGGCGCCGCGTATGCCTTCCGACATATAGGCCCCGATGTTGAAGCCCATGGTGATCACACCGGCCATGAACGGGCTGAATTCCAGACCGAATTGCGGGCCGCCGAAGAAGACCAGAAAAAGCTGCACCAGCAGCGGCGTGCCGCGCATGATGCTGACATAGCCTGTGGCGAACCAGCGGAACGGCTTGAAACGCGAAAAGCGGGCGATGACCAGAACGGTTGCGACGACCAGACCAATCAGAAGCGATACGACGGTCAGCTGAACGGTGACCCAGGCAGACTGAACAATGAAGGGAAAAATCCGCTCGATAAGTGCGATATCCATCCTTCAACCTTTCTTCCCCATCGGTGGCTCATGGAATAGCCAGAGGAACCGCGACGCTTGACCGGGCCGCTTGTCGGCGGTCAAAAAGCGGGCAGGACCAAGAAGCTTTCGGGGATCAAAACCGAAGATGGGTTGCGGTCGCAACCCATCTTCTGGAGAGGGAGATTAGCGGATATCCGCGCCGATCCACTTTTCGGAGATAGCCTTGTAGGTGCCGTCGGCCATCATGTCGTCCAGAGCTTTCTGCATGGCAGCGGCAAGTTCCGGATTGTTCTTGCGCACGGCAATGCCGATGTCGTAGCGCGGCAGCTGGTCATCCTTGACCTGCTTGATGGGCGCGTTGCTCTTGGAGATGGCAACTAGAACCGGCACGTCGTCAGCGACAACCGCATCGATACGGCCCGAACCGAGGTCGAGCAGCATTTCCGGCAGGCCCTTATAGGTGCGCACGTCGTATTTGCCCTGTTCGCGGACCCACTTTTCAGAGGTTTCGCCAAGCGTCACGCCGATGGTCTTGCCTTCAAATTCCTTGAGCGAGGTGGCAGCGTCGTCCTTGCGGACGAACAACGCCAGACCCGAACGGTAGTAAGGGCCGACAAAGGCAATGGCCTTCTTGCGTTCTTCGGTGATGCCCATCGAACCGACGATGGTGTCGTAACGGCCGGTGACGAGACCGGCGATGATGCCGTCCCATGCGGTGGTGACGATCTCCGGCTCGACCTTCAGGCGGTGTGCGATTTCAGAGCCGACATCGACGTCGAAGCCGACGACCTTGTTGGATTCATCCACAAAGCTGAAAGGAGGAAAAACGCCGGACAGGGCAATGGACATCTTGCCGGCCTTCTGGATCTTTTCCAGATCGTCGGCCTTGGCCGCGGTCATGGAAAAGCTGAGGCCGAGCGCCAGAAGCGCTGTCGAGAAAAATTTCGCGGTATTCATGTAAGTCAGTTCCCCAGTAAAAGCCCCGGATATCGGGACCGTGAAATCGCCGTTTGCATGCGCTTGTTTTCGTGACCTTGTGACCGGTCCAAGCAGAGATTGGCCGGGGCTGTCCGTGTGTTTCCATCGCGTTCGACGTCTGGAAACCACCTGGGCAATCCCCTTGGCGAAAATCAATATCTGCAATCAGATTGACAAAAAAGAACATAAAGTGATTATTTTTATAAATAACTGCCGATATAGGCAGGCGTACTTACTAAAAAGAAAGAGGGGACATGGACGAACTCGACAAGAGATTGATCACGGAATTGCGTATCAATGGCCGCGCATCGGTGCCACAGCTGGCCGAGCTTCTGGGGGTGGCGCGCGCGACAGCTCAAAAGCGTCTCGACCGCATGGTGGCCAATGGCGACATCAAGGGCTTCACGGTCCGTGTGCGCGACGATATCGGCAAGGACCAGATCAGGGCTTTCATGCTGATCGAAATGTCAGGCTCATCGCTCAAATCGACAATCAGCGCGATCAAGCGCGTGCCGGGTTTGACGGGTCTCTTCAACACGAACGGCATGTGGGATGTGATTGCCGAACTGGAAGTGGCGACCATGTCGGAACTCAACGAGGTGATCTCGACGATCCGTTCACTTCAGGGCGTCAGCAAAAGCGAGACCAACATCATGCTTGGCCCCGCCTGAACCTGCTCAATCATCTCCGACCAGATCGGCATAGACCAGATAACGAAGCGGTCCGGGTGTGATTGCGTCGAACGGGTAACAGGTCGCCAGCACGAGATGTTTTCCTGTCGCCTGCGGGTCGATCGGAGCTTCGTCCCAGCGGGCTAGGGCCATATGCGTCGTGCGATAGGTGACGATCTTTCCGTCGCGCCGCGTGATGCGGATCAGGTCGTTCGGTTCGACATTTTTCAGGAAGGCGAAATGGGTGTCGCGGTGCGCGGCATAGACTGCGGTGCCCCGATCTCCTGCTTCAGGCGTGTTGTCGAGATGCCCCGGGCCGAAGGCAAGCGCCTGACCGCTCGCGCCCTTGAGCGCAATTGCGGCAGCTTCCAGTCGCGGAACTTCGATCCGTGCAACCGGCCATGTATCAGCCCAGCTCCATGGCTTGACTGGCACGCCGGTCGCGACACTCTGTGTAAAAGCGCGTTCCAGCAAGATCTGCGCGGCAAAGGCCTTGGCGTGGATCCATATGCCCTGACCGGCGAGGACCAGACCGCCTGCAATCAGAAGGCAGGCGAGGAGTGTCGAGAGGGAGCGCGCAAGCGCGCCCCCTTTGAGGATGGACTGATGATTACTCATGGCTGCCTGCCTTTTCACGACGTGTGAACCAGAAGAGAAGGGCACCGACCAGCACGGCCAACAATCCCTGAAGCATCAGAAGGGTTGCAGGTGTCGCCGTTTGCGGCAGTGGAAGGTTCGGAGAAACCGGCGACGGAGCGGCCTGAGGCTTGGCTTGGCTATTGACGCCGCTCCACTCGGCGGTTTCGTTCTCGGTTGCCTGTCCGGCATTCGCGTCACGGGTTGCGCCGATACCGAGCAAGGTGCGGTAGTCCCAGCCAGCAGGCAGATGCAGCGGAATATCGGCCTGGGTCAGCGGTATATTGGCAGCGCGAGACGGGGTTACATCCACAGCAACGAGACTGGTCAGGCGCGTCACCAGATGATGATCGAGCGCCAGCCGCAGGATACGGGCATCTGCTGCGTCCTGGCTGATCGAACCGAGCGTAGCTTCAACCTCCGCATCATCAATCTTGCGACGCGCCCAGATCTTGGAAATGCCTTCCGCGTTGCTGGCCTGATCGAGCGGTAGTGTGACGGTCCACGGGTGGTCGCCAACCATGCCGTTGATGGTCACTTCACCGGTTGCCTTGCCCATGCGGGCTGCAATGACAAGCGGTTCGCCGCGATAAAGGTCGGGCAGCAATGTCGGCGTGAGGCTGACATTCTTTTCGGAAAAAGTGGCCCGGATGTCTGTGACGGCGGGGTTTTCCAGCTTGTCGAACAGGGCGCGCATGCGTTCGTCGACTTCCGCGGTCGAACCGATATGGGTGAAGCTGCCGCGACCAAGTTCGGCGGCGCGGTTCATCAGATAGCTGTTCGGGGCTGAACCGATGCCAACCATGAAGATGCGCGAGCGTCCACGCCGGGCGGCGATTGTATCGAGAAGCTCCTGTTCGTTGCTCACGTCGCCATCGGTCAGAAACACGATCTGACGCAGGCCCTTGCTCTGGTGACTGTCATCGAGGGCGGCGTGCAGCGGCGGCAGCATTTCCGTGCCGCCGGAGGCTTCCAGCTGGCCGACAAAGCTGCGCGCGGCGGTGACGTTCTCGCCGGTTGCGGCAACGCTGTCCGGGAAGAACTTGGTCAAAGTGTCGTCAAAGCGGATGACGTTGAAATGGTCGTTCGGTTCCAGTCGCGACAGGGCATAGTCGAGGCTGGCTTTCGCCTGCGCCATGGAAGTGCCGCCCATCGAACCCGAATTATCGATCACGAAGACAATCTCGCGGCTGGTCTTTTTGGGCGCTGCCAGAACCGGCGGTGTGACATAGGCAAGCACATAGTCATCGTTGCCGACCTGCTCACGAAACAGACCGACGGTTGGCGTGGCGCTTGCCGCAGCGCCCCATTCGAGCACGAAGTCGCGATCGGCAATGGCATCGCCCTGCAATGTGATCTGGCGTGCCTCGCCATTCAGCCGGTCGATCTTGACGGGGTGATAGAGGCTCTTCAGATCATCGACCGGGAACCCGGCGTCCAGCTTGATTGCAAGCGTAACCGGGTTGGTTCGTGCGCTGTCCGGTTCGGTCAGTGACGTATGGATCGGCGCGTCATGGGTGGTCTGCGCCGTGCTGGTGGTGGACTGTCGTCCCCAGCCACCATTCAGTTCTGCGCGCTGGTCGATGGCGGCCTTGTCCTGCGGATTGTAGCGCGGCGCAACGACCAGTGGCACGCGCAGCGAAAAGCGGTTATCGGCCAGACGAACGGCCTGCTGATATTCGATCTGCACGACGACCTTTTCATGCGGGCCGATATTGGCAACGGCATTTGTGAAGACGTTGGGCCGCTGCTGCTCAACCAATGCGGCCTTTTTGCCTTCGCTGCGGGCTTGCTCATAAATGGCGCGTGCGGCCTGTTTTTCCTTGATGTCGGCCACGACAACGCGATTGCCGATGATCATTTTCAACGAGTAAACCGCGCTATCTTCGGGCAGTGGAAACACATAGAGCGCTTCAACCCAACCATTGGTGGGATTTTCGAAAGCCTGGGTAAGACGCGCCCGCGCCGTCGGGCCGCTGACAGTGATGTCTACATCGGTGGCAAGGCGCGGGGCTTCGACATATTGTCCGGCCTGTTCGGTCTGCATCAGCAGGCTGCCCGATTCCATCTCATTCGGCGTCACGAAAGCGGTTGTTTCCGCGCGCGCTTGCAAGGGGTGAAACAGGGCGAAGATAACGGCCAGTGCGGGGAGCAGGATAGCGTTCCCAAACCATAGAAGCTGGCAGAAGCGGACGAGAAAATTTCGCCGATCCCTTTGATGTGAAACAGTGATTGCGGTGTGCATGACAGGCTCCCTTCCTCGATGGAGTAACTGGAGCGATTGTCTGCAAGGCGCTGTTTCCTCGCCAGCGTCAGCTTTGACCTCTTTCGTCCGCATCTTGCCGTAAACCGTCTTGCCGCTGGCGGACATGTGTGGAATTGTGAAAGAAAGTACGCAATCAGGAAATTGGCGCATGGTCCACGGGGACCCTTATCTGTCGGAAAATCAAAGCAGTAGCGTTGCGGCGCGGGTTCGCGAGGAAATCGCGCGGCGGCGCATTTCGCGCCAGCGACTCGCGGATGATGCGCGGATCAGTCTTTCAACGCTGGAAAAAGCGCTGTCGGGGCATAGGCCTTTCACGCTTGCCACTATCATCCGGCTTGAACAGGCGATGGGCGTAGCTCTGCGTGAGCCGGGCGGGGCGCTGGCACCGAAAGCCGGGGATGCCGCCGAGCGCCCAGTCGCAAACGGCTACGGAAGTGGCCACGCGCCCGAGGAACTGGGGGCCTATTCGCGGCCTGCCGTTTCGTGGCTGGAGGGAACCTATCTGACCCTGCGCCCATCCTTCGGCGACCCGGATGTGATCTTCGCCTATTGCACGGAAATCGTCTGGGACGATGAAGGCACGCGGCTGCGGTTTCGCGAGCGCGAGCGCACCGACGCCTCCTTTTCGCAGCACGGCTCTATATCCGTCCCGCATTTGTCCGGGCACATCTATCTCGTCACCAATACATCCGGGCAATATCGGATGGTGGTTCTGTCACGGCCCAGCATTACCGGCGAGATGTTCGGCCTGCTGACCACCTTGCGGGCCGGGCAAGGCGCGCAGCTGACGCCGGTTTCAACACCACTGGTGCTTTTGCCGCTATCGACCTTCACGGAGCCGACCTTTGGGCGTGTCGCCAGAGGTGAAGATCACTACAGCGCTTACGCGGCCATATTGGGCAAAGTGCTGGCTGATAATTATGCGGCCTTTGTCAGCCAAAGCTGACAACACTCTATTCGCTTGAACGCCTTCCCGTCTTGTGCCAGCATTCAGGTGGAGGAGGATGGTCATGGTGTCGACCCTGTCGCACATCAAGGAGATTGAGCGCGTCGCCATGGGCGGGGCCTCGGATCGTGATCGCCCTGTTATTCAATCCTGGCTGCGCTGCCTCAATGATTATCGGCTTAATCCTGCCCAGACGCAGGAAGCTTATATCGTGCCCGACACATTGCTGCGGGAGCATCGTGAGCAGTCGGAAGAACTCATCCGCATCGGGCGTACCGGTCTTGAAGCGCTGTTCAGGCAAGTCGCCGATCAAAGCTATGTCCTGCTGCTGTCGGATGCACGTGGCGTCACTGTGGAATTCATGGGCGACCCCACATTCGACAATCAGCTGCGCAAGGCGGGTCTCTATCTCGGATCGGAATGGTCGGAAGATCGCGCGGGAACCTGCGCCGTCGGGGCCTGCATGGTTTCGGGCAAGCCCGTCATCATCCATCAGGACGATCATTTTGACGCCTGTCATATCGGCTTGACCTGCACGGCAGCGCCCATTTTCGATACGTTTGGCGATCTGTCGGCGGTGCTCGATATTTCGCAACTGCGCTCGCCGACTGCGAAAGCCAGCCAGCAGCTGGCGCTGCATCTGGTCGCTTCGACAGCGCGGCGGATCGAGCTTGCCAATCTGATGACCAGGGCCCGCGAGGACTGGGTCTTGCGTCTGGCGCGATTGCCGGATTTTCTCGATGTCGATCCCGATGCGGCGATTACGATTGATGGCAGCGGTACGATTACCGGCATGACGCATGGCGGTTTTGGTGCGGTCGCACGCGGCATGAACCTGAGCACAATCTCGACCAGGGACTTTATCGGGAAACCCATTTCCAGTGTCTTCGATATCGATATTGATCAGCTTCCGGCGTTGATGCGCGGACGGCCCAATGGCGAGCGCTTGCTCCGGGCGCGCAACGGTCTGGCGCTGTTTGCAAGCGCCATTGCGCCTGTCAGCAGTTTCCGCGCACCTGCGACCAGCGTCTCCGTGCGATTGCCTGCGGCCTTGCGCCAGTTGAGTTTCGGCGACCCGGCCATGGAAGCGCTTCAGGCCCGTGCGGCCAAACTGGCGGACCGGCATATCCCCATTCTCATCAAGGGCGAAACCGGCAGCGGCAAGGAATATCTGGCGCGCGCCATTCATGACAGCAACGCCAAACCCGGCCCCTTCATCGCGGTCAATTGCGCGGCAATACCGGAACAACTGATTGAATCCGAATTGTTCGGCTATGTGCCCGGCGCTTTCACCGGCGCGATGCAGAAGGGAAAGACCGGGCTTATCGAGGCGGCCAATGGCGGCACGCTGTTTTTGGACGAGATCGGCGACATGCCGCTTGCGCTGCAAAGCCGCCTGCTGCGCGTTCTGTCCGAAAGCGAAATCCAGCCTGTCGGTGCGCTGAAGCCGAAATCGGTCAAGTTCCGGCTTTTGTCGGCATCGCATCGCGATCTGGCTGCGCTCGCTGCCGAAGGGCGTTTTCGTGAAGATCTGCTCTATCGGCTCAATGCCGCGACGCTGACCCTGCCGTCGCTGCGACAGAGGCAGGATTTCGACAATCTGGTCGATCATCTTCTGCGCCGTATCGGGGAAGAAGAGGGCGAGACGATCACGCTTGATCGCGCCGCGCGAAAAGCGCTGGCGGGCTATGGCTGGCCGGGAAATCTGCGTGAACTCGACAATACGTTGCGTGTTGCAGCCGCAATTGCAACAGATGCAACAATCACCATCGACTGTCTGCCCGAACATTTTCAGGCCGAAATCGCCATGGGAAATGGTCGTACAGACCAGCAAGCCTTACGCCGCGAGCTTGACGCATGCGGCAACAATATTTCCGCGCTGGCGCGAAAACTCGGCGTCAATCGGTCGACGATCCATCGTCGTTTGAAGCAGACACACTGACGGTGCAACAGTTGCAACAGCTGTTGCATAAACCCTGTTGCATCGGTTCAGGCTGGATTCTTTCATCTAAATAAAATAACGAAAAAACAATGGCTTAGATCATAGGCCGCAACTGGCACGCGGCTTGCTATTTCCTCCTTTGACGCAACTGGAGGAGAAATATATGCGTGCGTTGCGCTTTTATGCTGCCAAGGATCTGCGCGTTGAAGACGTGCCGGCGCCGGTTGATCTTGGCGCGGATCAGGTTCTGATTGAAAACCGCTTTTGCGGCATCTGCGGGACCGATCTGCACGAATATGCCTATGGTCCGATTTTCATTCCGACTGAACCGCATCCCTTCACCAAGGCGAGTGGTCCTCAGATTTTGGGCCATGAATTTGGCGGTGTGGTCAAGGCGGTGGGGGCTGATGTTCACCACGTGAGGGTGGGCGACCGCGTGTCGGTACAACCGCTCATCATGCCGCGGGCAGGCGACTATTTTGCTGATCGTGGGCTTTATCATTTGAGCACCAGTCTGGCGCTAGCGGGACTGTCATGGCATTCGGGCGGCATGGCCGAACAGGCCTTGCTCAACAGCTATAATGTCCAGCCCATTCCCGACGATCTCAGCGATGAAGAGGCGGCGCTGATCGAGCCAACGGCAGTTGCGGTTTATGCCTGTGACCGTGGCGGCGTGACGGCTGGCAACAGCGTGCTTGTCACGGGCGCTGGTCCCATCGGCATTCTGGTGGCGATGGCGGCGCGGGCCGCAGGCGCTTCGCAGATATTCCTGTCCGATCTGAACGAGACACGCTTGCAGCTCGCGCGTGAAAAACTGGGTGACATTCGCACCATCAATCCGAAATCGGAAAATGTCGGTGATGTGGTCCGAGCGGAAACCGAAGGCAATGTCGGCTGTGATGTGGCTATCGAATGCGTCGGCAATGAACATGCCTTGAAGAACTGTACCGATGCTGTTCGCAAACAGGGCGTTGTGGTGCAGACCGGCCTTCACCCACATGAAAACCCGCTCAACTGGTTCGATGTCACGTTCAAGGATATCGATATTCGCGGCTCCTGGGCCTACCCCACCCATTACTGGCCGCGTGTCGCAAGGCTGATTGCGAGCGGCCAAATCCCGGCGAAAAAGATCGTTACCAAGACAATCGCGTTGGAGGACGCTGTTGCCGAAGGTTTCGACCGCTTGCTCGACCCGGCGGGTACGCAGCTCAAAATTCTGATCGATCTCAAAAGATAACGCATTTCACTGCCGGGCTTGGGAGAGCCCGGCGTCAATATCTAAGGGAGGAAATTGCAATGCTTGAGAAAACACCAAATGTCCGCGTGCAGGCCTTTCTCGACAAGTTCGGCGCAGCACTTGAAGCGGCCCGGATAGATGAAGCAGTTTCGATGTTTGCCGATGATTGCTACTGGCGCGATCTGGTCGCCTTCACCTGGAACATCAAGACTGTGGAGGGTCATGATCAGGTGCGCGATATGCTGCAATCGCAATTGCAGCTTGTGAAACCGACAAAATGGCTCGTCGCAGCAGGGGAGACAGCGACGGAAGCCGATGGCGTCACCGAAAGCTGGATCTCTTTTGAAACCGAAGTTGCGCGTGGTTACGGTCTCATTCGACTGAAGGGTGGCAAGATATGGACCCTTCTCACCGTCATGTCGGAGCTGAAGGGTCACGAGGAAAAGTCCGGCTTTACCCGCCCGTTGGGCGCGAAGCACGGTCAGGATCTTGGCGCCAAGACCTGGAAGGAAGAGCGCGAGGAAGAAGCCCGCACACTCGGCTATGACAAGCAGCCCTATGTGCTGGTGATTGGCGGCGGGCAGGGCGGTATTGCGCTCGGCGCACGCCTGCGCCAGCTTGGCGTGCCGACGATCATCATCGAGCGCAATGAGCGCCCCGGCGATTCATGGCGCAAGCGCTACAAGTCGCTCTGCCTGCATGATCCGGTCTGGTACGATCATCTGCCCTATATCGACTTCCCGAAAAACTGGCCGGTTTTTGCACCGAAGGACAAGATTGGCGACTGGCTGGAATTCTACACCAAGGTGATGGAGCTGAATTACTGGACACGCTCCACGGTGAAGTCTGCGCAATGGAACGAGGACAAGAAGGAATGGTCTGTGGTCGTGGACCGGGACGGCGAGGAAGTCGTTCTGCGTCCAAAGCAGCTTGTCTTCGCGACCGGCATGTCGGGCAAGGCGAATATTCCAAGCGTCAAAGGGCAGGATCGCTTCAAGGGCGAGCAGCAGCATTCGTCCCGCCACCCGGGGCCGGACGGTTACAAGGGCAAGAAGGTCGTTGTCATCGGGTCGAACAATTCGGCGCATGATATTTGCGCAGCGCTGTGCGAAGCTGGCGTGGATGTGACGATGGTGCAGCGTTCATCGACCCATATTGTTCGCTCCGAACCGCTGATGAAGCACGGGCTTGGCGCGCTTTACTCGGAAGAGGCTTTGCAAAACGGCGTCACCACCGCCAAGGCCGATCTGATCTTCGCGTCGCTGCCTTATCGCATCATGCACGAGTTCCAAAAGCCCATCTATGACAAGATCCGCGAGATCGATGCCGACTTCTATGCCGCGCTTGAAAAGGCCGGCTTCCAGCTGGATTTCGGCTCGGACGGTTCGGGCCTGTTCCTCAAATATCTGCGGCGCGGCTCCGGCTATTATATCGATATCGGTGCTTCGCAACTCATCATCGACGGCAAAATCAAGCTTGCCTCGGGGCAGATTGATGAGATCACCGAGAATTCGGTCCGGCTCGCCAACGGGACAGAGCTGCCCGCCGATCTGATCGTCTATGCGACGGGCTACGGTTCAATGAACGGCTGGGTTGCCGATATCATCAATCAGGAGACGGCGGACAAGGTCGGCAAGGTCTGGGGTCTGGGGTCGGAAACGCCCAAGGACCCGGGTCCATGGGAGGGCGAAGAGCGCAATATGTGGAAGCCGACGCAGCAGGAGGCGCTGTGGTTCCATGGCGGTAACCTGCACCAGTCGCGGCATTATTCGCAATATCTGTCGCTGCAACTGAAAGCCCGCATGGAGGGCATCGATACGCCGGTCTATGAATTGCAGGCGGTGCATCACCTGCGTTGAAGTAGATTGTAAGACGCCTTGCCCGGTCGACAGCCGGGCAGGGTTTTGTTCAGGCGCCGATGGCCTTGTTTGCGGTTGCGCGGATTGCAGCGCTGAGCGCGCGCAGCGCAGCTTTTGCCTGTTGGTCGTGCACATTGGTGTAGAGCAGCACATCACGCGACGGCAGTGGGGGCAGGCCAGCTTGCGGCCCGATATCAATGGTTCCCGCCGGTGCGACGCGGCGACCCAACGCCGCGACGGCCAGCCCGGCGGAAGCGGCTGCGCCGACCGTCATGACGCCGCCGCCAACGAAGGCTTCCGTCCACGGAATATGTGCTGCATCCAGCGCATTTGTCGCCATGCTGCGCACATTGCAAGGCGCTGCCTGTGTTGCCAGACGCAAGGGTTCACCCTTGCGATATTCAAAATCGGGCGTGGCCATCCACCCGAAGGTTTCTTCCAGTATTTTCTCGCCATCGCGCCGGATGTTGTCGTGGTGCAGGACAATGGCCGCGTCGAGAAGACCGCGCTCGAAATCTGCCAGCGTATCGCGAGAGGTGGCTATCCGCATCTCCAGTACAAGGCCGGGCTCGGCGCTGCCTAGGCGCTTCAGCAGCAAGGGCAGCTCCGCACCGACGATATGATGACTGATGCCAACGATCAGACGGCGAGGATCGAGGTCGAAACAGGCGATGGCCTCCTCATGCGCCGCCACCAGTGCGCGGGCACGCGGCAAGAAGGCATCCCCGTCCGCGGAAAGGCGAACGAGCCTTGGCGTGCGCTCCAAAAGCTTGCGTCCGATGCCGTCTTCGAGACGCTTGATTTTCAGGCTCACCGCGGCTTGCGTTGTGTTGAGCGCCTCCGCGGCGCGGGTGAAGCTGCGAAGCTCGGCGGTCAGAACGAAGGCGCGGGCGGCCTCGATATCCAGTCCCTTCATGGGCATACCATTGCAATTTGTTATCATTGAAACATCTAATGATATTCTATTCAAATGTTCCGTCGATGGCTACCTTTCTTTGCATGATGCACGACATGCAAGGACATGGGTCATGATTATTGCCAATTACGGCCACCGGCTGCCATCGAACTACGATATCAATCTGATCCGGGAACGGGCGAGCGAGCGCGGGAAACTATGGGATTCCACGCCGAGGCTGCTTTTCAAGGCTTTTCTCCTCCGCGAAAGTGGGGCACTCGGCGCGACGGCCAATCACTATTCCTCGCTCTATCTGTGGCAGGACGATGCGGGTTTTCACGATTTTCTTGTCTCGGGCGCTTACATGACGGTGACGGACAGTTTTGGCCGTGCGGATATTGCGACGGCCCTCGCACTTGATGCCCGCAAAGGTGCGGCACGGAAAGCGCGCTTCCTGTATAAGGAAGAGATTGCCGTTCCGGTCGACAGCGAGCTGACCGATGTGATTGCCGCAGAGATTGAGCGCAATCGTCTGTTGGCCGGGCAGGCAATGACTGTGGCCGCTACCGTCGGTCTGGACTCGCTCAACTGGAAACTCACGCGGGTGCTGGTCTCGTCGGAGCAGCCTGAACCGACGGCGCAAGGTATTGCGTTTGAAGTCCTACATTTCGCTCGCCCGCTTCTGGAGATTTTGCCGGGAGCAGACCTGTGATGAAGAGGCAGAACGATGATGCGGATGCAGTTTCCGCAAGGCAGATAGTGCTCGCCCATTGCGCGGCTATTCTTGCGACGGCCCTGCTGGTGCTGGCTCTTGCTCTCGCGCTGGTGCCCCTTGGCAAGGCCCTGATGCCTGTGTGATCCGAACCAGACGCCGCTCACATGCACAAAAATGGCCGGGACTCGCGCCCCGGCCATTTTCGTTTGGTCTCTCTATCTGCCTAATTAAGCGGCAAGAGCTTCATCTTCCGAGGTCGGAACTTCGGAAATGGTCTTCAGCACCTGGGAGGCGATCTGGTATGGGCAACCCTGCGAGTTCGGGCGGCGATCTTCAAGATAGCCCTTATAGCCGTTCTTGACGAAGGAATGCGGAACGCGGATCGAAGCGCCACGGTCTGCAACGCCGTAGGAGAACTTGTTCAGCGGGGCCGTTTCATGCTTGCCGGTCAGGCGCAGATGGTTATCCGGGCCGTAGACGTCGATGTGGTCCTGCAGGTTCTTGTCGAACTGGGCCATCAGCGCTTCGAAATAGTCCTTGCCGCCAACTTCGCGCATGAACTTTGTCGAGAAGTTGCAATGCATGCCCGAGCCGTTCCAGTCGGTGTCGCCCAGCGGCTTGCAATGGAATTCGATGTCGATTTCATACTGTTCGCAAAGGCGAAGCAGAAGGTAGCGCGCCATCCAGATCTGGTCGGCGGCGTTCTTTGAACCCTTGCCGAAAATCTGGAATTCCCACTGGCCCTTGGCCACTTCGGCATTGATGCCTTCGTGGTTGATGCCAGCGGCGAGGCACAGGTCGAGATGTTCTTCAACGATCTTGCGGGCAACCGGACCAACATTGCTGGAGCCTACACCGCAGTAATATGGACCCTGCGGGGCAGGGAAACCGTGCTCAGGGAAGCCGAGCGGGCGGCCGTTCTGATAAAGGAAATATTCCTGTTCAAAGCCGAACCATGCATCGTCGTCTTCGAGAACGGTTGCGCGGCTGTTCGATGCATGCGGCGTGACGCCATCCGGCATCATGACTTCGCACATCACAAGCACGCCGTTCGTGCGGGCTGGATCAGGATAGATGGCGACTGGCTTCAGTACGCAATCGGAGCTGCGGCCTTCGGCCTGCATCGTCGACGAACCGTCGAAGCCCCAGAGCGGCAGTTGCTCGAGCGTCGGGAACGCATCGAATTCCTTGACCTGTGTCTTGCCACGCAGGTTCGGTGTCGGAGTGTAACCGTCTAGCCAAATGTACTCGAGCTTATACTTTGTCATCGCCTAGTCTCTTTTATGATGGGTATTGTACCAACACAGTAGGGGCAGCCACCATCAATATGCTCTTCCCTGCTTCTGCCTATTGAAATGCAAGTGTCATGCCAGTTTCAAAAAGGGCGAGCTTTTTGTGGGGCTGGCTAGCCTATATGTTTGAAAAGACGAGATTTATTGAGGAGCTAAAATTTTGTCTTCATCTCACGGATGGGGAATGGCGATCAGCCCGACAGACAATGGAGAGGCTTTGAGAATGACGGTGATTATTATTTAGGCATTCGTCTAAATAATCGCCATTTCATGGTGGTGCATTAAGCGCAAAAAAAGGGCGAAGCCGCAGCTCCGCCCTTTGTTACATGCATTGAGTGGCGCTTTCGCTTTATGTCAGTCGAAAGGCATCACAGCGTGTTCTTGTGAATGCGCCCGTCCTTCATAATGACCGCCATAGTCTCTGCTGGCTTTTCCAAGGCGTGGATATCTTCAAGCGGATTGATGTTCAAAACCAGAATATCCGCAAGCGCATCCTTTTCAATAACGCCGAGCTTGCCCGGATAGGGATTGCGCAGGTTGGAAAGGGTGAGGAGTTCCGCGTTGCCGGAGGTGGCCATGCGCAGCGCCTCGGCATTCGAATACCACTGGCTGAGATGGGTGAGCATGAAGCTCTGCCGCGGCGCCAGCTGGGGTGAAAACAAGATGTCCGAACCCCAGGCGGTTTTGACCCCGTGCTTCCGGATCAGCTCATACATCTTGGGCGTCGCGGCAAACAGCTGCTCTGCTCTTTCGGCTGAGGGGCCGCTTAGCGTCCCGGTATCCGCCGCGCTCATGAATGGCTGCGTGCTAAGCCAGACATTCTTGTCGACAAACATTCGCGCGGTTTCATCGTCCATCAGATGCGCATGTTCGATACAACCCACGCCGACATTGAGCGAGCGTTGCACCGTGTGCGGTGCATAGGCATGCACGGTCATATAGGTGTTCCAGTCGCGCGCCACGTCATTGGCGGCGCGTATCTCGTTTTCGTCGAAAGTCGACATATCAAGCGGGCTGCGTGGTGATGAAACGCCGCCGCCGCCGACCAGCTTGATCTGAGACGCGCCCTGCATCAATTGCTCGCGCACGCGCATCTTGAGGCTGCCTGCATCGTCCACGATAGCCGCGCCGCCGATCTTTTCGCCGAGGCTGAGTTCGTTACCGCTACGTGGAACTTCAAAAGGCATTCTCAGATCACCATGACCTCCAGTCGTGGTGATCATTGCACCGGATGGATAAATGCGCGGACCCGGAATGATGCCATTATCAATCGCCTGTTTGAATGTGAACACCGGTCCGCCCATGTCGCGAACGGTCGTAAAGCCGCGCTCAAGCGTGCGTGCGGCCTCCGCCGTTGATGAGGCGAATATGCCTGCGGGATCGCCGGTTAGCAGGACATTCAACGGAACGGCTGCATAAAGAGTGTGCCAGTGCGCGTCAATCAGGCCGGGCATGAGAACGCGACCGCCGCAATCCACCACGGTCGCGTCGGCGGGCGGTGCGCTGTTTGTCGTATCCACGGCGACGATTTTGTTGCCCTCGACCAGAATCTGGACGTCGTCGCGCAGGCTGTCAGACTTGCCGTCAAACAGTTTGACCTGTCGGAACAAGGTCTTGGCCGTTGCACCCGTCGTCTGGGCATAAAGCTTTTTCGGGGTCGCTGCCGCGATCGCCGTAGCTCCAAGCCCTGCAAGGAATGATCGGCGTGAAAAATTGTCTAGTCGGCGGGAAACCTGTTGCAAGGCGGGGCTGAGACAAGAGCAGCCGGAGCCATGGACGAAGGATTGATATTTTTGTCCCAGCCGAAACATAACAATTCCTCCCTTGTTACCTGATCGGTAAATTACAATAGCATTGAATGCTATTCAGGTGCGTTCAACTTGGCTTTGTTCCAGGTGATGCTTTCGGATTTTCAGTCAGGTCGCCGGACGGTTCGTCCCAGAGAAGCGGCTTGTCATTCGACATCAGTGTGGCGATCCACGACAGTGATGGCGATGCAGCGCAAAAGACAATGACGGCGATCAGGATCGGAACGCCGATGAAAGCGCCCGCAATGCCCCACATGAAGCTCCAGAAGAAGACGGCGAATATAACCGCGAATGGCGAGATCGACAGCGAGGCGCCGGCCAGTCGCGGTTCAAGATAGCTGCCAATGACAAACTGGATGACGTTGAGGCTGAGAAACACCACGATGGCAAATTGCCAGGAGTCGAACTGCACGATGGCGAACAGTGTTGGCAATGTCGTCGCAAAGAGCGGACCGAGCACAGGAATATAGTTGAAGGAGAAAGCGATAGCGCCCCATGCGGTCGCCAGTTCCAGCCCTGCGCCAAGCGCGAAAAGCCAGACGATCAGGCCGGTGAGCACGCTGGCAAATGTGCGCACCAGCATATAGCGCCGCAGTTTCGCGCCGATGATGCGGTCGCAAAGCAGGATGGTCTTGCCATAGGGCTGGGCATAGGGCGAAGTCAGACGCTTGTTGAAGTCATCAACTTCCAGCAGGCCGAGCATCAGGAAGATGAAGACGAGAAGCAGGAAGCCGGCAAAACTGTTCAGCCGTCCCGCCATGCCCTGCATGAAGCGGACCGCCCACAGAACATCGAACCGATCAGCCAATGGCCCGACAAGTGCAATGCCATGTTCTTCCAGCCAGTCAGTCCAGCCGAGATAAATGCTCTGCAAACGGTCGGCATTGACGAAGAACCATTGTCCGAGTTTGCTGATACCCCAGACGAGCGACGATCCGACGGCGATCATCACCGCCATGGAAACCACGAGGGTTATCAGCAAAGCGAGGCCGCGCGGCATATAGCGTTGCAGGATGGACTGGCACGGCCACACCATGGCGATGATGAACAGCGCGAAAACAAGCGGCGCGAAAACCGACTGCGCCACATACATCAAGGCAAGTATAAGTATGGCCGGTACGATGACGCCGACTGTCCGCGTGCTTTCTGTCATGCGACGGGCACCCCGCCATGTGTTGGCGTGGTGCTGAAGCAAGTCCGGTCAGTTCGACAGCGACCTGTCATGACCGCAACTCAGTAGTCGACAGCGTCGCGAATGATCGGGCAGGTCATGCAATGGCCGCCGCCGCGTCCGCGTCCAAGTTCCGCGCCGGTGATGGTGATGACCTCGATGCCTTGCTTGCGCAGCAGCGTGTTTGCA
Organism: Ochrobactrum sp. P6BSIII; assembly: GCF_014138065.1. Classification (NCBI taxonomy): domain Bacteria; kingdom Pseudomonadati; phylum Pseudomonadota; class Alphaproteobacteria; order Hyphomicrobiales; family Brucellaceae; genus Ochrobactrum; species Ochrobactrum sp. P6BSIII. The sequence goes on along the minus strand of NZ_JACGXB010000005.1, from coordinate 191,521 downwards.
TAGGTGTTGCGGTCATAGGCAAAGACCACGCCGGGGGAAGCGCAGACCAGATTGGCGCCGCTGTCCCATTGCGTGCGCTCGCGCATGTAATCATTGCCGCCGGTTTCGACGACGCGCATCTTCTTTAGGCCCAGCGCATCGCGAACGGTATCGACGAAGCTACCCTTGTCCTTGTGCAGCTCGACGCCGCCCTTGCCGTCAGGGCGATAGGAGAAGGCATCAATTCCGTCGACAATATCCGGATAGATCAGCACGCAATCCCGATCAGCGAAGGTGAACACCGTATCGAGATGCATTGCAGCACGCAGTTTCGGCATGGCCGCGACGATAACGCGTTCCGCCCCACCTTTGGCAAACAGGGCTTGCGCGACCTGACTGATGGCCTGCCGGGAGGTGCGTTCACTCATACCGATAAGCACATTGCCCTTGCCGATAGGCATCACATCGCCGCCTTCCAGCGTGGCCAGGCCCCAATCCTTCGTCGGGTCGCCCCACCAGACATTGACGTTACCTGCAAAGTCTGGATGGAACTTGTAGATGGACGATGTGAGAATTGTCTCTTCATGGCGGGCTGGCCAGTAGAGCGAATTGAGCGTCACGCCGCCATAGATCCAGCACGTCGTATCGCGTGTGTAGAGCGTGTTGGGCAGCGGTGGCAGCAGATATTCATTGGCCCCGGCGGCATCGCGGATCAGCGCAAGCTGCTCGCCGCCAATCGCCTCGGGAAATTCGGTCGTCGACAGGCCGCCGATCAGCGTTTCCGCCAGTTCGCGGTTGGATAGGCCTTCGAGATAGGAGCGTACTTCATCGATCAGACCAAGCCCGATCTGGTTCGGTACAATCTGATGGTCGAGAATCCATTTCTTTGCTTCCGGTACGGCCAGCGTTTCGGCAAGCAGATTGTGCATTTCCAGCACTTCAATGCCGCGATCACGCATCTTGGTCATGAAGTCGAAATGGTCGCGCTTGGCATTGTCGACCCACATGACATCATCGAACAGCAGATCGTCGCAATTGCTTGGGGTCAGGCGCTGGTGGGCGCGCCCCGGCGCGCAGACAAGCACCTTGCGCAGTTGACCGACTTCAGAATGTACACCAAGCGGAGTGCCGTTTGTCATGGTGCTTGAACCTCCCTACGCGTGATTATTCGCCGATTGACTCAATGTGTGATGAGGCCTGTCATCAGACCGTAGAACCCGATCAAACCCGCAAGCACGGTTATGCCGAAGATCACGAGTTCGACCGTGGTGAAGAGCTGCACTTTCTGTTCGCGACGTGCCCAGAAATAGAGGATCGTGCCCGGCACGAAGAGAACCGCCACGAGCAGCACATATTTGAGCCCGGCGGCGACGAACATGAAGATGGTGTAGATGGCCGCAATCCACGCAAAAGCCTGATCGCGTCCACGTCCGCCTTCGCCCGGCGCATATCCTTCTCCGCGACGGGCAACCAGAATGCCGTAACCGGCTACAAGCAGATAAGGCAGAAGCGAGGTCACGCTCGTCATATCGAGCATGAAGTTGAAGGCATCCTGCGACCAGTAGGTCGAGATGACGAACAGCGAGACGACGATATTGGTCAACCACAACGCATTGGCCGGAACCCGGTTGTTGTTTTGCGCGGCGAACATTTTCGGCATGTCTTCCGATTTCGCGGCGGCAAACAGAACTTCGGCGCAGATCAGCGACCATGCGAGATAAGCGCCGAGAACCGAAACCAGCACGCCGATCGAAATGAACACCGCACCCCAATGGCCAGCCACCGTTTCAAGAACGCTGGCAAGTGACGGTTGCTGTACGGCGGCAATGGCGGATTGCGGCATGACGGCATAGGGCAGCAGCGTGACTGCAACCATCAGGCCCAGCACGCCAACAAAGCCGAGAATGGTTGCCGTACCGACATCGGAGCGTTTCTTGGCGAAGCGGGAGTAAACGCTCGCGCCTTCAATGCCGATGAACACGAAGACAGTGATCAGCATCGTGTCGCGCACCTGCGCGATTAGCGGCTTGGCGGGCATATCGGGGCCGCCGAAGAAGTTCTCGGCAAACTGATCGTAGTTGAATGCAAAGATCAGCACGAGAATGAAGACGATGATCGGCACGATCTTGGCCACGGTGACGATCGTGTTGATGAATGTCGCCTGTTCGACGCCGCGCAGGATCATCAGGTGAAACGCCCAGATGCCGATGAGTGACACGACAATGGCTGGAATACTGCTGCCGTCGCCGAAAATATCGGGAAAGAAGCGGCCGAGCGTGGAGCCGATCAGCACCCAGTAAAACACGTTGCCGAGACAACTGCCGAGCCAGTAGCCAAAGGCCGACAGGAAGCCCATATAGTTGCCGAAACCGGCTTTGGCATAGGCAAAGACGCCGGAGTCGATATCGGGTTTTTTCTCGGCTAATAACTGGAAGACGCGTGCCAGCATATACATGCCGGTGCCGGCGATCAGCCAGGCAATGATGGCCCCGAATGGGCCGGTAGCCGCACCAAAACGACCGGGCAGGTTGAAGATGCCTGCGCCGACCATTGAACCCACAACCATGGCAGTGAGCGCGAGAAGCGGAAGTTTTTGATTGTCGCCTGACGCCATAGTCCCCTCTCATTACGTAACGAATAAGAACAAGATACGAAAGCAGTTCCGGGCAGATGATCGAGCAGTCTGATATGGGCGAGAGTTAGCTAAAAAGTCCCTGTATATTAGCTGTTCCGAAGCTACTGCATGTCAGATGATAAGTAAACCGCCAAGACGTCGATAGCAGACGCTAATAAGGCATATGTTTCAATCCGGTACAGGCATATTTAAGGATCAATAGGCGCGCAATAGCGTTCGTCAAGGCCAGTATCGGGAAATAAATCCACTATAAATTTGTTCGCATTGGCTGTGCCTCGAGATCAGCGATTCCGGGGCTGGAAAGGTACTTTTGGAGAGTACCTGTCAGCGGCGCTCCACCATTTGCGACTTGGCGATGACCTTGACCACCCAATCAGCAAAGACGCGCAGACGATTGCTGAGATGTCGGTTGGGCGGATAGACCAGATAAATCGGCATCGGTTCGATCTGCCAGTCTTCGAGGACTGGCCGCAACGTGCCTTTTTCCAGATCCTCCTGAACCATGAAGAGGGGCGCTTGTGCGACGCCCAGACCGGCGCGGACTGCCGCCAGATAGGTGGTCGATTCATTGGCGGCCACGACATAGCGCCCGTTGATCTCGACTTCCTCCGTGCCGCGCTTGAAGTGAAACGGCATTTGCTGCCCGGTGGAGGGTCGGAAATAGCCGACCGCATAGGTGTTGCTGGCAAGGTCCGACGGGTGGTGCGGCGTAGAACAGCGATCGAGATATTCGGCGGAAGCACAGGCAATAAAATGCATGTCGCCAATGCGCCGTGCGATCAGCGACTGGTCGGTCAACTCGCCAATGCGAATGGCGCAATCCACATTCTCCGCCACATAATCAACCGGGCGATCCGAAACGCCAAGGTCGATCTGGATATCGGGATAGCGCTGGTGAAACTCGATCAGGGCGGGAATGACGATTAAATTGGCGACGGCGCTCGCCATTTCCACGCGCAGGCGACCTTTGGGCAAGGTCTGTGCGCTGGACAGGCTGCCGTCGAGTTCCTGCAAATCGGCCAACAGGCGGGCCGCACGCTCATAGTAAAGTGCGCCGTCCGGTGTTACGAGAACACGACGGGTGGTGCGATTGAGGAGTTTTGCGCCCAGATGGGCTTCCAATCCCTGAATGAGATTGCTGATGGTTGCCTTGGGCATGCTGAGTGACGCGGAAGCGCGCGTAAAGTTTCCGGTTTCGACAACCCGGAGAAAGGCGCGCATGGCCGAGAGTTGGTCCATTGATTAATAACCGTCATTGTTCGATATTTTGGATAGTGTAACCAATCCAGGGGGACTATTCCAGATAATAGACAATGCTAATATTTGACCATGGCGGTTTGCCGCTAGACATGAAAGCTAAGAAAGATGTGCGAGAAGTTCACGGTTGAAACAATGCAGGCTGGCAATTGCGCCTGCACGGCACGCATTTATCGCGGCGCCAAATTGCTTTCACCGCCACCTGTGGTGCTGCATCTCCATGGTGGGGCTTTCTCAGCTGATTGTCCAGATGCCTGCGAGGGTGTCGCCGAAGCTCTTGCCGATGCGGGAGCGGTGGTCGTCTCGCCGGAATATTCGTCGGCCTGTCTCAACCCGTTCCCGGCGGCGCTTGAGGTGGCCTATGCCATTCTGACTTCGATGCGTGCGCGTTGCCCGGAGTTTGCACACAAGAAGTCGATGCTGTTCGTTGCCGGTGAAGAGGCGGGCGGCAATATTGCAGCCGGTTTGGCGCTTATGGCGCGAGATCAGAATCTGACGGATCTTAAAGGTCAGATATTGCTTTCGCCCATGCTAGATCCTTGCCTTGCGACGGCATCTTTCCGCAAATACTGCCCGGAAAGTGCAGTGCAGACAATGTCGGATGGCTGGCAGCATTATCTGGGGCAGTGCGGTGGGTTTACCCACCCCTATGCCGCGCCTGCGCTGTGTACGCGTCTTGCCGGTCTGGTGCCGACACTGCTCGTCACCGGTGCTGAATGCCCGATGCGTGACGAGACCCAGGCCTATGCCGAGCGGCTGCGTCAGGCAGGCGTCAAGGTTCAGTCCCATGTCCTGCCGGGTCAGGCTGGCTGGATACCGGAAAGCACCGTGGCCGACCGCGAGTGGCCGCCACAAAAAGAAGCCCTTACTGGCCTGTTTTCGGATTTCTTCCGGCGGGCTGGTGCAAAAGCAATACCAGCATAACGTCGGTTCAAAAGTCCTCCCAAGCTTTGTTCTGACGATCAGAATGTAGCCGGCTCCGACCGGCAAGGAGATACAACATGACGTCGATCATTGGACGCCGGGCCCTGTGGGGCGCCGGCCTGAGTATTCTATTGTCTGCAGCTGGCGGTGGCGCCATTCTCTTTGGCGCTCCCCATCTGAAGGCGGACGCAGCGACGGACATGTCCGCGCCTCCGCCTGCCGTGCCGGTTTCAGTCGCCAAGGCGGAATCCCGCCGCATTTCGACCTGGGAAGAATTTTCGGGTCGCCTTGAGGCAATCGAGCGCGTGGAAATTCGCCCGCGTGTCGGCGGTGCTATTCTGAAAGCGCATTTCCGTGAAGGAGCGCTGGTCAAGCAGGGCGATCTGCTTGTCACCATTGATCCAGAGCCTTATGCGGCAACGGTTGAAAAAGCCAAGGCGCAGGTTTCCGCCGAGGAAGCGCGCGTGGCGCTGGCGAAGACGGAACTGGATCGCGGTCGCCAGCTTGTAACCACCCGCACGCTCGCCCAGAGCGGGCTGGACCAGCGGTCGAGCGCCTTTGACGAGGCGCAGGCAAGCCTGCGTTCTGCCAAGGCGGCACTTCGCTCCGCTGAACTCGACCTCCAATATACGGAAGTGCGCGCGCCGATTTCTGGTCGCGTTGGACGTCTGGAAGTCACCGCTGGCAATCTGGTTGCCGCCAGTTCCGCTTCGCCGGTGCTCACCACGCTTGTGTCGGTCGATCCGATCTATGCAAGCTTCAGCGCCAATGAAGAGGTTGTCACCAAGGCTCTTGCCAAGCTTGCCGCATCGCCGGGCGGTAGCGCCATTGAACGTATCCCCGTTCAGATTGGTACAGCCGCCGATGATGGCACGCCGATTTCCGGACATATCCAGTTGATCAACAATGAAGTGGACGCCACCACGGGCACGATCCGTGTGCGTGCCGCCATCGACAATCCGGATGGCAAGCTCATTCCCGGTCAGTTTGTGCGTATTCGCTTCGGCGAGCCGGAACCGGACGAAAAGCTGGTGGTGAGCGACCGTGCCATTGCCTCCGATCAGGACAAGAAATTTGTCTTCGTCGTGGGAGCGGACAACAAGGTTGAATACCGGCAGGTGGTGCTCGGTCGCAATTATGATGGCTTGCGCATTGTCGAAAGCGGCCTGAAGGCTGGCGAAAACATCGTCGTCAACGGCCTGCAGCGCATTCGTCCGGGCGTGGTCGTCGCACCGCAACCCGTCATTGAAACACTTGCCAAGAATTAACTGAAACGGCGCGTCTGACGACGCGCGCTAAACGCAAAAGCTCAGCCTATTCAATCCGCGAGAACGCATGTTTTCGCGGAACGGGAGAGTTTTCGCTCATCCGCCTAAAGGGGGATAAACAGATGAACTTCTCACGCTTCTTCGTTGACCGCCCGGTCTTCGCTGGCGTTCTTTCGGTTCTGATCTTCGTGGCCGGTCTGATTGGCATGACAGGTCTGCCGATTTCGGAATATCCGGAAGTCGTGCCACCACAGATCGTGGTGCGCGCACAATATCCGGGTGCCAACCCTGCCGTGATTTCCGAGACTGTCGCCACACCGCTTGAAGAACAGATCAACGGTGTTGAAGGCATGCTCTATATGCAGAGCCAGGCGACAGCCGACGGCGTCATGACATTGACTGTCACTTTCGCGCTCGGCACCGATCCTGATCAGGCGCAGCAGCTTGTGCAGAACCGTATCTCGCAGGCCGAACCGCGCCTGCCGGAAGAGGTGCGCACGCTCGGTGTTACTACAGCCAAAAGCTCGCCCGACCTCACGCTGGTTGTTCACCTCATCTCGCCCGATGGCCGATATGACGTGAACTATCTGCGCAACTATGCCGTTTTGAACGTCAAGGACCGCATCGCGCGTATTGCTGGTGTCGGTCAGGTGCAGATATTCGGCGGCGGCGATTATTCCATGCGCGTCTGGATCGACCCGCAAAAGGCAGCCGAGCGTGGACTTTCCGCGAGCGATATCGCAAACGCAATCCGGCAGCAGAATGTTCAGGCCGCTGCTGGCGTGATCGGTGCTTCACCGAATGTGGCCGGTCTTGATCTTCAACTGTCCGTCAATGCGCAAGGCCGTCTTCAGACACCGGAAGACTTCGCCAATATCGTCGTGAAGTCGGGTAACGAAGGCGAAATCACCCGCCTTGGCGATGTTGCCCGCGTCGAGATGGGTGCTGCGGATTACTCGTTGCGCTCTCTGCTCGACAACAAGCAGGCGGTTGGCATGGGCGTGTTTCAGGCGCCAGGTTCCAACGCTTTGCAGATTTCGGAAAATGTGCACGCGGCCATGGCCGATCTGAAGAAGACCATGCCGGAAGGCGTGGATTTCGATATTGTCTATGACACGACAGCATTTGTGAAAGCCTCTATCGAGTCGGTTATTCACACCCTGCTCGAAGCCATCGTTCTGGTGGTGATCGTGGTCATTCTGTTCTTGCAGACATGGCGCGCATCGATCATCCCGCTGGTCGCGGTCCCCGTTTCCATCGTGGGTACGTTCGCGGTCATGTATATGTTCGGCTTCTCCATCAATGCGCTCAGCCTGTTCGGTCTGGTGCTGGCCATCGGTATCGTCGTCGACGACGCCATCGTGGTGGTGGAAAATGTCGAGCGTAATATCGAACAGGGACTGTCACCGGTTGAAGCGACCTATCGCGCCATGCAGGAAGTGTCTGGCCCGATCATCGCGATTGCGCTGGTGCTGGTTGCGGTCTTTGTGCCGCTGGCATTTATTACCGGGCTTACAGGCCAGTTCTATCGCCAGTTCGCGCTGACCATTGCCATCTCGACGGTGATCTCGGCCTTCAACTCGCTGACCCTGTCGCCTGCTCTCGCAGCCCTGTTGCTGCGTGGTCATGATGCGCCGAAGGATCGTCTGACCCGTGTCATGGACAAGGCGTTCGGCTGGTTCTTCCGTGGCTTCAACCGCTTCTTCGGTGCAAGCTCGAATGCCTATGGTCGCGGCGTGGGCGCAATTCTCTCGCGCAAGTCGCTGGTGATGGGCCTCTATGTCGTGCTGCTCGGCGTCACCTTCGTTCTGTTCCGTGCGGTGCCCGGTGGCTTCGTTCCGGCACAGGACAAGCAATATCTGATCGGCTTTGCGCAATTGCCGGATGCGGCCACACTTGACCGCTCGGAAGATGTCATCCGCCGCATGACGGATATTGCGCTCGACCAGCCGGGCGTTGCCAATGCCATCGCCTTCCCGGGCCTTTCGATCAATGGTTTCACCAACTCGTCGAATTCAGGCATTGTCTTCGTCACGCTGAAGCCATTCGAGGAACGCAAGACGCCCGACCTGTCGGCTGGCGCTATCACCATGCAGCTGAACCAGAAGTTCGGCTCCATTCAAGATGCGTTCATTGCCATGTTCCCGCCACCGCCGGTGCAGGGTCTGGGTACAACGGGCGGCTTCAAGCTCCAGCTTGAAGATCGCAACGGGCTTGGCTTCCGTGCGCTTGACGATGCGACCAAGGCGTTTCTCGCCAAGGCCTATCAGACGCCCGAACTGGCCGGTCTTTATTCGAGCTACCAGATCAACGTGCCGCAGCTTTATGCCGATCTGGATCGTGTGAAGGCACGTCAGCTGGGTGTGGCGGTGACCGATGTGTTCGAGACTTTGCAGATCTATCTGGGTTCGCTCTATGTCAACGACTTCAATGCATTCGGACGCACCTACAGCGTGCGCATTCAGGCCGATGCGAATTACCGCAGCCATGCCGAAGACATCGGCAAGCTAAAGGTTCGTTCGCAATCGGGCGAGATGATCCCGCTGTCGGCGCTGATGAAGGTGGAGCAGACCGTGGGTGCGGAACGCGCCATCCGGTATAATGGCTTCCTGTCTGCCGATATCAACGGCAATCCGGCCCCCGACTTCTCGTCCGGTCAGGCGCAGGCAGCTGTCGAACGGATCGCGCAGGAAACCTTGCCTCCGGGCATCGCCTTCGAGTGGACCGATCTGACCTACCAGCAGATTCTGGCTGGCAATTCAGGCTTCCTCGTCTTCCCGCTGGCGTTGCTGCTCGTCTACCTTGTGCTGGCCGCGCAATATGAAAGCCTTGCTCTACCCCTGTCGATCATCATGATTGTTCCGATGGGTATCATGGCTGCACTCACCGGCGTCTGGCTGACGGGGGGTGACAACAACGTCTTCACCCAGATTGGCTTGATAGTCCTTGTGGGACTATCGGCGAAGAACGCGATCCTGATCGTGGAATTTGCCCGCGAGCTGGAGCTTTCCGGTCGAAGCGTGGTGCAGGCCGCTGTCGAAGCCAGCCGGTTGCGTCTGCGCCCGATCCTGATGACCTCCATGGCCTTCATCATGGGCGTGGTGCCGCTGGTTACATCCACCGGTGCCGGTGCAGAAATGCGCTCCGCAATGGGCATCGCGGTCTTCGCGGGCATGATCGGCGTGACGGCCTTCGGCATCTTCATGACGCCGGTGTTCTATGTGCTGATCCGCAAGCTGAGCGGCGAGCGTCCGCTCAAGCATTCGGGCGCGAAGATCGAAGCACCGCATCTTGTGCCGGGTGAGTGATCTATCTTCCAACAAGACAAAAGGGCCGGAGCAATCCGGCCCTTTTCATATGGGTTATTGGTTGTCGCTGAAGGCGCGGATGATTGCGTCTTTCGGACTGCCATTGGCGATCAGCGCCGCCAGCAGAATGCGCGCCTGACCGGGACGAAGTGTGCGGGCGTGGATTGCACCTGCCGCAGCAAGATCGTGCCCACCGCCACCGCCGCCATAGCCCGGCGTCAACAGACCTTCCGGGACGCGGCTTGATACGACAACCGGGATGCCCCGTTCGGTGCAAAGCTTGACGGCTTCGACAATTGCCGGAGTCGCATTGCCGGAGCCAAGCGCCGCCAGAACGATGCCGCGCGCGCCTGCTGCAACACTTGCCGCAACATGGATGGCATCGCAGCCGGGATAAATGGCAACCGTATCGACGCGGCTATCGCCAATTTTTGACGGAAGCTGCACATCCGGCAGCACATCCAGCGCACGTGCCGAATGAAATGCATCGGCGTTATCGCTGCTGGCCTTATAGGCGCCCCATGCCGGGAGAACCCGCCCGCCAAAAGCGATCAATACGCCGCGTGCAGCGTTGTCGGGGTCAATGGCAAGCCCGACCGCATTAGCAAGATTGGCAGGGCCATCGGCATGCGGATGATCGGCTGTAAATTGCGCGCCGGTGAAGATGACCGGCTTTGCAAGCCGGTGCTGGAGCTGCACCAAAAGCGCGGTCTCTTCCATGGCGTCGGTGCCGTGCAGGATGACCACGCCGTCGATGGAAGCATGGTCCAGCGCTTCGCCGACCGCATTGCTGATATGTTGCATGTCGGTCAGCGTGAGCAGCGATGAATCTTTCGCCATCAGGTCGATGGGGCGCAAATCGGCGTCGATATCCGGCACGAGCGCGAGCAGGTCTTCGCCGGATAATGTCGGCGTGCTCGCACCGTCTTCACCGCGTTTGCTGGCAATGGTGCCCCCGGTGGCGATGACCGCCACCACGGGCCTGATCGGCGCTGTATTCACGTTTTCCTCACTTGGTCAGAGTGCTTGCGTCTATAGCACGTTCTGCGGCAAGTCGATGGATACGGTCGCGCATCAGATACCATCCCATGATGAGCACGGGGATGATGATCAGCAAGGAGGCGATGGTCATGGTACCGACCGGATAATCGAACGCCATCAGAACCAGAACACCGAGCAGAAAAGCCAGCGTGAGGATGCCCGTATAGGGTGCGCCGAACATCCGGAAATCAGGCCGTTCGATCTCACCGCGCCGCGCCAGATACCAGAGCTTCAGCTGGCAGAGAACGATGACGCCCCATGCAGTGATAATGCCAAGCGCAGAGAGATTGAGCGCAATCTCGAAGGCCGCCGAAGGCACGAAGGCATTGAGGACAACGCCGATCACCGTGACGACGGCAGTGACTGCGATACCGACAAAGGGAACGCCGTTCTTGTTCATCTTGGCCAGAGCCGAAGGCGCTGAGCCGGAAATGGCCATCGAATGCAGAATACGGCCTGTGGAATAGAGACCCGCATTGAGCGACGAGAGAACTGCGGTCAGCACCACAAGGTTCATGATGATATCCGCCCCCTCAACGCCGATCTTGCCGAAGAAGGTGACGAACGGGCTCTCTCCAGCGGAATAGGCCGTGTAGGGCAGAAGCAGCGAAAGCAGCAGCACCGAGCCGACATAGAAGACCAGCAGGCGGAAGACGACAGTGCGGATTGCGCCGGGCATGACCTTGCGCGGATCTTCAGTTTCGCCAGCCGTGGTGCCGATCAGTTCGATGGAGGCATAGGCGAAGACGACGCCCTGTATGATCACGAAGGCCGGTAATATGCCGTTCGGGAACAAGCCCCCGCTATCAGTGATGATGCTGAAACCGGCGGCATGACCGTCAATCGGTGTGCCGGAGACGACGAAATAAATGCCGACCACCAGAAAGGTGACGAGCGACAGAACTTTGACGAGACTGAACCAGAATTCCAGTTCGCCGAAGACTTTCACCGACATCAGGTTCATCGCAAGAACGATGAGGAGCGCGGTGAGCGCAAACATCCACTGGTCTATCCCCTGCAGCCAGGGAACATAGTGCTTGAAGAAATTCATATAGAGCGCGACGGCGGTCACATCGGCCACCGAGGTCATCGCCCAGTTCAGCCAGTACATCCAGCCAGCCGCGAAGGCCAGCTTTTCGCCGTAGAACTCGCGGGCATAGGAGACGAACGATCCCGAGCTTGGCCGATGCATGATCAGCTCGCCCAGCGCGCGCAAAACCAGAAAGGCGAAGAAGCCGCAAAGTGCATAGACGAAAACGAGGGCAGGCCCCGCCTGCGCAAGTCGCCCGCCAGCGCCGAGGAAAAGCCCCGTTCCGATCGCTCCCCCAATCGCGATCATCTGGATTTGCCGAGGCTTCAGGGCCTTGTGGTAGCCGCTATCCTCTTCGATGAAGATTTCTCGTTCAGCCGGACCGGCTTTTACGGATTCAATCGACATTGCTCCTCCCTGTGAGCGCGTTTCGACGGAGACCATTCGCGGCATGAAACGCCACCTAGGGCGTGCTGCGGGCCATTCAATGGGGAGGGTGATATTGCACCCAATTTGGTGGGTAATCTGTAAAGCTGTATGACAGATTATGGCGCTTTAACGCATATTGAAAATGACCCGTCAAGTCACCGGCAAGCACTGGATCGTCCGCCGGAAGGAGCTGTGTTTTCTGGCAAACGGAATATCTTTTTGAAAAGAAGACGTTAGCTTTCAGCTTTCGCGCATAGCGATTTTGTCTGTCTCCCAAGATTGTCCCGGTGACAATTATCCACAGGCCGTCGCGCGACGGGTTTCGGCCCGTCAATTGCGCAAAACAGTCGGTTTGAAGGGGTGAGCTTAAGAGCTGCTGCTGCCCGTGATGGCGTTGACGGCGGTTTTAACTTTGCTCAGATGCGCCTCCATGGCGGTCCGGGCGTCGGCTTCGGACCCGGCCTGGATAGCATCGACAATCCGGCGATGTTCGATATTGGATGCTTCACGGCGACCTGCCATGAGATTGATGAGTTCGGATTGCTGGACCAGAGCGTCGCGGGCATCGGCGACGATCTTGGCAAAGAGCGTATTACCGGAGGCAACAGCTATGGCGCTGTGAAACTCGGAATCGAGCAGTTCCCATTTATGCGGGTCGGTCTGGCTGTCCATCTTGTCGCAAAGCCCAAGCAGTTGCGCGAGCTGTTCGTCGCTTCGACGAAGTGCCGCCCAGCCTGCCGCCGGAACTTCGATAATGGGACGTGCTTCAATAAGATCGCGCGCGGAATAGCCGTCATAGCTGAGTTCCGCCGAGGGCGTTGCATTCAATATATAGGTGCCGCTGCCAGTCCGGGTCTGGGTGAGGCCGAGGGTTTGCAGCGAGCGCAGCGCCTCGCGCACAATGGGGCGGCTCACGCCGAACCGGTCGGCCAGCCGGGCCTCCGAGGGCAGGCGGGTGCCGACCTGAAGGCGACCGGATATGATCGCCGAGCGTATGTCGTCGAACACGACTTCGGCGGCGTTCTTCCGGTTGACCGGATGCGCTTCCGATAACCAGTCAGCCAATTCGCTCATGCCCCAGCCTCCATTCATTGCCATGCAGCTGTCAAGGTGCTGACAGCTGCATGGCAAATCATCTGCTAGGCAATTTGGGAGGCATTTTCAATCCCGACGGGCAAAACGCGCTGCGGCAAGCGATGCAACAAAGGCGATGGCCAGCATGGCGAAGGTAAACTCCGTCACTGCGTTCCAGCCGCCCGCGATCCAGAAAATGCCGCCTGCTGATCCCGCAATGCTGGAGCCGAGATAATAGGCCAGGAGGTAAAGCGAAGACGCGTGACCCTTGGTGTGGAGCGCCAGCCTTCCGACCAGAGCGCTGGCGACCGAGTGGCTGACGAAGAAGCCGACAGTGAGAAACACGATGCCGACGATGATCAGCGGCAATGGCGCAAAGAGTGTCAGTAACACGCCCGCTGCTTCAATGCCCAAGCCGATGGGAAGCACAATGAAATGGCCAAGCCTGTCGCCCATGCGACCCGCGATCCACGATGCGGCGATGCCGAACAGATAGACCGAGAAAATGGCGCCGAGCGCCGTCTGGCTCAGGCTGTAGGGCGCGGCGACAAGCCGGAAGCCGATATAGTTATAGACCGTCACAAACGAGCCCATGACCAGAAAGCCGATGGCGAACAGCAACGGCAGGGCCGGATTACGGATATGGCCGATCCATGCACTGAGGTGAAACCGCGCATTCAGACCGGGACGCGGGGTAAAATTCTGCGAGGCGGGCAGCAGCATCAGAAAGCCGATTGCGGCGGCAAGGCCCAGAAGCCCCATGCCTGCAAGGCCGACACGCCAGGAGAAGAATTCAGCCAGCGTCCCGGTGATGACGCGCCCCGCCATACCGCCGAAGGCGTTGCCCGCGATGTAGAGGCCCATGGATGCGCCAAGACCGCGCGGGTCGATTTCCTCGGCAAGATAGGTCATCGCGACCGCCGGAACACCGCCCAGCAGAAGGCCCTGCATTGCACGCAGCGCAAGCAGCATGTGCCAGTCTGGCACAAGGGCGGCGGCGATGGTGCAAAGCGCTGAGCCGAGCAGGGAGGCAAACATCAGCGAGCGACGGCCGAAGCGTTCGGAGACGATTGCCGCAAAGAAAATCGCAAAGGCCAGAAAGCCGGTGGAAACCGAAAGAGAAAGGGAGCTTGCCGCAGGCGTGATATTAAAATCATGCGCGAAGAGCGGCATCAAAGGCTGTACACAGTAAAGAAGCGAGAAGGTTGCAAAGCCCGACAGAAAGAGCGCGACACTGGCATTGCGGAATGCGGGCGTGCCTTTGACCAGATAGTGCTTTTCTTCCGGTAGAGCTCCGGGTGATGTTGGGGCGGTGACCAACTTGAGGGTGCTGTCTGGTGTTCTAACGCTATCGAGACTGCGTTCTTGGACGCGGGACATGACTTTGCCTTTTCAAAACCTCCCGAGACTTGATCTAGTCAATGGCGCATCATTTGTCTAATATATGGAACAGACGATTGTGATATGTTTTGGATATACCGATGGAATTGCGCCACCTGAGATATTTTCTGGCTGTTGCCGATGAGGGTAATTTTACGCGCGCTGCGGCAAATCTCGGGATCGGTCAGCCGCCCTTGAGCCAGCAGATCCGCGATCTGGAGAATGAAATCGGCGTCGCTCTTTTCCATCGTGTTCCCCACGGCGCGGAGCTGACGGCGGCAGGCACAGCCTTTCGTGAGGAAGCGAAGGCGGCAGTTGCCGCTGCGGAGAAGGCCAAGCTTGCCGCGCAGAGTGCTGCGCGCGGCGAGACAGGGCGTCTGGCCTTGGGTTTCACGGCGTCATCGGCCTTCAATCCGGTGGTGAGCGGAACGATCCGACGGTTTCGTGCCCGCTGGCCGGAGGTACGGCTGACGCTCACCGAAATGAACACCAGTCTCCTGATGGAAAAACTTGTGCGCGGGGAAGTGGATGCAGCTTTCATCCGTCCCGGCCTCGAAAATCCCAAGGATGTGCGCATGAAGCGCTTGGCCGATGAGCCGATGCTGATCGCCTTACCGAGCCATCATCCGCTGGCGACGCATGAGACTTTGCCGGTTTCAGCGCTTGCCAACGAAGCCTTTGTTATGTTTCCGCGCATTGTCGGCCTTAGCCTCTATGACGATGTGGTTGCCGCCTGCCGTGATGCCGGTTTTGAAATGATCGTCGCGCAGGAAGCGCCGCAAATGCCATCGGTCGTCAATCTGGTGGCTGCTGACCTCGGCGTTTCGATTGTTCCGACCGCGATTGCACAGATCAGGCTTGCTGGTGTGGCCTATAGGCCGATTGAAGGGAAGCCGCTTTCAGCACGCCTGGCGCTTGCCTCCATGAAGAGCAATCACTCGCCGTTGATCGAGAATCTCATGAGCCTTTTGCCCAATCTCTAGCGGCCAGCCATCGTAAAGTTGAGTTAAACGATCACAAATCGGTTGATCGGGCCGAATAATGAGAAAATAAACGCCATGCTATTCAAAAACTTGCTAACAGTCGTTAGGGATGGGCGCGTGTTCAGACCCCTTTGAATGCTGCCCCAAAAGTGTAAGCCGAGATTTTGATGACCAGTTTGCTGAAGCGCTTTGCTGCCTATTATGAACCGCACAAGGGCTTGTTTGCGCTTGATTTCTCTAGCGCCGTCCTTGCTGGCCTGCTGGAGTTGGCCTTTCCGGTCGCGGTGACACTGTTCATCGATCGTCTGCTGCCGACCAATCAGCTTGGGCTGATTGCCATTGCGGTGGCCGGGCTGTTTCTGATCTATCTCCTCAACGCCGGTTTGCAGGTCATTGTGACCTATTGGGGCCATATGCTCGGGATCAAGATCGAAACCGAGATGCGGCGCAAAGCATTCGATCATCTGCAAAAACTGTCGTTCCGTTTCTTCGACAATCAGAAGACCGGGCATCTGGTCGCAAAGCTGACCAAGGATCTGGAAGAGATCGGCGAAGTGGCCCATCACGGCCCCGAGGATCTGTTCATCGCCGTCATGACGCTGATCGGCGCTTTCGCCTTGATGCTCTGGATTCATGTGCCATTGGCGCTGATTACGGCGCTGGTCGTTCCGCTGACGGCGATTGTGAGCATCCGCTATGGCAGCCGGATGACCTCGAACTGGCATGCACTTTATGGCCGTGTCGGCGAGTTCAATGCGCGTATCGAGGAAAATGTAGGCGGCATTCGCGTCGTGCAGGCCTTCACGAATGAAGACCACGAGCGCAAGCTGTTTGCCGAAAGCAACCGCAACTATCTGACGACCAAATTGCGGGCCTATAAGATCATGGCGGCTTCGATGTCGCTGTCTTATCTTTCGATGCGTTTTGTCCAGATTATCGTCATGCTCGCGGGCGCCTGGTTTGTCGTGCGCGGCCAGCTGACAGAAGGTGGCTTCGTCGGTTTCCTGCTGCTCATCGGTGTTTTCTTCCGGCCCATCGAGAAGATCAATTCGATCATCGAAAGCTACCCGAAGGGCATTGCCGGTTTCCAGCGCTATTCGGCCTTTCTCGATACAGAGCCGGATATTGCCGACAGGCCGCAAGCCGTTTCCGTGCAGCGTCTGCATGGCGATATCGAGTATAATGACGTCAGCTTCGGCTACCGTTCGGAAAAGCCGTTGCTTGCCCATTTGACCCTGTCGATCCGCGCTGGTGAAACGGTCGCCTTCGTCGGCTCGTCTGGCGCTGGCAAGACCACGATCTGCTCTCTGTTGCCGCGCTTTTATGAAGTGACCGAAGGTGCGATCAGCATCGACGGCATTGATATTCGCGACATGACGCTCAAGTCGCTGCGGTCCAATATCGGTATTGTCAGTCAGGATGTCTTCCTGTTTGCCGGAACGATCCGCGACAACATCGCTTATGGCAGGCTGGAGGCCTCGGAGGAGGAAATCCTCGAAGCGGCGCGGCGCGCCCGTCTCGACGATGTGATTGCCGCCTTGCCTGCCGGTTTGGATACGGTTGTGGGTGAACGCGGCGTCAAGCTTTCGGGCGGCCAGAAACAGCGTCTGGCGATTGCGCGTATTTTCCTGAAAAACCCGCCGATCCTGATCCTCGATGAGGCGACATCGGCGCTGGATACCGAAACCGAACGTGCAATCCAGCAATCGCTTGCCGATCTTTCGCAGGGGCGCACCACGCTGGTCATCGCGCACCGGCTTGCAACCATTGTCAATGCAGACCGGATTGTGGTGGTGGAAGACGGCCGGATTATCGAACAGGGTGTTCATGACGAGCTGGTGGCTCGTTCCGGCGGTCGCTATCAGCAATTGCACGCGGCGCAAGTGAACTGAAAGTTAGACGGCAAATAATCTGACGACAGTTCGTGAAAACCGCGACTTTAGCAAAATAGCTTGTTCCAGCTGGCGGTTTTCGACGGCATAATCGTTCATCTTATCGGCAGGGAGACCGACATGGATGTTACGATTATAACGGGCGCGTCCGACGGGATCGGAGCGGAAACCGCACGCCAGATTGCGCATCGCGATCGCGCAGGGGCTGCCCTTGTTCTGGCTGCGCGTAATGTCGAAAAGCTTGAAAAACTAGCAACAGAATTGCGGCTTGAGGGCAGCACCGTGCTGGTTGTGCCGACCGATGTTACAGATCGCAATGCCTGCATTGCCTTGATTGAAAAAGCGGCGTCGACTTTTGGCCGGATCGACACGCTGATCGTCAATGCGGGCATGTCGGCCCACGCCAATTTCGCGGAAATCAAACCGGAAGATTTGCACTGGATGCACGATCTGATGGAGCTGAACTATTTTGGCAGCATCTGGCCGATCCATGCCGCACTTCCTCACCTCGCCGAGACCAAAGGACGGATTGCGGTGGTTTCATCGGTTGCGGGGCTGATCGGCGTGCCGGGGCGCTCGGCCTATAGCGGGACAAAATTCGCGCTTTCCGGATTTTGCGAAGCGCTTCGCTCGGAACTGGAGCCGAGTGGTATTTCCGTAACGATTGTTTATCCGGGCGTTGTGAAGACGGATATTCGCAAGGTCGGCTATGGCGCCAGTGGTGAAGCGCTGGGAACCAGCGGCGTGCGTGAAGACGATATGATGTCTGTGGAAGAAGCGGTGCGTCTCATGCTCGATGGTTTGCAGAGGCGCAAACGCGAGGTACTGATGACGCGGCAAATGCGATTGGGGCGCTGGCTCAAGCTGATCGCACCGCGAATCGTGGATCGTATGGCGCTCAAGGCCCTGAAACCTGAATTTCGCCCGAAGCCGATCAAGCCGGCGCGCTGAAGTCCGGTTATCCACGTTCTTCACAACCATTACAAAATGGATTGCCGATTTTTCGCTTTTCACCAACTATCCGTTGACGGTCTTTTAACTTCGTCTACTATATATAGTGTTCTAGGTTCTTTCGATTCGATGAGTCGAAAGCTAAGAGGGAATTCGGTGAGTCGCTGCCATGAGGGTTGAGACGAAGCCGAAGCTGCCCCCGCAACTGTAAGCGGTGAGTTCTTGTTGATCATGTCACTGGCGTAAGCTGGGAAGACCGACAAGAGCGCTGACCCGTGAGCCAGGAGACCTGCCTTGAGCAATGAACGTCCACGGGCGGGGTGTCCGGTTGGTGTGCAATCAGTAAGGCGAGATGTGCTTCTTGCCGATTGCTGCCCCGAATGCCCGCTCACAAGCTTCGGGGTGAAGTCCATGTCTGACACATTGTCCAGTTTGTATTGTTCCTTCGGTTCAGGTCCACCTTTCCAGAGGTGATTTTGCGCGGTCCAGTGGTGCTCATGCATCGCTGACTGTTCCCCGATTTTGTCTGCCTTCACGCGCATGTGCCATGCGCGAACGATCTCTCATGCGCATCTGTCCCGATGGCTTGTGCCTTTGACAGCTCGCGTCCAATCCAGTGAGGAAGAAATGAACGTCACCGTCTATAGCAAACCCGCTTGCGTCCAGTGCACCGCAACCACCCGTGCCCTCGACCGTCAGGGGATCGATTATCAGGTCATCGACATTTCCGCAGATATGGCCGCTTACGATCTCGTCACGGGGCTGGGCTATCGTCAGGTGCCAGTCGTCGTGGCCGGTGAAACCCACTGGGCCGGTTTTCGTCCGGACATGATCAACGGTCTTTCGTGATCGTGGCACTGTCATGAGCTCGGCCATGGGTCTCCTTGTCTATTTCTCAAGTCGCTCCGAAAACACGCATCGTTTCGTCGAGCGGCTTGGAATGCGCGCAAGGCGCATACCCATCCTGCAAAGGGATGAGGACGACTCGAGGCCGTTGCAGATAGACGAGCCATTCGTGCTCATGACGCCAAGCTATGGCGGCGGCGGAACAAAAGGGGCAGTGCCCAAGCCCGTCATCCGCTTTCTCAACAATGCGGGCAATCGCTCGCTGATCCGCGGCGTGATTGCCGCGGGCAACAGCAATTTCGGTGAAGCTTTTGGCATAGCCGGCAAAATAATCTCTGCCAAATGTCAGGTTCCCTATCTCTATCGCTTCGAGCTTTTGGGAACCGATGAAGACATTGGCAATGTCAGGAACGGGATGGAACGATTTTGGACACGGCAGACACAACCCTGATCCGCGAGCGCGAGGCAGAGCCGGTCGCGCAGGACGCGCCGCAAGCAGCGGCATCGAACAGCCCCAAGCCTGTCAAATCTACGGATGGGCTGGACTATCATGCGTTGAACGCGATGCTCAACCTCTATGACGATGAAGGCAAGATCCAGCTTGATCGTGACAAGCAGGCTGCGCAGCAATATTTCCTTCAGCACGTCAACCAGAACACGGTCTTTTTCCATAATCTGCGGGAGAAACTCGATTATCTGGTGACGGAGAACTATTACGAACAGGCGGTGCTGGATCAGTACTCCTTCAATTTCGTGCGCGACCTTTTCGATGAGGCCTATGCCAAGAAATTCCGGTTCCCGACATTTCTCGGGGCCTTCAAATATTACACCAGCTACACGCTGAAAACCTTCGACGGAAAGCGCTATCTGGAGCGCTATGAGGACCGTGTCTGCATGGTGGCGCTGGCATTGGCGCGTGGCAGTGAGCAACTGGCCCGCGATCTTGTCGATGAGATTATTTCCGGTCGCTATCAGCCTGCAACGCCGACATTCCTAAATGCGGGCAAGAAGCAGCGCGGCGAGCTTGTGTCCTGCTTCCTGCTGCGTGTGGAAGACAATATGGAGTCCATCGGACGCTCCATCAATTCCGCATTGCAGCTTTCCAAGCGCGGCGGCGGCGTGGCCTTGAGCCTGACGAATATTCGCGAATCCGGCGCGCCGATCAAGCAGATCCAGAACCAGTCATCGGGCATCATTCCGGTGATGAAGCTTCTGGAAGACTCATTCTCCTACGCCAATCAGCTTGGTGCGCGACAGGGAGCCGGTGCGGTTTATCTCCATGCGCATCATCCCGATATCATGCGCTTCCTTGACACCAAGCGCGAGAATGCGGACGAGAAAATCCGCATCAAAACCTTGTCGCTGGGTGTGGTGATCCCGGATATCACTTTCGAGCTCGCCCGCAACAACGAGGATATGTATCTCTTCTCGCCTTATGACGTGGAGCGGGTCTATGGTCAGCCGCTGACCGAGATTTCCGTCACGGAAAAATACCGCGAAATGGTCGATGATGCGCGCATCCGCAAGCGGAAGATCAATGCGCGTGAGTTCTTCCAGGTTCTGGCGGAAATCCAGTTTGAATCCGGCTATCCCTACATCATGTTCGAGGACACGGTGAACCGCGCCAACCCGATCGACGGGCGCATCACCATGAGCAATCTGTGCTCGGAAATCCTGCAGGTCAGCGAAGCCAGCATTTTTGATGAAGACCTTTCCTATGCCCATCTCGGCAAGGATATTTCGTGCAATCTCGGCTCGCTCAACATCGCAGCCGCCATGGATTCGGCGGATTTTGGAAAGACCATTGAAACCTCCATTCGGGCGCTGACGGCAGTTTCCGATATGAGCCATATTGGCTCGGTGCCGTCTGTCGCGCGCGGCAATGATGAGAGCCACGCCATCGGCCTCGGCCAGATGAACCTGCATGGCTATCTTGCCCGCGAGCGGATTTTCTACGGTTCGGAAGAAGGCGTAGATTTCACGAATATCTATTTCTACACCGTGACTTATCATGCTCTGCGTGCTTCGAACCGCATTGCCGTCGAAGCGGGTAAGTCGTTCAGCGGTTTTGAGAAGTCCAAATATGCATCGGGTGAATATTTCGACAAATATACCGATCAGCTTTGGGAGCCAGCGACCGAAAAGGTCCGCGAGATTTTCGAAAAGGCGGGCATCTCGATCCCCACGCAGGGCGACTGGCGCGACCTGAAAAAGGCGGTGATGGAGGGTGGCCTCTACAACCAGAACCTTCAGGCTGTACCGCCGACCGGGTCGATCTCCTATATCAACCATTCCACCTCTTCGATCCATCCGATTGTGTCCAAGATCGAAATCCGAAAGGAAGGCAAGATTGGTCGCGTCTATTATCCGGCTGCGTTCATGACCAATGATAATCTCGATTATTATCAGGACGCCTATGAGATCGGGCCGGAAAAGATCATCGACACCTATGCGGCTGCTACCCAGCATGTCGATCAGGGCCTGTCCTTGACCTTGTTCTTCCGTGACACGGCCACCACCCGCGACATCAATCGCGCCCAGATCTATGCCTGGAAGAAAGGCATCAAGACGATCTACTACATCCGGCTGCGCCAGATGGCGCTTGAAGGGACGCAGGTGCAAGGCTGCGTTTCCTGCGCCCTGTAAGCCCAAGATGAGATCAGAGGAAATCCAATGAACATGCAATTCAAAACCGGCAAGGGAAAGCCCCACGGTCTCGTGCGCGCCATCAACTGGAACCGCATCGAGGATGATAAAGATCTGGAAGTCTGGAACCGCCTTACGGGCAATTTCTGGCTGCCGGAAAAAGTGCCGCTCTCCAACGATATCCAGTCCTGGGAAACGTTGAAGCCGCAGGAAAAGCAGCTGACGATTCGCGTGTTCACGGGCCTGACCCTGCTTGATACGATCCAGAACGCTGTCGGCGCGGTCGAGCTGATGGAAGATGCGGCGACGCCGCATGAAGAGGCGGTACTTTCCAATATCGCCTTCATGGAAGCGGTGCATGCGCGCTCCTATTCCTCGATCTTTTCGACGCTGTGTCTGACACCGGATGTTGATGACGCCTATCGCTGGTCGGAAGAAAACGAATTCCTGCAACGCAAGTCAGAACTGATCCTCGAACAGTATCGTGCGGATGATCCTTTCAAGAAAAAGATCGCCAGCGTGTTTCTGGAGAGCTTCCTGTTTTACTCGGGTTTCTATCTGCCGATGTTCTGGTCCAGCCGCGCCAAGCTGACCAATACGGCAGACCTTATCCGACTAATCATCCGCGATGAAGCTGTGCATGGCTACTATATCGGATACAAGTTCCAGCGCGCACTTGAAGTGCTTGGCGAAGCGCAGAAGCAGGAAATCAAGGATTTTGCTTTCGAGCTTCTGCTTGAACTTTACGACAATGAAGTGCGCTACACGGAAGCGCTTTATGACGGCGTCGGTCTGACCGAAGACGTCAAGAAGTTCCTGCATTACAATGCGAACAAAGCGCTGATGAATCTCGGTTACGAGGCGCTTTTCCCAG
Organism: Ochrobactrum sp. P6BSIII; assembly: GCF_014138065.1. Lineage (NCBI taxonomy): Bacteria > Pseudomonadati > Pseudomonadota > Alphaproteobacteria > Hyphomicrobiales > Brucellaceae > Ochrobactrum > Ochrobactrum sp. P6BSIII. The sequence continues at coordinate 169,004 of NZ_JACGXB010000005.1, read as the reverse complement.
CGGAGGCCTGCAAGGTCAATCCGGCTATCCTGTCGGCACTTTCGCCGAATGCCGACGAAAACCATGACTTCTTCTCCGGTTCAGGCTCTTCCTACGTCATCGGCAAGGCCGTGGCGACGGAGGATGAAGACTGGGAGTTTTAACACGACATCTGCATTCTTCGTGATGCCGGGCTACAAAGAGCGCTTTGTCAATCCGCAGGTGTTTTACGCTGCGGATTGACCATTTCATCTGTCTGTACTGAATATACCGACTTCGAATCTGACCTGATGGCGGCATTCTAGGATGCTTTTGCAGGACATGGATTCATACTGACAGGTGAGTTTCATGCCGACCGACGACCGTAAGAAAAGCCGGGTTACACTTCTTGATGTGGCGCGTCATGCGAATGTTTCGCGCGCTACGGCGTCGCTTGTCATCCGCAAAAGCCCGCTTGTGGGAGCCGCGACGCGGGAGAAGGTCGAGAAGGCGCTCCAGGAACTCGGCTACGTCTACAATATGGGCGCAGCGAGCTTGCGGGCCGATCGCTCGAATACGGTCGGCGTGATTGTCCCGACACTGGGAAATCCGTTTTATGGCGAGCTTCTGGCGGGCATCGACAGTGTTGTCGGCGAGGCCGGCATGGTTGTTCTGCTGGCCAATAGTCATGAGAATTTTGCCAATCAGAACACGTTGATGCAGCGCATGCGCGAGCATGGCGTCGATGGCGTGATCGTGTCACTGACGGCGGGAACCGAGCCGGAATTTATCGAGCAGATTGCCGATTGGGGACTGCCGGTCGTGCAGGTGCTCCGCCATGTAACTGACAGGATCGACTATGCCGGCGTCGATTATGCGGGCGGTATGCGGCAGGCGGTCAATCATCTGTCCGGACTGGGGCACAAGACCATTGCCTTTGCGGTGCATGGGCCGGTGCATTCTGCCTATCGCGAACGTGTCGAGGGCTTTCGCGAGGCGATGCAGCAGAAGGGCCTGGACCCGGAACTGATCGTGCATCTGCCAAGCACCATGCCGGAAATCGCCAAGGCCGCACCGCTTCTGTTTCAGCAAGGGTCGGAACCAACAGCGGCAATCTGCTTTAACGATGTGATAGCGCTCGGCCTTTCGGCTGGGCTTTATGACTGCGGGCGAAAAATCGGGGAGGATTTTTCACTGATCGGCTTTGACGATGTCAGCGATGCCGAGGCGACACGCCCGCGCCTGAGTTCCGTCGCGACACGCCCGGTTACAGTCGGCGAAAACGCGGCCAGATTGCTGCTTTCGCGCCTTGCAGAACCGGAAATGGCTGCGCAGCGGATCGTCAGCGAGACCTATTTGCAGGTTCGCCAGTCCTGTGGACGCCCTGTGGGCTGACGAGAGATTTGATCATCTAATCCGAATTAATGATTGACGAGAGGGGTTAAACGAATTTAGATCGATCTAAATTGGGCTGATCTTGGAGGAAGACAGCCAATTCGCCGACCGGGAGGTTCCAGCATTGTACAATTTCAATTTCGCGCCAGTGTTCGCGTCGATGGACAAGCTGCTTCTCGGCGCCTGGCAAACGATCGAGCTTTCTGTCGCTGCCATGGTGCTCGGGCTGGTCGTTTCCATTGTGTGCGCCTTGGGTAAGACATCCGGCTCGAAGCCGGTGCGCTTTGTCATCGACGCCTATGTGGAGATCATCCGCAACACACCGTTTCTGGTGCAGATCTTCTTCATCTTCTTCGGTCTGCCCTCGGCAGGTCTGCGTCTGTCGCCCAATAGCGCGGCACTTCTGGCGCTGGTTGTGAATTTCGGCGCTTACGGCACCGAAATCATCCGCGCAGGCATCGAGTCCATCCATAAGGGGCAGGTGGAAGCGGGCACTGCGCTTGGGCTCTCGCGCCTTCAGGTCTTCCGCTACATAATCATGAAGCCTGCGCTGCGCACGGTCTATCCGTCGCTGACCAGCCAGTTCATCTATTTGATGCTGACATCGAGCGTCGTGTCGGTGATTTCGGCCAATGAACTGGCCGCCGCCGGTAATGATCTGCAGTCGGCGACCTTCGCCAGCTTCGAAGTCTATATCGTCATCACGGTGATGTACCTCATCATGTCCATCGGTTTTTCGGCGGTGTTTTCGCTGATCGAGAAACTGGCATTCAAATATCCACTGAGCCGATAGGAGCAAGGCCATGATCAGACCTTTCGGCTGGAACGAATTTCTCATTATCGTCTATGCGGCGCAGTGGACCATTGCGCTCTCGGCCATCGCCTTTGTGGGCGGCGGCATTGGCGGCATGATCGTAGCGCTGATGCGCGTTTCGGATAATCGTGTGCTGCGCTATATCGCGCTTGGCTTCATCCGCCTGTTTCAGGGCACACCGCTTTTGATGCAGCTTTTCCTTGTGTTCTTCGGGCTCAATATTTTTGGCCTGGGCATCAATCCGTGGATTGCAGCGGCTATCGCCCTGACCCTGCATGCCAGTGCTTTCCTTGGCGAAATCTGGCGCGGCTGTATTGATGCCGTGCCGCCCGGACAGCGTGAAGCGGCAACGGCGCTTGGCCTGCGTTACTACAACCGCATGCGCTACATCATTCTGCCGCAGGCTGCACGCATATCGGTTGCACCGACGGTCGGTTTCCTTGTGCAGCTGATCAAGGGCACATCGCTTGCCGCTATCATTGGCTTTACCGAACTGACCCGGCAGGGCCAGATCATCAACAACGCAACCTTCAGCCCGTTCATGGTCTTCGGCACGGTTGCGGTTATCTATTTCATTCTGTGCTGGCCGCTCTCGATCTTGGCTCGCAACATGGAAACCAGATTTTCTCGCGCAACCGCTCGGTAATCGGGGGCTGTGTAGGGACTGATAGCCGGCGAGGAGTCCGGTTTAACAATAGGGAAGGGAAAAACATGAATATCACCAGACGCATAGCGATGACGCTTATCGGTGCTGGCGCGCTTGCCGCGGCTTTTGCGCCTGCTGCATTCGCGCAGACCGTCGAAGGCATCAAGTCGGCCGGAACGATCAAGATCGGCATGCTGGTCGACTTTCCGCCATTCGGCATCATGAACACCAATAACGAGCCGGACGGCTACGATGCCGATGTGGCAAAGCTGCTTGCCGCCGAGCTGGGTGTGAAGGCACAGATCGTGCCGGTCACCGGCCCGAACCGTATTCCCTATCTGCAGAGCGGACAGGTTGACCTGCTGGTAGCTTCGCTGGGCATCACCGAAGAACGTGCCAAGAGCGTCGACTTCTCCCAGCCTTACGCCGGTATTTCCATCGGCGTTTTCGGGCCGAAGGACGCGGCAGTCGCCAAGCCGGAAGACCTGTCGGGCAAGACCATCGGCGTGGCGCGCGCCTCGACGCAGGATACGGCCGTGACCAAGGTTGCGCCGAAGGATGCGAATATCCGCCGCTTCGATGATGATGCCAGCGCCGTGCAGGCTCTGCTGTCGGGTCAGGTCGATCTGATCGGTCTTTCCAATGTCGTTGCCGCTGAAATCGAGAAGGCCGCGCCGGGACGTTACGAGCAGAAGATCCAGCTCAGCCAGCAGGTGCAGGGCATCGCAGTGCGCAAAGGTTCGAGCGAAATGCTCGAATTCGTCAACAAGTTCATCGAGAAGGTGAAGGGCGACGGCGAGCTGAACAAGATTCACGAAAAGTGGCTCGGTTCCCCACTGCCGGATTTCGTTTCCAAGGCGAAGTAAGTCTTTGACAGTGCCACGCCCGGTATTGGCCGGGCATGGCGGCAAACGCCGCATTCGGCGATCACGTTCAGCAAAGCGAGTTCTCGACATGAACCAGACGGCACACGATTCAGCTCAGGGCAAAGCCAGCCGGGCATCGCAGGATGCTTCCGGTACTGCGGTGCTGATGGAAGGCGTCAACAAGTGGTATGGCACCTATCATGCGCTGCGGAATATCAATCTGACTGTGGCGCGCGGCGAACGCATTGTCATTTGCGGCCCGTCGGGTTCCGGCAAATCCACGCTGATCCGTTGCATCAACCAGCTTGAGACTATTCAGGAAGGACGCATCGTCGTCGATGGTCACGACCTGACGGCGGGCGGCAAGAATGTCGACATCATCCGGCAGGAAACCGGCATGGTGTTCCAGCAGTTCAATCTTTTTCCGCATATGACCGTTCTGGAAAACTGCACGCTTGCACCGATGAAAGTGCGCGGCGTTGCCAAAGCGGAAGCCGAAAAGACGGCACGCAAATTTCTTGAGCGCGTGCGTATCCCGGAGCAGGCGGACAAGTATCCGGCGCAGCTTTCCGGCGGCCAGCAGCAGCGCGTGGCGATTGCGCGCGCATTGTGCATGAACCCCAAGATCATGCTTTTCGATGAGCCGACTTCGGCGCTTGATCCGGAAATGGTCAAGGAAGTTCTGGACACCATGATTGATCTCGCCAAGGAGGGCATGACCATGCTCTGCGTCACCCATGAAATGGGCTTTGCGCGACAGGTCGCCGACCGCGTTATTTTCATGGATCAGGGGCAGATCCTTGAAATGGCAGAGCCGGAAGAGTTCTTCGGCAATCCGAAACATGAGCGGACAAGGGCCTTTATCGGTCAGATTTCCTGACCGCTCGCATCGTTTGTTCTGACGCATATCGCGAAGGCTAAATCCCACCTTTCGCGATGTGTTTCCCCCAATCTGGAACTGGAGTTTGACGTGACGAAGGAAATTCTGCTCGTGGAGCCGATGATGTCCGCTATCGAGGAGCGCCTCGATGCGGGCTACAAGGTGCACCGGCTTTACAAGACTGAAGAAAAAGCGGCTATCGATGCGGCTTTGGGCTCGATCCGCGCGGTCGTGACCGGTGGTGGTTCGGGGCTTTCCAATGAATGGATCGAGCGTCTGCCGTCGCTTGGCCTGATCGCCATCAACGGCGTCGGAACGGACAAGGTCGATCTCCCTTTTGCCCATAGCCGCAATGTGCATGTGAGCACGACGCCCGGCGTCCTGACCGATGATGTTGCCGATACCGGCATTGCGCTGATGCTCGCGCTCCTGCGCCATGTGGCGCTTGGCGACAGCTTTGTCCGCGAAGGAAAATGGGCCGGGCGTCAGGCGTTCCCGCTGGGCATCAGCCCCAAGGGCAAGCGTATCGGCGTTCTCGGTCTTGGCCAGATCGGCAAGTCGCTGGCAAAGCGCGCCGAGGCTTTCGGCATGGAAGTGCATTACTGGAACCGCTCGCCGGTGGCAGGCACGAACTGGGTGGCCCATGCATCGCCGGTGGCACTGGCTGAGAACTGCGACGTTCTGGCGGTTTGTGTGGCAGCCAATGCCTCCACGGCGAATATCGTCAATGCGGATGTGCTGACGGCGCTTGGCAACAAGGGTTATCTCATCAATGTCGCGCGCGGCACCGTGGTCGATGAAGACGCGCTTCTGGCCGCGCTGAACGGTGGCATTATCGCCGGTGCCGGTCTTGATGTATTCGTCAACGAGCCGACGATCCGCGAAGAATTCTTCACTGCTCCAAACACGGTTTTGATGCCGCATCAGGGCAGTGCAACTGTCGAAACGCGCATCGGCATGGGTGAACTGGTGCTTGCCAATCTGCAGGCCTATTTCGCAGGCGCTGTTCCGCCCACCAAGGTAAATTGAGTTTTGCGATGATTGTCAGACAGGCTTTCTTCGAAGGTGAAATTCATGCCGGGCGCGAGGATGCGTTCAAGGCTTATGTCGCGGAAACCCTGATGCCGATGTGGCTTCAGTTTCCAGGCATTCGGGATGTGCGCGTGCTTTATGCCGTGGAACGGGACGAAGGCGCACCATCCTATCCGATGGTGTTGTGGACGGTTTATGACGGCCGACAAGCGCTGGCCGAGGCGCTGGAGTCCCCCATCCGCTACGAAAGCCGGGAGGCCACAAAGGGCCTCCTCGCAATGTTCGATGGGCATATCCACCACCACGTTTTCGACCTCGCTCTGGTAGGCGAAGTCGTCGGTTGATGAGCGTCGTTCGGCCAGCGTTTCATGCGCTGGCCGAGTGAGTCTCTCTCCGTTTTTTGAAATTTGTCCGACCGGTCAAATTTGCAGTTTTGAGCCTTTATTTAAGTATATGATCACGTAATCACATAAATGTGATTATTGTACCGATGACGGGCACGTTTTCGCCGGTTTCTGGTATTTTAGGGGCAATTTCTTCGCCGAAACGGCTGCTTCATAGCCCCGAAATCCCTCATGTTTTGCACAGCTAGGGTACAAGTTATTTGAACTGTTCTAGTCTGGTGTGTATCGAGCGCTATGTTTTTCTCAATCGCGCAATGCGGTTTCATTTCAGAAAAGCATCCCTCCGTCTTACCCACCTAACAGGCAGGAAACGACAATGACTGACCTCCCCGGATATCCGAGTCGTCGCAGTTTTCTGAAAGCCTCCGCAGCAAGCGTCATGCTTTCAGGACTGGCTGTCTCAGCGCAGGCCGAACCGAAGACGCCACCGGTTTCGCTCGAAGACTATGAACGCCAATATTTTACCGATCTTGAATGGACATTTATCCTCGCCGCGACGGCAAGGCTGATCCCCTCGGATGGCGATGGCCCGGGCGCCATCGAAACCCGCGTCCCTGTCTTTATCGATCTCCAGCTTGCCGGCGATTATGGCCGCGCTGACGACTGGTACATGGTTGGGCCGCACGATGCGTCGGCCGATCCGACACGCGGCTGGCAGACCCCGCTCAACCCGGCGCAGATTTATCGCCAGGCTATCCCGGCCTTCAATGGCTGGTGCGAACAGAAATACAGCGCCGCTTTTGCCGCTCTCACGCCTGAACAGCAGGATGAAGCTCTGACTGCGCTTCAAAAGGGCGAAGTCGGTTTGCAGCCGGAATTGCGCGAGTTCTTCGGCATTCTGCTCCAGAACACCAAGGAAGGCTATTTCGCCGACCCGATGTATGGCGGCAATCACGGCATGCAGGCCTGGACCTATATTGGCTTCCCCGGCGCGCGCGGCAGCTACAAGGAGTGGGTTGAGCGCTACAATGTCGCTTACCCGCTGGGTCCGGTTTCGATCAAGGGCGAAAGGGCTTAACCATGGCACGTCAGGAAAAGAAGAAAGACGTGGTCATCGTCGGCCTCGGCTGGACCGGTTCTATTCTCGCAATGGAACTGGCGCAGGAAGGCCTCGACATCGTAGCACTTGAACGCGGCCATGATCAGAACACCGTGCCGGATTTCAAATATCCGAACATGATCGATGAGCTGAAATACGGCGTGCGTCTGAAGATGATGCAGCGCGCCAGCCAGCAAACGGTTACCGTGCGCCGCAACGCGGAAGAAAACGCGCTGCCTTACCGCAGCTTCGGTTCGTTCCTGCCGGGCAACGGCGTGGGTGGTGCGGGTACGCACTGGAACGGCCTCAACTGGCGTCCGCAGGCCGAAGAACTGCGCCTGCGTTCCCATGTGCGCGAGCATTGGGGCGAGCAGATCATCCCGGAAGACATGCTTCTGGGTGATTACCCCGTCACCTATGACGAGATGGAACCGTTCTTCGACCGCTTCGAGCGCGTGGCTGGTATTTCCGGCAAGGCGGGCAACATCAAGGGTAAGATTGTTGAAGGCGGCAACCCGTTTGAGGGCTGGCGTTCAAACGACTACCCAATGCCGCCGATGAAGACGACCTGGGACGGACGCAAATTCGCCGATGCAGCGCAGGCTGCGGGTTACCACCCGTTCCCGTCACCGGGCGGCATTGCCTCGACCGCTTATGTCAATGAATATGGCATGCAGATGGGGCCGTGCAATCATTGCGGTTTCTGTGAGCGTTTTGGCTGCTACCAGTATTCGAAGTCGTCGCCGCAGACGACGATCCTTGATGCGCTGAAGCGGATGCCGAACTTCTCCTATCGCACGGAGTCGGAAGTGCTGCGTGTTGAAATGGCTCCGGATGGCAAGACCGCGACCGGCGTGACCTATTTCGACGACAAGACGCAGGAAGAAGTCTTCCAACCCGCCGATCTCGTCATCCTGTCGTCGTTCCAGCTGAACAACGTGCATCTGGCGCTGCTTTCGGGCATCGGACAGCCTTACGATCAGGCAACGGGCGAAGGCGTCACCGGACGTAACTATGCCTACCAGCTGACCGGCGGCGTGACGCTTTTCTTCAAGGATGAAGAGTTCAATCCGTTCATTGGCACCGGCGCCAATGGCATGTGTATCGATGACTTTGGCGTCAACCAGATCGATTTCGGTCGCGAGGGCTTCATTGGTGGCGCTTACTGGCGCACTGGTCAGACCAACGGCCAGCCGATCCGCAGCATGATATTGCCGTCGGGTACGCCGAGCTGGGGTGCTGGCTGGAAAAAGTCGATTGCCGAATGGTATGGCCACTCGATGAACATCGGAACCCATGGTTCCGTGATGTCCTACAAGACCAACCATCTCGATCTCGACCCGACCTACAAGGATCGCCATGGCCGCGCCTTGATGCGCATGACCTTCAACTGGAATCCGAATGACATCCGGATGACCCAGTTCATGAAGACCAAGGCGGAAGCGCTGGCCAAGACGATGAACCCGGATCTGATCCAGTCGTCCTTCAAGAAGGAAGGCGCTCAGTTCGACGTTCGTCCTTACCAGACGACCCACACGACCGGCGGACACATCATGTCGGAAAATGCGCGCGAGGGCGTGGTCAATCGCTTCTCGCAGGCATGGGACAAGCACAATGTGTTCATGCTTGGCGCGGGTAACTTCGTGCAGAACACCCAGTACAACCCGACCGGCTTGCTCGGCGGCCTTGCCTACTGGACGGCACATGCGATCCGCACGCAGTATCTTGCCAATCCGCGTCCGCTGGTTTGAGGAGAATGGTGATGAAAACTTTTCTTCGCATAATCGGTGTTCTCATCGTTCTCATCGTTCTCGGCATCGTGGCCTTGCTGGCTTTCCTGTTCGTTCCGGTACAGCTTACAAAGCCGACGAAGGAACTGGCCGCCGACTGGAAACCGGCCAAGGGGCAGGGCGAATATGTCATGTATGCGTCCGACTGCATGGCCTGCCACACGGCGGATGGCGGCAAGCCATTCGCTGGCGGTCGCGCCATTGCAAGCCCGATGGGCCAAATCTGGACGACCAATATTACCCCGGACAAGGAAACCGGCATCGGAAACTGGACGCTCGATCAGTTCCGCGCCGCGCTCTATGACGGTATCCGCGCCGATGGCGCGCATCTTTACCCGGCCATGCCTTACGAAAACTATCGCAAGCTGACCGAAGAAGATGTGCGTGCGCTCTACGACTACTTCATGCACGATGTGCAGCCGGTGAAGAACGAGGTTCAGCAGACCGAACTCGGCTTCCCGTTCAATCTGCGCTTTGGCATTCGCGCCTGGAACTGGCTCGCGCTGACCCATAAGGCGGGCTTCACGCCAGCGGGCAAGAACGAGGTTCAGGAACGCGGCCAGTATCTGGTCGAAGGTCCAGCGCATTGTGCGGCCTGCCACAGTCCGCGCACCAGCTTCATGGCGCAAGATGGCGTCAGCGCCGGCGACAAGAACTTCCTGACCGGCGGCGTTGTCGACGGCTGGAATGCGCCTTCGCTGCGCGGCCCCCAATCGGCTCCCCAGAAATGGTCGGTCGAGGAAATGGCTGCCTATCTCGCAACAGGTCGTAATGCGCACTCGACCGCAAACGGCGAAATGGGGCTGGCCGTCGAGCAATCGTTCCAGCACCTGACCGATGCCGATACTCTGGCGATTGCCGCTTTCCTCAAGGGCATTGACGGTGCGGCTGTTGAAGTTCCGCAGAGCTTTGCGGCCAAGGCGCCGACAGTCCTGCCAGCGGCGCCTGCCGATGCGGCTGGTGAAGCAACGGCGAAGATGCTGACGGAAGCATCACCGGATATGCCGGTGGGCGCCCGCCTTTATCTCGACAATTGCGCCGCCTGCCACTTCGTGACCGGCAAGGGTGCGCCGGGGATATTCCCGGAACTGGCTGACAACGATCTGGTGACGGGTTCGGAAGTGAAGCCGCTGGTTTCGATCATCCTGCATGGCGCGGAAGTGCCGTCGACGGCAAAGCGTCCGATGCGTCTTGTGATGCAGGGCTATGCTGATCGCCTGACGGATCAGGAAGTGGCTGACCTCGCTTCGTTCGTTCGCTCCGCATGGGGCAACAAGGCAGGCACGGTTTCGGCTGGTGATGTGGCTGCGGTTCGCAAGAGCCAGACTGCGCACTGATCGGTACTAGTGGTCTGATTCCAACATTTGCCTCCCTCGGTTCAAGCGCTGAGCAAATGTTGGAATCATAAAGACCACTAGCATTTGAAGAACAAAGGCGGCGGAGTGAAAGCTCCGCCGCCTTTTGTTTAAGCCTGAGCTACCCGGCTGCGGTGAACATGCTCGATCAGCGCACGAAGCTTCGGCGCGATGTTTTTGCGTGTCGGATAATAGAGATAAAAGCCAGCGAAATACGGGCAGTAGTCTTCCAAAATGGGGATCAGTTCGCTGCGGTCAATCCATGGGCGGAAGCTTTCTTCCATGCCGAATGCTATGCCTGCGCCCGAAACGGCCAGCTTGATCATCAGCTCCATATCGTTGGTGGTGACGGTTGGCGGCACTGCAACGCTGAACTCTTTGCCGTTTTCGGCAAATTCCCAGCGATAGGGCGACGATTTCGGGAAAGGCCGCCAGCCGACGCAGAAATGCGATGTCAGTTCCGCCGGATGGGCGGGAATTCCGCAGCGCTCGGAATAAGACGGCGCACAGACAGCAAGTTGCCGTTCTTCTCCGGCAATCGGGACGGCGATCATATCCAGCGCAATCACCTCACCCAGACGCACACCGGCGTCATAGCCTTCCGCGACGATATCGAACTCGTCGTCCGTGACCATGATGTCCAGCTCAATATCGGGATATTGTTTCAGGAAGGTTGCCAGAAGCGGCCCCGATAGAAAGCGCTCCGCAATGGACGATACGGCGAGGCGCAAGCGTCCGCGCGGGCGCTCCTTCAGCGCCTCCGTTCCCTCCAGCGCGGAGGTCATCTCCGCCACAGCTGGCGCGATCTGGCTGTAAAGTCTTTCACCGGCTTCCGTCAGGCTGACGCTACGCGTGGTGCGCTGGATCAGAGCAATGCCGAGGCTTTCCTCCAGCTTGCGGATCGTCTGGCTGATCGCCGAACGGGTCACGCCCTGCCGCTCGGCAGCAGCCCGAAAACTGCGCTCCTCCGCGACGAGCGCGAAGATGGCGAGTGCGTTCAGATCAGGAGCCATTGGTTAGTTTTACTTCCCAGTGTGGTTAAAGAATGCGCAGTTATCGAAACAATGATTGGCGCTTACAGTCAAGGCATTCTCAATTTCCAAAGAAAGGAACAGCCATGGCTGTCGATAAAGTTGTTCTCGTCACCGGCGCATCCAGCGGCATTGGAGCGGACATCGCTCGCGAACTCGCTGCAGCGGGTGCCAAGGTGGTGCTCGGTGCGCGTCGTATCGAGCGTCTCGAAGCACTGACCGCCGAACTGAACGAAGCAGGTGGGACGGCTTTCGCGCACCCGCTTCATGTCACCGACCGTGACAGCATGAATGCCTTTGCCGATGCCGCACGCGACTTGTGGGGTCGGGTCGATGTCATCGTCAACAATGCCGGTATCATGCCGCTGTCACTGATGGCTTCAATGAAAGTGGAAGAATGGGATCGTATGATCGATGTGAACATCAAGGGCGTTCTCTATGGCATTGCTGCGGTGCTGCCTGAAATGACGGCCCGCGGGTCCGGCCATATCATCAATATTGCCTCGATTGGTGCATTGAGTGTTGCCCCAACGGCTGCGGTTTATTGCGCAACGAAATATGCGGTACGGGCGATATCCGAAGGGCTGCGCCAGGAAAACAGCGCTTTGCGCGTCACCTGCATTCACCCCGGTGTTGTGGAAAGCGACCTTGCACATACGATCACCGACCCCATCGCAGCCGAAGCGATGAAAACCTATCGCGCCATAGCGCTGAAGCCCGATGCAATCTCGCGGGCCGTGCGTTTCGCGATTGAGCAACCAGACGATGTGGACGTCAATGAGATCGTCATTCGTCCAACCGCCACCACCTGAGAAGGACGAGGTGATGTCTACATGCGCTCTGCCCATGATCGCCGCGGTTGCGGTGGCTGTGAGTCTGTTTCTTTTGACCCCCAAAGGCTTCGCAATGAACAATCAGTCTGATTTGTCAGCTCCCGCTGACAAGAGCCATCCTTATTCGGGCATGTGGATCACCGGTGATGGTCATGTCCGCCATCATCTTCTCCCCAACGGACGTTATGACGAGGCGCGTGGTAGTCGTGAGAGCGCCTATCAGGGGCGTTATGAAGTTCGCGGTAACCATATCTATTACTGGGACGACACCGGTTTCACGGCTGATGGACGTTTCATCGATGATGTCCTTCACCATGGCGGCATGATCCTCTATCGCCAATAGGTTTTTAGCTACGCGTGTGTTTTGAGCGCTTGCCCCAATATCAAGGTAAGCGCTCGATGCCACGTTGTTGAGAATGATTGGCTCTTTATTGAGAATTTCATTTTCTAGATTTATGTAACTAAAAATATTTTTCAGATTATACCGTTTTAAGTCGCAATAAATATTGTCTAGTGAGATTTTTAAATTTTTTATGTGCTTAGCACATCTTTTCAGACGAGGGCGGTTCTGCATCTATTTATCGTTGAAAAGAAATTTCACGGATTAGGTATTTGTAAAATAAAGAGATTTTCGCTTGGACTAAGAATAGATTGCTATTGAAGATAAGAAAACAGGAGATTCTTGAAAAAAATATCAACCTGCTTATGATAGAGAATCATTAATTAGGCAGAGAAATGAGAAGTGAAGGATCTGGGGGGCAAGTGAACCTGAGTGAAAGGGCGGAGATTATTGCCGCCCCGACCTATAGGAGGGAATATGGTATACAGAAAATACGCGTTCCCCGCGCTTGTAGCGAGTTTTGTTCTTTCTTCGACACACGTTATGGCTCAAACGGCCACGACGACGTTCAATGTGCAGATTACGATTACTGCAGCTTGTCTTATTAATTCTGCAACCAACATGGACTTTGGTTCCAATGGTGTTTTGTCGACGAATGTCGACGCGACCAGCACCATAACCGTGCAATGCACGAATTCGACACCTTACAATATCGGCTTGAGCGCTGGCACGGGAACAGGCGCAACCGTCACAAACCGTTTGATGACGGGGCCGGCAAGCGCCACTATTGGATATTCGCTGTACACAACGACGGCCCGCACCGCAGTCTGGGGCAACACCGTCGGAACGAACACAGTCGCCGGGACAGGCACTGGTGCCGCACAGGCCTATACGGTCTATGGGCGTGTTCCAGGGCAGTCGACGCCAGCTGCGGGTGTCTATACGGATACGGTAACCGCAACGATCACCTATTAGCGTCACGGAGGGTAGAATGCGTGTTCTCACTTTTGCCGCGGCGTTATTGGCGAGCTTGTATCTTGTCCCCGCGCATGCGGCTTCCTTGCGCGTTTCGCCGGTCATCATCGATCTGAGCGCGCCAACGGCGGCTTCAAACATTCGCATCTGGAACGATGCAAAACGGCCCATCAATGTTCAGGCCAGATTATTCCGCTGGAGCCAGAGCAACGGCGTGGATACCTACACGGCAGCAACCGATGTTGTTGTCAGTCCGCCCATATCGCAGCTGAAGCCCGGCGGCGAAAATATCATCCGTATCGTGCGCACCACGAAAAGCCCGGTCAAGGCGGAAGAAAGCTATCGGCTGATTGTCGATGAACTTCCCGATAATGCGCAGCGGCGATCCGGCACGGTCAATCTGGTGATCCGCCATTCCATTCCGGTTTTCTTCTCGCAGCCCGGCACGCCGGATGCGAACCCGTCATGGAGCGTCCAGCGTCAATCGGGCGGTTATCAGGTGACCGTTAGTAACAAGGGAAACAAGCGGCTGCGTGTTTCCGATCTTGCATTGCAGGGTGCAGGCGGTCGTGCCGTCGCACAGCGAAAAGGCCTTGTTGGATATGTTCTGGGGCAATCAAGTGCAACTTGGTTCATTCCCGGAACAGGTGGTAGTCGGGGTGGTGGCTCGCTGACGATTTCAGCTCAAAGCGAAGCTGGCCCGATAAATGCGCAAGCGAGCGTCAGGGGCGGTTGATCTTGCGGTTTTGACGATTGCGTTTCTAACGGTCTGCACAGGATGTCTGAAAGCTGCGGCGCAGGAATTGCCACCTACGTCGTCGGGGACGCTTGTTTCCGACGATACCCCTCTGGAGCTTCAGCTTGAGGTCTATGTGAATGGCGCATCATCGGCGCTGATCGCTACGTTTCGTCAAACACCGGACGGATCACTTCTGATTGAGCCCGAACAGCTCAAGAATGTCGGGATCAAACCCGCCACGGAAGCTAAGCGGGATGACGGATGGATCGACGTGAACCGGCTCTCCGGGGTCAACGTCACTTATGACAAGGAGAACCAGATCGTTCGTTTCGATGCGCAGGAAAACAAGCGCGCCGCGCGTGTCATCGATGCGCAGTCTGGCGAGGAAGTCACGTCTGAAGAAGAAGACGAAAAGCCCAAGGCCAAGAGCAATTTCGGCGGGCTGGTGAATTATACGATCTATGGCGCCAGCGGCGGACAGGATTGGTATGATCTGACGCAGTTCGAAGGTGTTTCTGGTCTCATGGAAGGACGTCTGTTCGGTCCCTATGGCGTCTTGTCGTCGTCGCAGGTGCTCAGTTCATCCGGTACCGATGGTTTCGGGTCAACGCGTCTCGATACGAGATGGTCCTATTCGGATCAGGAAACGCTGATGACCTATAATGTGGGCGACTTCATTACGGGCGGCCTCTCATGGACGCGACCGACCCGTCTGGGCGGCGTACAAATCCGGCGCAATTTTTCATTGCGGCCCGATCTGGTCACCATGCCGATGCCTGAGCTGTCGGGGTCTGCGGCTGTGCCGTCAACGGTCGATGTCTATATCGACAATGCGCGTCGTGCGACCAGCAATGTTGCATCCGGTCCATTTACGGTCACCAATCTCCCGGTGGTCACTGGCGCAGGCACAGCGCGTATGGTGGTTCGCGATGTTCTGGGCCGAGAGACGGTTACGGAAACGCCGTTCTATGCGTCGTCTAATTTGCTGGCTAAGGGTTTTGCTGATTTTTCTGCCGAAACCGGCTTTGCCCGCCGGTATTACGGCACGGAATCGAATGACTATGACGAGCGCATCGCGGGAAGCGGCACCTTGCGTTATGGTCTCACCAATAACACGACCCTAGAAGGGCACGTCGAAGGTGCCGAGAATTTCTACAATGCGGGCATTGGTGGCGTTTTCAATATCGGGCCTTACGGCGTTGGAACCTTGTCTGGAGCGACCAGCAAGTTCGGTGGGCAAACCGGCTACCAGGTTGCCGCAAGCGTTGAAGCCGATCTCTGGGATGTCAAATTCTACGTGCGCACGCAGCGCACCTTCGGCGATTACAATGATATCGCCTCGATCACGGCCGACATCGACGAGACCGGGCTTCCGGACAATAGTGCCAAGCCTGCCAAAGCGCTTGATCAAGTTTCCGTTTCACTTCCTCGCATCTTCAATGAAACGAATCTGAATTTCTCCTACACGCAGATCGAAACTGTCGATTCCGAAAAATCGCGGATTCTTGGCGTCACCGCCACGCGGCCTTTTGGCAAGAAAGGCAACATGTTCATGTCTGCCTATACGGACTTCGAGCAGAAAGGCTCGTTTGGATTATATGCTGGATTGTCCTGGTCGTTCGACCATAACATCACGGCATCGACGAGTGTTTCGGCTGACGAGAATGGAACCACCGGTTCCATCGACTTGATGAAATCGGAACAGGCCGAAGTGGGAAGCACTGGCTGGCGGTTGCGCGGCTCTTATGGCCAGAGCGACATCATTGCTGCCAGCGGCAGCTATCGTAGCCAGATCGGCAGAATTGAAGCTGGTGTTGAAAAATATGATGACAATGTTCGCGCCACCGCACAGATCGACGGTGCTGTTGTCCTCGCAGGCGGAGGTGTGTTCCTTTCGAACCGCATCGACGACGCTTTCAGTGTGGTGGATGTGGGCGCACCAGATGTCGACGTTCAATTCGAAAATCGTCCCATGGGCAAAACCAACAAGAGCGGCAAGATGCTGCTGCCCAATCTGCGTTCCTATGACAAGAATGTAATCTCCATTGACCCCAGCAATCTGCCGATTGATGCCACTGTAGGTGAAACTCGACAAGTGGTAAGCCCAAGCGATCGGGGTGGCTCTGTGGTGGACTTCAACGTCAAGGCCGATACGCGAGCCGCCCTTGTCACCCTGCGCGATGAGAGTGGCGCTTACATCGAGACGGGATCGACAGCGCAGCTCAATGGCTCGCAGGAGTTCATCGTAGGTTATGACGGTCAGGTCTATCTTGAAGGCATTGAGAATGCCAACACGCTGATTGTGGTACAATCCAATAAGGGGTCGTGCCAGGTTGCCTTCAACGCGCCGCGCAACACAGGAGAACGTGTTATCATCCCGGACGCTGTCTGTAGGAGCATTCAATGAGACTTTATCGCATCGTCGCATGCGCGTTGTTCAATATATTGATTTTTCTACCAAGCTGGGCCCATGCGCAAACCTGTTCCTTCAGCATCACCAATGTCAATTTTGGCACGGTCAATCTTCTGGGGGGCGGTGCGGTTGATACGACAGCGACATTAGGTGTTAATTGCTCCAACACGCTCACAGTCAGTCTTTTTCTTCGGGTTTGCCCCAATATCAATGCGGGCAGCGGCGGCTCAAGTGGCGGCTTGCGCACCATGCTGAGCGGCACCAACGCGCTGACCTATCAGCTTTATTCCGATACGGCGCGCTCGGTTCCCTGGGGGTCTGTTACCAACACGGCATTGGGGTCGCCTCCACCCATCGACATGACCTTGCTGCCGCTCACATCCACTACCGCCACGCGCACGATCTATGGGCGTATCCTGTCCGGGCAGGCGGCCACGCCAGGCGGCGCGTATTTATCGACGTTCTCGGGTGCTCAAACCCGCTTCAACTATGCCAGCTATCTGCTTGTGGCGCCTGCCTGTACTGCTATGACGGATAATCCAACACAGCCGACCTTCAATGTGACGGCCAATGTTGATCGCACCTGTACAGTCTCCGCGACGTCTATCAACTTTGGTAATCACGGGGTTCTGACATCCAATGTGGATGCGACCGGGGCTCTATCGGTAAGCTGTACCACCAACCTGCCCTATAGTGTTTCCCTGAATGGTGGTTTGAGCAACACCACTGCGACCCAAAGGCGAATGACGCTTGGCTCCAATGCGGTCGTCTACGGGCTCTATAGTAATACGGCACGCACAACGCCTTGGGGCAACACAACCGGACAGATCGTGACCGGTACGGGAACCGGCACTGCGCAAAGCCTGACCGTCTATGGTCGTGTCGCGCCGCAGACCACACCACCACCGGGAACCTATTCGGATACGGTGGTGGTGACGGTCAGCTACTGATGCTTCAAGGGGTCTTTTTCTTGCGCGGGGGCTTCGCACTGTTGAGCGCTATGGCAGCGCGAACGAGGGCTGTCAGCGCATCGACATCGATCTCTTCGCCTTCGCGAATATCGATGGCCCGGCGCATATTGCCGTCCAGACTGGAGTTGAACAAACCAGTCGGGTCGTCCAGCGATGCGCCCTTGGCAAAAGTCAGTTTGACGACCTGCTTATAGGTCTCGCCAGTGCAGATAATGCCATCACGTTCCCATACGGGTACGCCCCGCCATTTCCATTCCTCAATGATTTCCGGATCGGCCTTCGTGATGATGGTTCGAACCTTGGCGAGCGTTTTGCCTCGCCAGTCGTCAAGCGTGGCAATGCGTTCATCGATCAGCTGTGAAGCGGATTTGCTTTCGTTGGTAGTCATCATTTGGCTCACATCTTTTCACCGGGCAACTGGCTTGCTTGCCTCACCCAGTCGGTAAATTGCGCTTCGTCCAGCACGTCGTTTTCATGGATATGGAAGTAACGTGTGTCCTGGCTCTTGGACTCCACGGGCGGCTGCGGCGTCAGGGAGAGACCGCGAAAGAAGGCGACCTTGATATATTTGGCGAAGCAATGATAGCTCAGAAACCAGCCTTGTCCTTCAAACCCGTAGAAAGGCGAGTTCCACTTGACCGCCTTGTGGACGTTTGGAACAGCTTGTTCGATGAGCGTATTCAACCGGCGTCCCACATCGCTTTTCCAACCGGGCATGGCGGCGATATAGGCATTGACCGGTGCGTCGCCTTCCCCTTTTGGAATTTGCGGGTTGCCGCCGGATAGAAGCACCGGCTTGGATGGTGCCTTTTCGGCCATTTTATTTCCTCCTCCGTACCATCTGGGAGGAATCTTAGAGCATTTTTCGCGAAAATGTGAAACGGATTTGCGTGATGGGTCGCTCTGTGGCCAATTCGGGCAGCGCTCAGGCGCGCTGCCCCACATATCGTCCGACAGCAGCCGGAACGGTCAAGCTCTTCTGGGAAAGCGCGAGGTCTTCCAGCGTTTGCAGAATGACAGGATCAGCAGCAACCGCTTTTCCTGCTTTCGTATCGACATGGAGCAACATCTGCTCCGCGCTTGCCAGTTCTGTTTCACCGCGTTTCAGCGAATGGATCAGGTGAATGCGCTTTGCATCGAAGGACAGAAGCTGTGTGTCGACATGCAACGCGTCGCCAGCTTTGGCTTCATTGCGATGCATGATGTGGGTTTCGACGGTATAGTAACTGTGGCCACCGTCCAGATAAGCGGCATCGACGCCGATCAACGCGAGAAACTGGTCGGTGGTCTGCCCAAAAAGATCGAGATACCGGTGCTCGGTCATGTGGCCATTATAGTCGATCCATTCGGGGATCACACGGACGTCGAGCAACCGCAGCGGACCAGAACGGGGCCTAGCCTCGCCATCGGTTGCGTCGAGCTGCGCTGTATACTCGTTCAGAAGCGTGCCTGCACCCCAGCCTTTGCCTTGCTGTTGCTGGGAAAGGGCGCGGATAATGGCCACCAGATTGGCGTCGCGAATGGATTCAAGATCGCGGATCGACAGGTTTTCGTTCTGCGCGTCGGACTGGCTGGCAATACGACCTATCAACGCGTCATCCAGCTCCGGAACATCTGTCAGTTTCGTCCACGGCCATTGCAGCGCGGGACCAAACTGCGCCAGAAAGTGCTTCATCCCCGCCGGACCGCCGGCGATGCGATAGGTCTGGAACAAGCCCATCTGCGCCCAGCGCAAACCAAACGAATAGCGGATGATATTGTCGATCTGCTCAACCGTGGCAATACCGTCGTTGACGAGCCAAAGCGCTTCGCGCCACAAGGCTTCCAGCAAGCGGTCCCCGACAAAGGCATCTATTTCTTTTTCGAGAATAACTGCTTCCATACCCGTGTGGCGGTATAGAGCGGCGGCCTTTTCGATGGCCTGCCGGGCGGTCTTTTCCCCCGGTACGAGTTCCACCACAGGCAGTAGATAGACCGGATTATAGGGATGCGCGATGATCAACCGTTCCGGGTGCTGCAAAGGGGCTTGCAGCTTGCTCGGCAGGAAGCCAGAGGTGGATGATGCGATGAGTGCATCGCTCGAACAGGATGCCTCAATCTCCTTAAGAACGGAGAGCTTCAGGTCGAGTCTTTCGGGCACGCTTTCCTGAATCAGTATGGCATCGCGCACAGCATCGGCCAGTGAAGGCGCGAAGGAAAGCCTGCCTTCTTCAGGCAGGCGCTTCGGGGTGAGGGCAGACAGTGCGCGCCGGGCATTGTCGAGAATGTACTCGGTAGTGGCCTGTGCATCCGGCGACGGGTCATAGACGGCAACATCATAGCCGTTGAGAAGAAAGCGCGCGGCCCAGCCGCTGCCGATGACGCCGCTGCCGATGCAGGCGATCTTGGGAGGGCGATTATTCATGGGTATCACCAACGCTTCTTGAGCTTGAGCTTTTCGCGAACTTCAGCGGGCGTGAGTATCTTGGACCCCATATTGACCGCAATGTTTCTGGCGCGTTCCACTAGATCGCCATTGGAGGCGAGGACGCCCTTTTCGAGCCAGATATTGTCTTCGAGGCCGACGCGGATATTGCCGCCAGCGAGCACCGCAAGCGCGGCATAAGGCAACTGGTTACGGCCAATCGAAAATGCCGAGAATATCCAGTTATCCGGCAGATTGTGGAGGATGGACACCAGCGTCGCGAGATCATCCGGTGCGCCCCATGGAATGCCCATGCACAATTGCACCATCACCGGGTCGTCAAGCAGGCCTTGCTGTTGCAGCCATTGGGCCAATGGCAGGTGACCCGTATCGAAAATCTCGATTTCCGGGCGCACGCCCAAACGCTGGATCTGCCCTGCCATCTCTTTCAGCATGGCAGGGGTGTTGGTCATCACATAGTCGCCTTCGCCGAAATTCATAGTGCCGCAATCAAGCGTGCAGATTTCCGGCAGAAGTGCTGCAATATGCGCAAGGCGCTCTGTCGCGCCCGCCATATCGGTCTTCGACGCATCCGGCGGCAGAGGCGCTTCGGCTGAACCGAAGACAAGATCGCCGCCAACGCCTGCGGTCAGGTTAAGCACGATATCCACGCCGGATGCCCGGATATGGTCGACCACTTCGCGAAACAGTTCCACCTTGCGCGATGGTTCGCCCGTTTCGGGATCGCGCACATGGATATGTGCGATTGCCGCGCCTGCTTCAGCGCTTTCAATCGCGGCGTCCGCGATCTGTCGCGGGGTGATCGGCACCTTGTTGGAGCGATGTGTGGTGGCGCCAGCGCCGGTAACGGCGGCTGTGATGAAGGTTTCGCGAGCGGGCTGCAAAGGCATGGTGATTTCCCTCGATTTTTGTCGAGCTTGACAGGTCGCAGATTGCTGAGATTATCATTTTACGAAATTAGTTTGGCGAAGAGCGAAGCACGTGATCTTTGAACCATCCGATGAGCAACTGTCTGTCACCCTGCTGGTTTTGCCGGATTGTTCGCTCATGTCATTGGCCGCGACGCTTGACCCGATGCGCGGCGCCAACCGCGTGACGGGTCGGCCGCTCTATTCGTGGCGGGTGGTGTCTCCGGATGGAAGCGACCCCATCACATCAAGCGGCCTGAAGATTGGTGTGAACGGAAAATTCGAGGCAACACCGCAAGATATCCTGATTATCGTCAGCGCATTTCATGCGCTGGAACACGCGACCCCAAAGCTTCTTGCGCAGCTGCGCCAGGCAGCCAAGCAGTCCCAATTGGTGATCGGTGTCGAGGCGGGTTCATGGGTGCTGGCAAAGGCCGGGCTGCTCAATGGCAGGAAAGCCACCACCCATTGGGAGGATCTGGAAGCTTTCTCCCAGCGCTTCCCGGATGTGGAAATGCAGTCGGACCGCTGGGTACGCGACGGCACTTTTCTGACAACAGGTGGTGCGGCTCCGGCGCTCGACATGATGCTGGCGCTGATCCGTGCCCGGCATGGCTATTCCATCGCGCTCGATGTTGCGAGCCTCTATGTTTATGACGAGGTACGGCAGGCTTCAGATGCGCAACCGCTGGTGTCGCTGGGCCGGCTTTTGAACCGCGAGCCGCGGCTGGCTGACGCCATCAAGATTATGGAAAGCCATATCGACCGGCCGATCCCGGTGACGCGCATCGCCAGACGGCTCGGGCTTTCGACACGCAGCCTTGAAATGCTATTTGCCAATGTGATCGGGCAATCGCCGGGCAATTACTATCTGTCGCTTCGGCTCAAGGCTGCTCGACGCCTCATCCTCGATACGCATCTTTCAATGGCGGATACGGCGGAACAGACCGGCTTTTCATCGATCAGTTCGCTTTCCCGCGCTTTCAAGCGGCATTTCGGACAGGCGCCGAGCAAGTTGCGGCAAAAATAGTTTCGCGGCTTAATAAATATTACAAGCCGAGGCCGGCCTTCACTTCAGCGAGTGCTGGCTTGCCGTCAAAAGTATTGAAACCGTCGAGCCACGCGTCGAGCTGCGCCGGGTTCTCCTTGATCCATTTCGTGACGGCATCTTTGGCTTCCATCCCGTCATTGAGGATCATGTTCATCATGGTGCTTTCCATCTCGGTCGTGAACTTCAACTTTGACAGAAAATGCGACACATTCGGGCAGTCGGCTGCATAGCTCTTTCGGGTCAGCGTCTCGACCGTGGCGGCACCGTCATTGGGACCAAAGAGATTATCGCCGTTCTCCAGATAGGTGAGCTTGTAGCGAATGTTCATCGGATGTGGGGTCCATGCGAAGAACACCACCGGCTCGTCCTTGCGCACGGCGTTTTGCACCTGTGACAGCATGGCCTGTTCGCTCGATTCCGCCAGTTGGAAATCCTTGAGATCGAAATTGTTCTTCTCGATCATCGACTGGATCGTTGCATTGGCGCTGCTGCCCGCTTCGATGCCGTAGATTTTTCCGCCGAGCTGGTCCTTGAATTTTGCTATGTCGGCATAGGTCTTGATGCCGAGATCCTTGCCCGTTGCGGCAAGACCGATCTTTGCATTTTCGAGATTGATACCGGCCTGCTCTATCTTCTTTCCTTCGAGATAGGGTTTGCGCGCTTCCTCCTGAAGCGGCATCCAGTTTCCAAGGAAGATATCGATCTGGCCATTTTCCAGTGACTGGAAGGTCACTGGTACTGAGAGAATTGTCGTCTGGGGCTGGTATCCAGCCTTTTCAAGCAAAAGCGATGCGAGCGCCGTGGTCGCGGTGATGTCGGTCCAGCCGACATCCGAAAATTTCGGCGCTTTACAGGATTCTGCCTCGGCTGCAAGAGCCGGAGCAGCGGACAGTATTGCGATACCCGCCACCAGCAAGTGATTGAGCTTCTTCATCATCTCTCCCCTTTGTTTTTTGTTGGGAACAATATGATAGGGGAAACTGACAAAGTCACTTTACGATTCACGCATCATTATTGGCGGTTTACGAAGCTACTGCCCGGCGCAAAGCCCGATTGCCTGAACGAAGCGGCGCGTTCGGCGCCGTCTCACGACGGTGAGAAAATCTTGGTTAACACCCATGCCAGCACGCCAGCGACGATGAGAGGCGACATGGTGTAGAAGACGTGCAATATGCGTGAACAGGCTGATGTGTGCTGATCTGGAAAGCATCGCCCGCGTGGGTAAATGCGGGCGCGAATTTGGTGAAATCTGTAGGCCAAAATGCTGCCTATCGGACCAGTCTCAAGAGCGTCGATTTCTTGCCGAAGATCGCATCCGACGCGACAGAACCGGATGAAAGACAGACCGTGTCTGATGTGGTGCGGCAAGCTCTAGTCGCAAAACGAAGCGCAGTTTCGCGGTCGGTAAACAATCCGCCGGTCAGGCCAAGTTGGTCAAAAACGACCCATTGGCCTCGCCTGTCCTGACCGATGGTAAATCTGGCTCGCTGTTCGGGGATAACAGTTTTCTGGATGCTGGTCATGATGGTTATACCTTAAGTATCGTTTCAAGGAATGTGTCAGCGGGGAACGACCGCCAGCTGCTTACGGCTATTGTCGTCGGGGTCACGCAAAGCGATTGGATGCGTATCGGGATCGAGCGCCGCAATCGCGCGGCGGATAGAGGCCGCGGTCTCGTCATTCGCCACGACAAGCGGTAACCGCACATCCGGCGACAGGCCGCGCGTGTGATGCAGCGCATATTTGATAGGTACTGGGTTGGTGTCTTGCTCCAGAGCCGTCAAGAGCGGCTTGAGTGCAAAGGCGAGTGAGCGCGCGCTACAGCCATCGTTGCGCTGGCAGGCATTGTGGATAGCGACCATTTGGGCTGGCACCACGTTCGAGATCACCGATATCGTGCCGTCACCGCCTTCCAGATTGAAAGCCGTGGAGGTCGCGTCATGGCCTGAAAGCTGGATAAGCCGACTTCCCATACGACGAATGAGACGCTTGGGGCGATCCAGATCGCCAGTGGCGTCTTTGATGCCGACGATCGCTGGGAGTTTGCAAAGCCGTTCGATTGTGTCCAGCGACAGGTCGACACCGGTTCGCGTTGGCACATTGTAGAGAATGATCGGAATCTGGGTGTTGTTGGCGACTGCCTCAAAGTGGCGATAAAGCCCTTCTTGCGAGGGACGGTTATAATAGGGTGTCACGATAAGCGCGGCATTGGCCCCGCATGCGGCGGCGGCACTGGTCAGGGCGATTGTCGAGAGCGTGTCATTCGTTCCTGTCCCGGCAATGACCGGCACGCGCCCGGCCGAAACCTCGACACAGGTTCTAATGAGACGGATTTTTTCGGCTGTGTTCAATGTCGGCGCTTCGCCGGTGGTCCCGCAGGGGGAGAGCGCATGGATGCCTTCTCCGATTTGCCAGTTTACGAGATCGGCAAAGGCGCGGTAATCGACTTCGCTATTGCGAAACGGCGTGACAAGCGCAGTTGTTACACCACGAAGCCTCGTTTTGAGTTCATCATAAGCCATAATCAGTGGTCTCCGCGTTTCGGGTGGGTTCCCACCCTCGCTCCGGCGCAATCGAACCGGTGGCGATGCGCAAAACTTACGACCGGGCGCATATAAATTCGAGACGGACACCCCGTTCAAAACATTAAAAACCCATCAATGTCCTGTGGTGCTTTCATAATTTCTCTAATTGCAAATGCTTATCATAATCATTCAACGCATTGATATTGCTTGACAATTTTTCCAGTTGCAAATAGATAAGCCGCATCGGGGAGTAGCCACCACCGAAGCGCGGCCCATTATGGCGGCGCTGAGATCAAGTGGGATCACGTCAACACAATCGCTGAAAAGCGTGGCGTGATCAGCCGTTCAACGGCCCGGCAAGACCGTGGTATCAGCCATCCGCCGACGGACGGATGGCCTTTGTTGCCCGGCCAATCCTCCGTCTGAGCAGACATGATGTCCCCCATCACGGTATTTTTTCTGTCCGTCAGCATGTCGGTCGATGCTTTTGCAGTTTCTGTCGGGCGTGGCACCGCCTTGAACCGCCGCCGGCTTTCCGAGGCTTTGCGCACTGGCATCGTTTTTGGCGTTGTTGAAGCCATCACCCCGTTTCTCGGCTGGGTGGCTGGTGTTCTGGCGAGCGACTGGGTTTCGCAAATCGATCACTGGCTGGCATTCGGCTTGTTGTCAGCGGTCGGTCTTCATATGCTTTACACGGTGATCTGGCCCAAGGATGACGACGCAGATGAGACGCCTCAGGGCGGTTCGTTCCTCGTCTTGCTGGCAACGGCGGTTGGCACCAGCATTGATGCGATGGCTGTTGGCCTGTCGCTTGCCTTTCTCGGCATTGGGTTGCAGGGCATCATCGCGATTTCATTGGCCATCGGTTTTGCGACATTTATCATGTCCACGATGGGGCTGATGATCGGCAAGGCAATCGGCGCCAAGTTCGGCAAGTTTGCCGAAGTGGCAGCTGCCGTGGTGCTTTGTGCTCTCGGCACGTCCATTCTCTTTGAACATCTTTCGGCATAGGTTTGCAAAAAATGACCTTGAGCAAGTTTCAATATTTCAGACGCCTTTGGGTTGGCGCAGCCGTGCTTCTCGCTTTTCTTGCACTGACGCAGGTAAAGTCTGCCTGGATCGGTGAAACCCACGAAACCATCGAGGTGGTGGGGCTCTTCCTCATTCTCGCGGGCATTGTCGGGAGACTGTGGTGCACGCTTTATATCGGTGGCAAGAAGTCGTCGGAACTGGTTCGTCAGGGACCCTATTCCATCAGCCGCAATCCGCTTTATGTCTTCTCGGCCATTGCCGCTGGCGGTGTCGGGTTGCAATCCGGCAGTGTTGTCGTCGGACTGATCTTCGCCCTTGGATGCGCGGTGCTGTTTCAGTTTGTCATCCGGCGGGAAGAAAAACACCTGGGTGGCATGTTCGGCGAGCCTTATGCAGCCTATCTGCGGGAAGTGCCGCGTTTCTTGCCGAAATTCTCCATCTATCGCGACTCGACAACCCTGGATGTCGTGCCACGTAGGGTCTATGTCACATTGATGGATGGGCTTGTGTTCTTCGCTGCCAAACCAGCTTTCGAAGCCGTTGAATATCTTCAATCATCGGGCGTGATCGACGCTTCGGCAGCGGTGTTTTGACCCCGGCTTAACGCCAGAATTTCTTGGCATCGAGGACGTCATCAAGAGCGGCTTGAGCCTTATCGATCAACTGGCTCTTATCGGCATAGAAGATCAGCTTCTGAGCCTCGGGCGTTTCTTCGATGCCATATTTTTTTAGAACGTCATGGCCTATCGCCAGATCGTTCAGGGCGCCCAGTCGGTCTTGCAGGGCCTCCATGGCCTTGTTGAAATTCTTATACCGGCGCAGTCCACGCTTGTCCGTGAAAAGCGGCGCGAAGAATTCCGCCGCATAACGCAGTTTCTTGGCGTCTTTGCGCGCCTCGTGCCTGTGCTCATCATCAATCCCGGAAAGATCGCGACCGTGCTGCTTAAGCTTCTTGCGCATCCGGTCGAGCGCTTTTGCCGCGAAATCTTCAACGGGCTTTTCGCAGTCCGGATGTTTGGCGTAATCACCGCAGAGCAGCCATTCGTTGAAGTCGAGCATCAGCGTTCGGCTGCGGGCTGAACCCAGTGCTTCGACAATCTCATCGTAAGAGCTCTTGCGTGCGGCTTCGAGTTTTTCTCGCAGCTCGCCATCGGTGGCCTTCAACAAAAGCACATCCAGATTGCGGGTCTCGCCAAGCGTATTGGCAAGCCAGCGGAATTCGTCTGAAAATCGCTTGGCGTTTTCATCGAGCAGAGGCTTGAACAGAGATAGCGCCGAGCGCAGCCGTCGCATGGCAACGCGCGCCTGATGTAGGCTGCCTGCATTGCCCCTTTGCAGCAGCAAGGTTTCGTTCAGCCGGAACTGGCGGAAACAGGACAGCGCGATCATCCGGAAGCTCTCGCCAGCATTCAGCCGTTGCTCCAGATCGATGGCTTCTGCCTTCGCTGCGCTGCGCATTGCCGACAACAAACGGTAGCCGCGCTCCGATTTGGACTGAACACCGATCTTCACCGGCACAATGGCATTGACCTTGCGGGCCAGCGCGAAAAGCTGTCTCGGCTCTCCGCCTTTCAGCTCAAGCTCGATTTCATGAAATGGCGCTTGTCGGTCGCCCGCGATCACGGTGCCGGAATCGGCTGCCACTTCGATGCTCGTCGTGCTCTCGGTCAGGTTCCAGATGCGGCGATTGGTGGCTACTTCAAACTGCACGACGAGATCACGCTCGATCGGACCGAACCGGTTGAGGAGAGGGCTGTTATAATCGAAAACGGGTATGCTCGTCTTGGCGGGGGTTTCCCACTCGGATCTGGCGAAAAGCGATGCGTTGGAGCCGGTCGCTTTCACGGTCTGAATGCTCTTGTCGCCGGACCGGCGGATACGCAAGGTGAAGCCATTATCGAAAAGCCGGCAATCGCCGGTGTCGAAATAAACTGAATGCAATTCCAGTGTCGCAGCTGGTTCTCCCAGAAAACTGGACAGAGCGATCTTTTCAAGATCAGCAGGGGAAATTTCGAGCTTCAGTTCGATTTCGGCCAATGGCATACTCCTCGTTGGTGGCCCCGACAACGCCCTCCCGACTAAGTAATCGAATCTTCTGTCAGTCTCATGACGAAGATTATGCGAGATTTACTTAAGTCTCGAGCGTCGTGTTCTGTGTATTGGCTTTTACCAGCTTTTTTCGGGTGCGCGCGTGGCGGAATCCCGCAGGATCAGCTCGACGGGCCAAAGTTCGTGAATATCGCTGGCGGCATGCCCGTCGAGCATGTTCATCAGAAGGTCGGCGCAGCGCTTGCCCGCCGCTCGCATGGAAGAGCGTGTTGCTGTCAGTGACGGCACCATATTCTCCGCGCTCAGGAACGAGATCACGTCGTCATGAGCGATGACCGAAATGTCCTTGCCGATGGTCAGCCCGAGCGACCGCGCCGCCCGATAGATCCCGAGCGCCGTCATCATCGATCCAGCCACAAAGGCTGTCGGGCGCGGGGTGCGTTCCAGAAGCTTGAGCGCAAGGCGGTAGCCGATCTCGTCGGTGAAATCGCCATGCTCCACCAGTTTTGGATCGAAGGGGATGCCCCTGCTTTCCAGCGCCTTGCGATAACCTTCGTCGCGATGGAGTGAGAATGTGAAGCCATACCGCCCGTTGATCATCGCAATGCGACGGTGGCCGAGATCGAGCAGATGAGCCGTCGAGCGGCAGACTGCGCCTTCATTGTCGATGTCGAGCCATGCATGCGGAATGTCGGTTTCCGAACGCCCGTGTACCAGAAACGGCATGCCAAGTTCATGCAGCAGGCGAATGCGCTCATCATTCGGTTTTGGGGAGGATACGATGATCGCATCGAC
Source organism: Ochrobactrum sp. P6BSIII (assembly GCF_014138065.1). Taxonomy (NCBI): domain Bacteria; kingdom Pseudomonadati; phylum Pseudomonadota; class Alphaproteobacteria; order Hyphomicrobiales; family Brucellaceae; genus Ochrobactrum; species Ochrobactrum sp. P6BSIII. The sequence continues at coordinate 140,738 of NZ_JACGXB010000005.1, read as the reverse complement.
ACGGCGACTGGTGGCGAGACGACGGCAAATCTGAATCTCATCTTCCGAGCCATCGTGCGAAATGGGGCTGACAAGAATGTCGACTTCATTCTGACCGAGCCTCTCGGCCATACCGCGCATGAATTCGGCGAAGTGAAACTCGCTGTTGCGGCCCATCACAACGCCGATGGCTCCGGCGCGCCCGGTTGCGAGCCGCACCGCATTTTCATTGGGGCGGTAACCAAGGCGCACGGCTTCACCCATCACCCGCTTGCGCGTGCTCTCGGCGACTTCAGGATAGCCGCTTAGAGCACGACTGACGGTCGTGGCTGAAAGTCCCAGTTGTTTGGCAAATTCGCGAAGTTTCATTTGGTATGTCGAGTTTAAAGGCAGGCAAGGCGGCGGATTATAGCCGCTTCCTTGCGATTAACAATCGGCTCGCCGCTCGAAGGCGGCGTGACTAATTATCATTGTGCAACAAATCCAAACCGCTTTCAAGTTTGTTTCAAAATGAAGCAGGAAATTGCTGCTGTCACTGAGGGCGTTGAATTTTTAGAAAAAGTGGGTATGCCAGTAACCAATTGAAATATATACAATTTACGAAGAAAGTTATGGCGGCGTGCGATCTGTAAGAATCTGTCGCTTGACAGGAATGCGGTCCTCTGCAACTTTTTACCATCCAAACCGTTTTCGATTTTAATAATCCGCTTACAGAATGGATGGGAGGAGGGAACAATGAAACCATTAAAGGGTGTGCTCGCTGCCTGTTTGGCATTGGGCTTTGCAACGGTCAGTGCGCAGGCTGTCGAGATTTCTCTTGCTGCCAATGCGACCGGCAACAATATCAAGTTCTTGCAGGACCAGATCGTCAAGTTCGAGAAGGATACTGGCAACAAGGTCAATATCGTGACCATGCCGTCGTCCTCGAGCGAGCAGTTCAGCCAGTATCGTTTGTGGCTGGCCGCAGGCAATGCGGATATCGACGTCTATCAGACCGACGTGGTCTGGGCGCCGCAATTGTCCGACCAGTTTGTCGATCTGACCGAGGCTACCAAGGATGTGACGGGAACGCATTTTGCGTCGATCATTGCGTCGCAGACCGTTAATGGCAAGCTGGTTGCCCTGCCGTTTTACACGGATGCGCCGGCATTGTTCTACCGCAAGGATCTTCTCGAAAAATACAGCAAGCCGGTTCCCAAGACCTGGGATGAAATGACGGCAACTGCCAAGGAAATCATGGACAAGGAACGGGCTGACGGTAAGTCCGATCTCTGGGGTTTCGTCTTTCAGGGCAATGCCTATGAAGGGCTGACCTGCAACGCGCTTGAGTGGATCAAGTCGTCCGGCGGCGGCCAGATCGTCGAAGCGGACGGTGCGATTTCGGTCAACAATGAAAAGGCAGCCGCAGCGATTGAACGGGCCAAGGGCTGGATCGGTTCAATCTCGCCGCAAGGCGCGCTTGCCTATCAGGAAGAGGAATCGCGCGGTATCTGGCAGACCGGCAATGCCGTCTTCATGCGCAACTGGCCCTATGCCTATGCGCTGGGCAACAGCGCAGATAGCGGGGTGAAGGGCAAGTTCGATGTGGCGCCACTGCCTGCTGGCGCTGATGGCGATGCGCCATCGTCTACGCTCGGCGGCTGGAACCTCGCCGTGTCCAAATATTCAACCAAGCAGGATGCGGCCATTGCATTAATCAAGTATCTGGCATCACCTGAAGTGCAGAAGGTGCAGGCGGTCGAGATTTCGCGTCTGCCGACCATTGAAGCGCTTTACGATGACAAGGATGTCATCGCGGCGCAGCCTTTCATGGCCAATTGGAAGCCGATCTTCCAGAACGCGGTGCCGCGGCCATCGGCTGCGACGAAGGTCAAATATAACGAAGTGTCGTCAAAATTCTGGACGGCGGTTCACAAGACACTCTCCGGCAACGGAACCGCTGCGGAGAATCTCGAAATGCTTGAGGTCGAGCTGACCGAGCTGGAAGGTTCTGGCTGGTAGGGACCGATCAAGCCGCGTTCGGGTTGTCCTCCCAAGCCCCGCCCCCCCAAGGTGGGCAACCCGAACGCTGATATTCCTCTGAGCAGGACCAGAGCTGGATCATGACAGAGACTTCTCTCGATATTGCGGAGGCATCGCCTCCAAGGGTGCGTGTTCACTCCGATTTGCGCCGTCAGCGCATTCGGTCTGCATGGATTTTTCTCGCCCCCACGCTGTTTGTGCTGGCGCTGGTGGCCGGATGGCCATTGCTCAGGACGATCTATTTCAGTCTCACCAATGCATCGCTGACCAATCTTGGCTCGGCAGAATTCGTCGGCTTCAGTAACTATCTCAACTGGATCACGCTGAAGAGTGGACGCACCGTCTATCGTGGCCTTCTGGCAGACCCCGCATGGTGGGGCGCCGTCTGGAACACCATCAAGTTCACGCTGCTTTCGGTCAGTCTGGAAACCATATTAGGCTTGATCGTGGCGCTGGTGCTCAATGCTAATTTCCCCGGTCGCGGGCTGGTACGCGCAGCAATCCTGATCCCATGGGCGATCCCCACCATTGTTTCGGCCAAGATCTGGCACTGGATGCTCAACGATCAGTTCGGCATTCTCAATCACATCTTGCTCAATCTGGGGCTTATCAGCCAGAAGATCGCCTGGACTGCCAATCCGGACACGGCGATGATTGCGGTGCTGATTGTTGACGTCTGGAAGACGATACCCTTCATGGCGCTGCTCATTCTGGCCGGTCTGCAAATGGTGCCGACGGATATTTATGAAGCGGCCAAGATTGACGGCGTGCATCCGCTGAAAGTGTTCTGGCGGGTGACGCTGCCGCTGATCCGCCCGGCGCTGATGGTGGCCATCATCTTCCGCATGCTTGATGCGCTGCGCATTTTCGATCTGATCTATGTGCTGACGCCAAACAATGCGCAAACAAAGACCATGTCGGTCTTTGCGCGTGAAAATCTGTTCGATTTTGACAAGTTTGCCTATGGCGCGGCGGCATCGACAATGCTGTTCCTCATCATTGCAGGCATTACCTTGCTCTACATGTTCTTCGGGCGTGTGAACATCACCAGCAGGGGAGAGTAGAGATGCAGTATATAAAGTTAGCTGGCTTCTATCTCCTCGTGGCGATTATCATTCTGGTTGCGGTATTCCCGTTCTATTATGCGATCATCACCAGTGTGAAATCGGGAACGGCGCTGTTCCAGGTCGATTATTGGCCGACCAATTTCTCGATTGAAAACTATACCAGCGTGCTGACGCAGGGCGGTTTCCTGCGCAGTCTCGGGAATTCGCTTCTGGTTGCAACCGTTGTGGTCGCGTTCTCGCTTCTTCTTGCAGTAACGGCAGCCTACGCACTGGCGCGGGTGAGTTTTCGGGGCCGGGGGCTTTTGCTGCTCACTATTCTTTCGGTATCGATGTTTCCCCAGATTGCGGTGCTGGGCGGTCTGTTCGAGCTGATCCGCTTCCTCGGTATTTTCAACACGCCGCTGGCGCTGATCTTCTCCTATATGATCTTCACGCTGCCTTTCACGGTGTGGGTGCTCACCACCTTCATGCGTGATCTGCCGATGGAGATTGAAGAAGCGGCTATTGTCGACGGGGCGTCGCCTTGGGTCATCATAACGCGGGTGTTCATGCCGCTCATGTGGCCCGCATTGGTGACGACAGGTCTGCTCGCCTTTATCTCAGCATGGAACGAGTTCCTGTTCGCGCTCACCTTCACCTCGTCTGGCAGCCAGCGCACCGTGCCAGTGGCCATTGCGCTTCTGTCGGGCAGCAGCCAGTTCGAAATTCCCTGGGGCAGCATCATGGCAGCTTCGGTGGTCGTCACGGTTCCCCTCGTCATCCTCGTGCTCATCTTCCAGCGGCGGATCGTCTCCGGTCTGACGGCGGGTGGCGTAAAGGGCTAGGAGTCTAAAACATGGCAGAACTTCAATTGCGCGATGTGCGCAAGTCTTTCGGCAATTTCGATGTCATCAAGGGCGTCGACATGGATATCCGCCCCGGCGAGTTCATGGTCTTTGTCGGCCCGTCCGGTTGCGGCAAATCCACCTTGCTGCGCCTGATCGCGGGACTGGAGGAGATTTCATCGGGCAGCCTCGCCATCGATGGAACGGTGGTCAACAGCTTCACCCCGTCGAAGCGCGGTATCGCCATGGTGTTCCAGTCCTATGCGCTTTATCCGCATATGACGGTCTATGAGAATATGGCCTTCGGCATGCAGCTTGCGGGCAAGACCAAGGACGAATGCAAAAGCCGCATTCACAAGGCTGCGGAGATGCTGCAGCTGACGCCTTATCTGGAGCGCCTGCCGCGCCAGCTTTCCGGCGGTCAGCGCCAGCGCGTGGCCATCGGCCGGGCCATTGTGCGCGACCCGAAGGTTTTCCTGTTCGACGAACCCTTGTCCAACCTCGATGCGGCACTACGTGTGGCTACAAGGCTTGAGATCGCCAAGCTCCACCAGAGCATGGAAGACACCACCATGATCTATGTGACACATGATCAGGTGGAGGCGATGACACTGGCGGATCGTATCTGTGTGCTGCGCGATGGGCGCGTGGAGCAGGTCGGCACACCGCTTGAGCTTTACGAAAAGCCCAACTCGCTTTTCGTCGCCGGGTTCATCGGTTCACCGAAGATGAATTTCCTGACCGGCAAACATGCTGAGCCTTTCGGTGCACCCACGGTGGGTTTGCGTTCCGAGCATCTTGCCATTGTTCCCGAAGGCGGTCATTGGACCGGTCAGGTGATCCACACCGAAATCCTCGGTTCCGATACCTATGTTTATATCGATCTCGGCCTGGAGGAACCGCTGGTGGTCCGCGAAAGCGGCGTCGCGGTGCGCAAATCAGGCGAGACGCTCTCGGTTTCCCCGGCAGGGGACAATGTTCATCGTTTCGATGAAAAGGGCCGCGCCGTTTGACGTCGACCTCCCAAGCTCAATGACACATGAGACAACCGGGCTTCGACGCCCGCAGCAAGGAGAATATCCGTGCCTATTCGCACAATCGTCTGGGGTGAGAACATCCACGAGCAGATCAATGAAACGGTGCGTTCGGTCTATCCGAACGGCATGCACAACACGATTGCCGATGCACTGAATGCTGACAGTGGCATCAGTGCTACGACCGCCACCTTGCAGGAGCCGGAGCATGGCTTGCCGGAAGCGCGCCTTGCCGAGACCGACGTGCTGGTCTGGTGGGGACACAAGGATCACGGCGCCGTCAGTGATGAGGTGGTGGAGCGCGTAGCGAAGCGTGTCTTCGAGGGCATGGGGCTGATCGTGCTCCATTCCGGCCATTTCTCCAAAATCTTCAAGCGCGTCATGGGCACGCCCTGCGCGCTCAAATGGCGTGAGGCGGGCGAGCGTGAGCGCGTGTGGGTCGTCAATCGTGGCCACCCGATTGCCCAGGGGCTGGACGAGAATTTCGTCCTCGAAAATGAGGAAATGTATGGCGAACAGTTCTCCGTGCCGGAGCCACTGGAAACGGTCTTTATTTCGTGGTTCGCGGGTGGTGAAGTGTTCCGCTCCGGCATGACCTGGCGTCGCGGTGCAGGCAACGTGTTCTATTTCCGTCCCGGCCATGAAACCTACCCGACCTATCACGATGCCAATGTGCAGACCGTTCTGCGCAATTCGGTCAAATGGGCTTACAATCCGCAGCCTGCATGGACAGGCATCCACACCGCGCCGAATGTTCCGGTCGAAAAGGCGTTGGAGCCAATTGTCGAGCGCGGGCCCAAGTTGCACAAGGCTGGTGAAGCCGGTTATCGCTGAGGTGCATGATGCGTCTTCTTATTCTGGGTACTGGCGGCATGGCGAAAAACCATGCCGAAGCCTTCAAGGCGATTGAGGGCGTCGAGGTTGTCGCGGCCTGCGACGTGTCGGCAGAACGTGTCGATGCGTTTTCGGAAAACCACGACATTCATAACCGCTTCACGCGGCTTGAAGATGCGCTGGATTGGGGCCGCTTCGATGCGGTCGCCAATGTCACGCCGGACGCCATCCATCACCCGACCACGCTGACGTTGGTCGGGGCGGGCAAGCATGTCTTTTGCGAGAAGCCGTTGGCGGAAAGCTATGAAAAGGCGGCTGAAATGGCCGACGCCGCAGAGCAGGCCAATGTCGTCAATATGGTCAATCTGACCTATCGCAACGTCGCGCCCTTGCAAAAGGCGCGCGAGATGGTACTCGCCGGAGAAATCGGGCAGGTTCGCCATTTCGAGGCGTCCTATCTGCAAAGCTGGTTGGTGTCGAAGGCATGGGGTGACTGGAAGACCGAGAGCAAATGGCTCTGGCGTCTTTCAACGCGTCATGGGTCGAACGGCGTGCTGGGTGATGTCGGTATTCATATTCTCGATTTCGCATCCTATGCCATCGGCAGCGACGTGGAACGGGCGTCAGCACGGCTGAAGACCTTCGATAAGGCCGACAACGACCATATCGGCGAATATGTGCTCGACGCGAATGACAGCTTCGTCATGATGGCGGAATATGCCAACGGTGCGCTGGGGGTCATTCATGCCAGCCGCTGGGCAACCGGGCATCTGAACGAGTTGCGCTTGCGCATTCACGGTGACAAGGGCGCGCTGGAAGTGCTTCACACACCCACCGGATCGAGCCTGCGCGGCTCTATCGGCGAGGATATCGAAACGCCGGTCTGGCGTGACATCGATGCTGGTATCGTCGAGACGAACTATCAGCGCTTTGCCCGCGCCGTGGCTGATGGCATTGGGCTGGAGCCGAGTTTCCGCCATGCCGCCAACCTCCAACGCGTGCTGGATCATGCCATGGTCGTGGATAGACCTTTGCCGGAAGTCGCCGCAAGCTAGCCAAACGAGCGCCGGTCTGTAGCAACGGGTCGGCGCTCGTCTTTGTTAGAAATCCATTAGCGCAAAGTGCGGGATATTTCCGCCTGCGTGGCTTTCAGCGCGGGCAGATAGCGCGCAATGACATCGGCCATCGGTTCATCGGTCAAAGCCAAGCCGACATTGAGCGCGGCAACCACTTTCCCGTGGAAGTTGGTAAGCGGTACGGCCATGGAACGCAGGCCGATTTCCACTTCCTGATCAATGCCTGCATAGCCTTGCTCGCGGATGCGGGCCAGCTCTTCCATGATGCGCGTCAGATCGGTTTCGGTCCGCGGCGTGCGGGCGATGCGCTGGCTTGCTTTTAGCGTTTCAAGCGCTTCTGCATCGGGCAGGGCAGCCAGCAGCACCCGTCCCATAGAGGTGCAATAGGCGGGCAACCGCGATCCCGGCATCAGCATCACCGACATGACGCGCTGCTGCGCCGCGCGGGCGACATAGACAATTTCCGTCTCATCAAGAATGGAGACGGAAGTGCTTTGGCGGATTTCATCCGACAGGCGGTCGAGAAAAGGCTGCACGATACGCGGAAGTGGCATGGAGGCGAGGCACCCGGTGCCAAGCCGCAGAATGCGCGGCGTCACCGTGAAATATTTGCCGTCATAAGCACAATAACCAAGCTCGGCTAATGTCAGCAGGCAGCGGCGCGTCGTGGCGCGGTCATAGCCGGATAGTTCTGCCGCATCGGAAATGCTGAGCCGTGGGTGATCGAAGGTGAAAGCCTCAATCACTTTCAGCCCTTTGGCCAGTCCACCCATCATGTCGCGATCCTTGATCTGCACGCGGGCAACCTCCGTATTTGTGCGATTATCGAACAAAGTAAGCATAACGCACAAAATCATTGTGGTCGAGGGGGCGTCGTTTTATTCAATCTGGAGCGCATTTTTGAAAGACGGTTTCCGATTTTCGGCATGTGCACCGCCCGGCCCAACTTTGGCGCTGCGGTCGTCTGAGGAGAAGAATATGGACAAGACAATAGGAAGCCTTGCGGAAGCGGTTGCCGGTATCGGCGATGGTGCGACCGTGATGATCGGCGGGTTTGGTGGATCGGGCGCGCCGATTGAACTCATTCACGCGCTCATCGACAAGGGGTCGAAAAATCTGACGGTCATCAACAATAATGCCGGTAACGGTCGCATCGGCATCGCTGCCATGATCGACGCGGGACTGGTCAGGAAGATGATCTGTTCGTTTCCGCGCTCGTCCGATCCGCGCGCCTTCACGGACAAATATCTGGCCGGAGAAATCGAGCTTGAGCTGGTTCCGCAGGGAACGCTCGCCGAACGCATCCGTGCTGGTGGTGCTGGTATCCCGGCTTTCTATACGCCAACCGCTTATGGCACCGAGCTTGCCGATGGTAAGGTGATTGCAGAATTTGACGGCCGCGCTTACGTGCAGGAGCGCTGGCTCAAGGCGGATTTTGCGCTGATCAAGGCGCATGTGGCTGATATTCACGGCAATCTCAACTACCGTATGGCGGCGCGCAACTTCAATCCGCTGATGTGCATGGCGGCCGCCAAGACCATCGTGCAGGCATCCCAGATCGTGTCGCTTGGCGGCATCGAGCCGGAAAATGTCATCACGCCGGGCATCTTCGTCGACAGCATTGTCGAAGTGGCAAACCCGCAGCAGGAAGAAGAACTCATTCGGGCAGGAGTGGCCTACGTATGACCGTCGATACACGTGAGGACATCAAGCTTTCCAACGCCCAGATTGCCTGGCGCGCGGCGCAGGATATTGCCGACGGCGCTTATGTTAATCTTGGCATCGGCTTTCCTGAAATGGTTGCACGCTATCAGCCGGAAGGCCGCGAAGCGATCTTTCACACCGAGAACGGTATTCTCGATTTCGGCGAAGCACCGCCGGAAGGTGAGGAAGACTGGGATCTCATCAATGCCGGCAAAAAGGCTGTGACGCTCAAGCCGGGTGCGGCTTTCTTCCACCACGCCGACAGCTTTGCCATGGTGCGCGGCGGCCATCTCGATGTGGCGATCCTCGGTGCCTATCAGGTGGCGCAGAATGGCGATCTGGCCAATTGGCGCGTGGGCGCCAAGGGTGTGCCTGCCGTCGGCGGCGCGATGGATCTTGTCCATGGCGCCAAGCAGGTGGTGGTCATCACCGAACATGTCACCAAGAAGGGCGAGCCGAAACTGGTCGAAAAATGCGCCTTTCCGCTGACTGGCGTCGGCTGCATCACGCGCATCTATACCAGCCATGCAGTGGTTGACATCGACAAGGGCCGCTTTGTGCTGCGCGAAAAGCTTGCGGCGATGACGCTGGAAGAGCTACAGGCTATGACCGGCGCGAAGCTACATATCGATGGCCCTGTTGCCGATCTCGTTGTTCCAGAATTGTGAGGCCTGTCATGACCGAAGCCTATATTTGCGATTACATCCGTACACCCATCGGTCGTTATGGCGGTGCGCTTTCCGCAGTCCGCGCCGATGATCTTGGCGCTGTGCCGCTCAAGGCTCTGATGGAGCGCAACGCTTCCGTCGATTGGGAAGCCGTCGATGACGTCATCTTCGGTTCGGCCAATCAGGCAGGCGAAGACAACCGCAATGTCGCGCGCATGTCGCTGCTGCTTGCTGGTCTGCCGGTTAGCGTTTCTGGCACCACCATTAACCGCCTCTGCGGTTCGGGTATGGATGCGGTTATCGCCGCTGCACGCGCGATTAAGGCAGGCGAAGCGGAACTGATGATTGCGGGCGGCGTGGAAAGCATGAGCCGTGCGCCTTTCGTCATGCCGAAGGCCGATAGCGCCTTTTCGCGCAAGGCGGAAATCTTCGACACCACCATCGGCTGGCGCTTCGTCAATCCGCTGATGAAGAAGCAATATGGCGTCGATTCCATGCCGGAAACCGGCGAGAACGTTGCCGAAGACTATAAGGTCTCGCGCGCCGATCAGGATGCCTTTGCCGTTCGCAGCCAGAACAAGGCCGCTGAGGCGCAGGCCAACGGACGTCTGGCCAAGGAAATCGTGGCGGTTACCATTCCGCAGCGCAAGGGTGATCCGATCATCGTGGACAAGGACGAGCATCCGCGTGCCACCAGCATCGAAGCGCTGGCCAAGCTGCCGACGCCTTTCCGAGAAGGCGGCACAGTCACGGCGGGCAACGCGTCGGGCGTCAATGACGGCGCTGCCGCACTGATCGTCGCTTCGGAAACCGCGGTGAAGAAATATGGCCTTACGCCTATTGCCCGCGTTGTGGGCGGTGCGACGGCTGGCGTGCCGCCGCGCATCATGGGCATCGGCCCGGCACCGGCAACCAAGAAGCTCAGCGCTCGCATCGGCATTGCACCTGATGCTTTCGACGTGATCGAGCTGAACGAAGCTTTCGCCTCGCAGGGCCTTGCCGTGCTGCGTGAGCTGGGCATTGCCGATGATGACAGCCGCGTCAATCCGAATGGCGGCGCGATTGCGCTCGGTCATCCGCTTGGCATGTCGGGTGCGCGCATTGCTGGCACCGCGGCGCTGGAACTGTCGCTGAATGGCGGCAAATATGCGCTTGCCACCATGTGCATTGGCGTAGGTCAGGGCATTGCCATCGCGCTTGAGCGCGTCTGATCCTCTTCTGCATCTCCAGCGAGGTTGTGAAGCAGCTTTGCTGGAGATATTTGCGGCTTGGTAGATCAAATGGGGTTCTTGGCGGAAGAGAATGGGAGTCGAACCCACCAAAGACCGTCTATCGGCCCCTCCCGGATTTGAAGTCCGGACATGCCACCGGGCATGCATCCCTTCCATCTAATTGTATCTATTACATAATTTCTAAGTAGGTGGCAGCGTAAGTAAGCGGTTTGCTACCCATTTGCTACCATTTACTTTTTCTTCTTTCCTACAGCACGAGTGATCATCGCGTCAATCTGGGCGGCGGCATTGGCCTGCATCCCCGGCATGACATGCGAATACAGGTCAAGCGTGATGCCGATAGTCGAGTGGCCAAGTCGTTCACTAGCAATCTTCGGATGAACTCCAGCGGCAAGCAACTGCGTAGCGTGGGTGTGCCGCAGATCATGAAACCGGATGCGGGGCAGTTCTGGATTGCTTTTGATCAAGTCCTGCCATGCGTCGGTTAGCGATCTTGGCTGAAGCGGTTTCCCTTCATGGTCCGCAACGATAAAGTTGTCGTCGTTCAGCCGTATTCCGAGCAGCAAAAGGTTTTCCGCCTGTATGGCCCGATGCGTCTGCAAGGCCTTGGTCACAGATGCCGGGAGATCGACAACGCGTCCCTTCCCGGATTTGGGCTCCTTGTAACGAGTTTCTTTGTTTGTCTGTTCCGCGCTCTCGATCACGAATATCCGCGATCCTTCGAAATCGACATGCCTCCAGCGCAGGGCTGCAATCTCGCCGCGCCTCATTCCGCACATCACTGCAAGTACCACCGGCATGTGAAGCCGTTTACCTTCGACCGCCTTCAACAGTGTCGCTGTCTGGTTTGCGTCATAAGCGCCCATCGGCTTCCGAACTTGCTTCGGTGCCTTCGAAGTCGTGGCCGGGTTTCTCAGCAGCAACTCCCATGTAACGGCCTGACCAAGCGCCATGACAAGCACACGGCGAATATGACGGACGGTCGTTGGTGACAGCCCGCCTTTGCCGTCAACGCGGCCCGAAACGAGCGCCGTTGATAGTGCGTTGTCGATGCGCTCAGTTTTGAGCTTATTCAAAATGACATCACCAAGCAGCGGCTTGATGTTCAGTTCGCAGAGTTCGGTATAGCGCTCATGGGTCTTGTTGGATACGCTCGGCTTGACGTGAATAAGCCACCGCTTCAAAAAATCCGAAACCGTGGTTTTGTCCGGCTCGATGTAGACGCCGCCATTAAGTTCGGAAACCAGCCGGGCGCATTCGACCTGGGCCTGCCTTTTTGTGCCGTGGAACGTGTGCCACTTCCGACGGCGCTTGCCTGTCTCAGGATCAGGAACGTCAAGGACAATGGCCCATTTGCCGGGGGAGCGTTCACGAATATGACCCTTCATTTTTCTTCCTCGCTTTCTGCTGCATCCCAGAGCGCACGAAGCACAGGCGACTGATCGACCTCAATTTGCATGTCAGACATGGTTCGGATACCGAGGCGTCCAATGATAAGTGGGCCAAGTACATCGTAGAGCGCGCGCATTTCCGGACTGGGTTCAAAACTATTTTCGGGTGTCAGCAACCGCTCAAGTTCCTTGACTATATCCGGTGCTGCCGCTTCTAACGCAAGTCCGCCTTGAACAAGGCGTCGTACTGCTTCCGAACGTGAAGGAATGCGGTTTTCATATCGCCAATCATCGATCGCATCCAATTCAGCTTTAGTGATCTTAATGTGAAGTCGCTCGGTTTCACTGTCACCCAATTTAGGACGAGCCATCATGTTCTCCTATTTCGTGCATAAAGTGCGCACAAAATAGTTGCAGTCAAGTTAAAATACTCGTAAGTCTGTTTCGTGCGCACGATATGCACGTAACGGAGACGGAATATGACACTTGAGGAAGCACTGACAAAACCAACAATCTCAGTCGTAGATGCTGGAAGGCTCTTTTTCGGTCTTGGCCGATGCTCTGCCTACGACGCCGCGAGACGCGGTGACTTTCAGACACTTAAGGTGGGCGGGAAAATAGTCGTGCCAGTCGCACCCCTTGCTGCAAGCCTTGGCCTTCGCGCCAATATCGGAGGTCAATTTTCAGTAGGAGATGTCGCATGATCATTATCTCTGCCTCTTCGCAGCAAACCCGCGACAGCCTCCGCGCGATAGTATCGCGCCAAATGGCCGACGTTCTGATCGAGTACAACACGGACCTTGGCGACGTCGAAGCTTGCCGTCAGGCGATCGAGCGGGCGAACTTTGGTCGCCCGGCGATATCCGCACTACTCGAAACCGCTTGTGGATTAGCTGCACAGGACAGCGTTGCAAACTGGAAGCCAACGCAAGTGCAGGAGGCATAATGGACCGGCTCATTTGGCAATCGGCGACGGCGCGAGAGCGCGCCGTGCGCCAAGGCAGCGATGCATTAGACGGCTTTGCGTTCCCTTCGTCCACACCAGTCAAGCGCCAATCAAAAGCCGATATGCGCAAGGAAATTGCAGCGGCAGCACACAAGATCACGCGAGTGATCGACTGCGGATGTGGCCGCCGGGGGAGTATCGTCATGCTCACCTCGCGTTGCCATAAGAAGCTTCGCTGTTCGCGATGCGGGGCGGTCCAATGAGCGCAGACACATTTTTCTATGCGGCTGCGATCGTTTTAGTCGGCAATCTTGTTTGGAGGGAGTTGAGATGAATGCTGTCCGCAATTTCAATCCTGATGAACTTCGCGATCCTTGGATCAAATATTATGAAATTAGCCCGCCATCAGGCGGGCCAATTCCGTTTCCGGCAACCCGAAACACCCGCGAGATCGAACGGGCAGCCCGTGCGATTATTTCCGGTCGATCTCCCGGCGTAACGGGTTGGTTGCGTAAGAGGGTGACAGAACTCGCCTTATTAGGTGTCGATAAGGAAGCGGCCAGTAGGGAAATAGTCGATCTCAAAAACGCAATAGAGGCCTGCGTCGTACGCATCAGGCTTACGGATGATGCGCATGCGATCTAACACCATACGAAAAGCCAAACAGGAGCTGATCGAAGCGGAATGCGCCGCCGAAACTGCATTAGGTGCAGTTCTGGTTGCCAAAGACAATTATCGCGAGCGACTGCTTGCAAGCGCTCGTGTTGCCGACATCATGACAGTCCTGGATTATGACACCGGAGGCCGCGATATTTCTCGCCAACGGGCGATCCCTTTTGCGAAGGCATTGGCGTCCGGTTTGTTGTGGGAGCAAGCCGGAAACACGACTCTTACGGCGCGCTATATCTCAAACGCATTGCCTTGCCTGTCGACCGCCGAAATAGAAGAAATCATCGCATGTCCATGTCGGATGAGTAATCAGGACGTGGCGCGCCTTCTTCATGTAAGCCTCGAAAAACGCCAGATGCTAGGATTGTCTATGATCGGCGCTTGCGATTTGAGCGATGAAGAATTCGCCGCCTTTCGTAAGGTAGATGATTTACGGCGCAGGGCGGCACGTAAGAGACGCGCTCGCCCGCGCAACATTGACCAGCGCAGGGAAGAAGAGCAGGCAAAAAGCCTCGCCATTGCGGAATTTGCTAAGGCAAACGGGGTGGCTCCAAAGACAGTTAAGAACTGGATCGCCAACGGCAAAGCAATCGTTGAGATCGTGCGGGAAAACGGCGTCCCCTCAATAATAGTATATAGGGGGGACGCGAAAATCCCGAACTCGGCCACAGGGCAAACGCCAGCGGCGTGCAAGACCAAATTGCCTGTCATCGACTTCTCAACCGGTCCAACGGCGGGCGGGTCGGAAACCCGCCCCCGCGATGATTTCCGTATTCTTGCATTTGGACGGTTGGCACAACTTCTTGAAAAGGGGGCGGCGTCATGAGTGATAAAAATGATCAGGCCGAGCTTTTCCCCACGCTGGATTTGCAGCCAATTCTTTTTAAACGTGGTGAAGGTGTGTCCGTAAAGGAAGCCGTTTACCTGTCGCGGCTCGATCGAAAGACGATAATTCGACTGGTCCGAAACTACCAGATTTTCCGGCAATCATGCCCATCCGCTCCTATCGAAATTCATCGCGTAGCGCTTTCAATGGCGCTGCACGGAGATGCGGTCGCAATCGGCCTACTGCGCGAGGATCGCCGTGATCACCCTCGCGTGGCTCGGTATTTCGACTTGGTCGGCTTGCCGATTTAATGGGGACAGCAACGGAGAATAGAGGCGCAGGGGCGTAATGCCCCCGCGCCTTTTTTTATGGTCTGATCACTTCGTAGGAAAGGAGATCGCCATATGATCACGATCAAAACCACAGATAAAGCAGCAATTACGCTTGGCGCATCCAGCGTCACACGTTCGCCTCGCAATGCCATATTTGATGCTGCCGGGCGTCGTGGCGTCACAACGACCGAATTTGTCCTCGACGCCGCAGCGCGCCACCTGCGCTCGCAGGGCCAAGACATTTCGGGAGTTTTTTCAGAAGGCGACCTCGATCGTCCGGAGCGTCGTCATGCGTAAATCTTCTGCCCTAAAAAGCTCGACCTCCATTCGTGCCGAAATCTCCGCTCTCGAACAGCGATCCGAGGCACTGGCGGAACGTATCGAATGTACCGAAAGTGCGCTCGCTTCGGCAAAGAGAGATCGTGTTGCGGCTCTCGCGGCTGATCCAACAGCGGACATTAAGGACTTGTCCGATCGGGTTCGCAACAACGCTGACGACCTCGCTCTGCTTGAGGATGCTGCCCGCGATGTTGATGCGGAGCTTATCGAGGCTGGAAAGCGCTTGGTGCAGGCGGAGGATCACGAAGCTCGTTCCAATGCCGGTGAAAAGTTGAAATTGATAGCCGGAGCACTTGAACCACACGCGAGCACTATCGATAGGGCTTCCGCCAATATTGCGGAAGCGGTAAAGGCTATCGAAGCGCTGTTCCCCGAAGGATTTGCTCTTGCCAAAGGTGTTTACGGGCATCCCGGCAGCGGTAGATTGCATACCGACATATCAGGCCGTGATCTGGCACTCTGCATCGCAGTCGAGGCACTAGCCAGCGACCTCCACGATGCCTTTTTCCAAGGCCCATTTAGCGGGCGACGCGGCTATTTGCATGTACTTCCGCGTCTATTCGTCGAGGACGGTCGCGTCCCGAATTGGGCGACCTATGGAAAGGTTCCTGCACCAAAATCAGCCAAGCAGACAGCTAAGGTTATCGGGTGCCGCCTAATCGCCAGAGCCGAGGCGATCAACGCTGGCGAAGCCTCCCCGGATATTGGCAGGGATTAGGAGGCTCCATGTCTACATTAATTCATGTGGCGGATCGGGTTCTAAACCGTCCGCTACTGATCACGCGTGACAAGGCGCAAGTCGTTCTTTCCGTTCTGGCGGGCCGCATCGGCGTTAACTCTCCGGAGGCCAGTCGTTTCGAAGGGTCGAATTTCGTCATTGACGAGAACGGGCGAGCGAAGGAACGCCCTTACAAGGTTTCCAACGGCGTAGCGATTATCACGATCACGGGGTCGCTGGTTAATCGCGGTGCATGGGTTGGAGCGAGTTCCGGCCTTACTTCTTACGAAGGCATCCGCCACCAACTCAACGCCGCCGAAAACGATAGCGCCGTCCATTCGGTTATCCTCGACATGCATACGCCCGGAGGCGAAGCCGTGGGCACTTTTGAAACTGCCGAGCGTGTCAGGCAGCTTGCATCGAAAAAGCGCGTGATCGGCGTCGTCAACGGCATGGCTGCTTCCGCAGGGTACGCAATCGCATCGGGGGCGAGTGAGATCGTAACCACCGAAACCGGCGTTTCCGGAAGTATCGGTGTGGTCCTTTTGCATGCAGATTTCAGCCGCCAGCTTGACCGCGAGGGCATCAAGCCTTCGCTCATTCACGCGGGCGCTCACAAGGTCGACGGCAACCCGTTCGAACCCCTTTCAGAAGATGTTCGGGCGGACCTGCAAGCCGAAGTCAACGCCTTTTACGAGAGCTTTTTGCAGACGGTTTCGAAAGGACGCGGCGCGCGTCTCTCGATCGACGCCGCCCGCGCAACAGAAGCCCGCACACTGATAGGGAAGGAAGCCGTCAAAGCTGGCCTCGCTGATCGCGTCGGGACGTTTGAAACGGTCCTTGCCGACCTAACCCGCGCAACACCGCGCGTTAACTTCAAATCAAGGGGGTCCGCAATGGACAACAATTATAACCCGACGCCGGTCGCGTCGATCTCCCAAGCACAGCATGACAGCGCCGTGGCATCGGCCCATGCAATCGGCTTCCGATTAGGTGAGAGCGCAACGCTTACTAAAATCCAAACAGTTGTTTCCGCCAAAGGCATCGCGGGTAATCCCGCCCGTATGAGCAACGGGATTGATCTGGTTGCCAAGCAGCCGGCTATGTCGACGGCTGACGTCATCACGTCAGTGTGCGGTCACGCCGCCGGTAGTGTGCAGGCAACCCGCACCGGACGATTGACGACATTGGCGGTTAAGCTCGCAGCCGAGAAACCCGGTCTGGATGGTGCTGAAGGAGTGAGCCAGCCCAAGAACACAGGCGGACGCCTCACGTCCTTGGCTGCACGTCTGCATGCAGGTCGCAATGCGGGCACCGAATAGGCCGAAGGGGTAGGGTGTCGGCACGCCATGTGCCCGATACCCTGTCGACCCCACCCCACCCCCTTTAGGTACCTTTTTAGCGGTTTTTTGCCCATGCGGGAGCGCTCTACTGCCGACTTTGAGCGTTTTTAGATTTTCTCGTTTTGGTGTTTGCTTTGTTCTTACGGGGTTCAAAAAATGGCGAAAAAGCCCGCTGCAAAAGAGAAAATAACTGACACCCCGGCGTTTTCTGAAGCCGACATGATCACTGCGAGCGCCGCCGCCCTCTTGGCTGTGACAATGCAATAGCTCACGAATTCCGGACAACAAAGGCTTACGGCGCTAGTTTTGTTGTTCTTTCCTCCGTGTTTTTGTCTGCATATCGACAATATTCGGGGACGTCACATGGCGACGCTGAACTCAAAACTAATAGTGTCGCTTGTCGACAAGATTTCCGGCCCGGCGCGAGGCATTGGCGCAAGTCTTGATCGCCTTCATTCGCGCGCTAACCGTACAACCTCTGCCCTCTTGGCGGGGCCGGGTGGGTTCTCAGCAGGGAGTGCCGTTCGAAACCTTGTCGCTATTGGTGCCGGTTATGTCGGCTTGCGAGAGGGGATCGGCGGAACCCTCGGTTCCGCGATCAAGTTCGAGGAAGCCTTCGCCGACGTCCGGAAGGTCGTCGACGGCACCCCGGCGCAAATCGCCGTGCTGCGCAATGAAATCGTGGAAATGTCGAAGGTCATTCCCACGAGCGTCAAGGGCCTATCCGAGATCGTGGCCGCCGCAGGTCAATCGAACATTCCATATCAGGAGCTTAGAAAGTTCACCGAACAGGTGGCAAAGGTCGCCGTCGCGTGGGACACAAGCGAGAGCGACACTTCCGACGCCCTCGCGAAAATCAAGTCGCAGCTTGACTTAACCGTCGACGGTGTCGGCCTTTACGCCGACGCGATCAACCATTTGAGCAACAACTCGGCGGCCAAAGCCCCCGATCTGGTCGATTTTGCGAAAGGCGTAGCAGCCAACGGCAAGATGTTCGGCTTCGCAAAAAATGAAACGCTTGCTTTCGGCGGCGCAATGGTCGCCATGGGTGCCCAAACGGACGTTGCGATTACGTCGTTCCGCAATATGGGTAAGGCGCTGACAAAGGGCGATAACACCGCCAAGGCCGCCCGTGCCGCATGGGCGCGGATTGGTATTGCTCCAAAGGCTGCGGCCAAGGACATGCAAAAGAACGCGGTGCAAACCACGCTTAAGGTGCTCGACGCGATCGGGAAACTTCCGGCGTGGGAGCGCGCCACGACCGCGTTTGTTCTATTCGGCGAAGAAGCGCGCGGTCTGATGCCGATCGTTAATGACACGAAAGAGCTTCGCCGCCAATTGGGGCTTGTCGGGACCGAAGCCAATTACGCCGGTTCCGCGTTTCAGGAATACATAATCCGCGCCGACACCGCCCAAAACGTCGTTGACGTTCTCATGAACAAGCTTAGCGCTCGTGGGATTAAGTACGGCGATGGCTGGTTGCCGACCTTGAAGGAATTCTCCCTCGGCGTTGGTGACGTGGTCGACACGCTCGATAAGCGTGTCGGCGTCATAGACAAAATCCAAATGTCGCTTTCGGGCCTCATGAGCGGGTTTGGCTATGGCGGAACCGGCGGCGTTCGGGAACTGATCAACGATCTCGGCGACATTCTATTCGGCAA
Source organism: Ochrobactrum sp. P6BSIII (assembly GCF_014138065.1). Classification (NCBI taxonomy): domain Bacteria; kingdom Pseudomonadati; phylum Pseudomonadota; class Alphaproteobacteria; order Hyphomicrobiales; family Brucellaceae; genus Ochrobactrum; species Ochrobactrum sp. P6BSIII. Next base: position 122,073 of record NZ_JACGXB010000005.1, on the reverse strand, counting down.
GGCACTCGAGGGCGATGGCTCGCAGGTCGACCAACGAATGGTCGAGCTTGCGAAAATGTCGAACAACTTCCGGAAGATCGGTTCCGACGTCCGCGCGTTCGTCAACGACATTGGTGCGGGTGATATATCCGGGGTAATGCAAAACCTCGGTGGCGCTTTTGACAAAATGTCAGGCACTATGACCGTTGGCAGCGCGTTGGCAATTGGAGCAACCGGGGCGGCAATGCTTAGCTTGGGCGGCGGAATTGCGAAACTCGTTCGCTCTCCATTTGGCACGATCACAACGGTTTCTTATGCCGTTGCAACCCTCATTGACGCGGTCAAGGGTGCAAACAGCATCGGCGAGTTTGCCGATAACCTGATGAAGCTCTCGACCGTCGATTGGGTAATGATCGGGGCCGGGTTGCTCGCAATTGCCGACCCGATGCGGTGGCTTCTAGATATTGGCAAGATGCCCTCGCCAACGACACCTATTCCGCGAGGGCCGGGGGCCGGAAATAGCCCGACTCCCGGCGGGTCTAGCGGCGGCGGAGTGTGGCGTAATCTTAAAGGCGCGGCACGCGGCGGTATCTTTGCTTACATTGCCGAACAGGCAGGCGAATACGCTATCCAGTCGGGGCTTAATGCTTTGAACGACCGGGTACAAACCGACGAGCAAAAGAAAAAGGCCGCCGATTACAACGCGACGCATAGTCGAGGCATTGCGGCGCTGTTCGATCCGACCTTCTGGAAAGGAGAGCCGAACGGGCCTTCGTTCAAAGAGGCGATGGCGATCGACGTCGGCAAGTATCGGCCAGCACCGAGCACCGGGCCGGAAAACGTCAACATCGTCGGCACGCCTCCCGTATCGATCGCGGCTCCCGTCCAAACGGTTCCGAACGGAACACAAGACGTTCGCGTCACCAACCCGCAGCCCGCGCCTGTCGTGCATGTGACTGTCCATGCGCAGACGAACGCCTCCCCGGCTGAAATTGGTGCGGCGGTTGGCAACGCTATTTCGGCGAAACTACAAGCGGCTTCGAACGGCGCTTATTCCGATGGAGGTATGTAGGTGCCGGAGCAATGCGAGACGTGGACGCCTGACCTCGTCGGCAAGGCTCTAATCGAAGCCGTACGATTTTGCATGATTACGGGCGGCCCCGAAGGGCCTGCCCGTATTCGTAACTCAATGCCCGAACTGGCAATGACACTTGCGGATCGCCTTGGCGCGGGCTGGCGTTCTGTGGAAGCAAACGAACCGGTCAAAAAACGTCGTCGTTACAGTCCGCAGGAAGTCAGCTTCTTTGAGAAGGCAATCCAATGGCCCATTGATCATTTGCCTGATCAGGATGGTCAAGCCCGAGTCCTGCAACTATGGCTACGCTGCAAGATAACTCGCCTTCGGTTTGCCGATGAAGTGTCGCGGAAAAATTGGAGCCGTGCAACGGCATATAGACAGCGGGATCGAGCACTATCGACAATCTCGATCAAACTGGATCGGCAAGGCGTTCCCGTGTTTCGGTGATGGTTTCTTAAAGCTGTTTTATTCGGGGGGAAGTCATTGGCAATTCAAACATTGCTCCCCCTTGAACAATGTCGGACTGCTTTTCGATGTTTTCCCACAAAGCAAGTAACCGTTCCATCTGCTTTACGGTCGATGACTTGTAAAGACCTTTTGAAAGAAAAAATCCGACTAAATTTGAAGCGCGAAATGCATTGTATTCTGCTTTGTTCCGAGTGATCCGGCGGTCACCAGAAATAATGATCCAACGCCCTTCGGTACTAAGATCGCGTATCCATTGAAGGTCCTTCACACCGGGACCATATCGATCCCGTGTATGAATGATTTCATGCTTTCCAGCGAAGAGCGCGTTTAACGCGCGAGCGAGGGCAGGCGGAAGGTTTTCGTCAACCAGAACCTTCATGCCGCCTTCTTGTTCGCCTTGAGTTCGGCTTCAAATTGGACGGCATCCCGCACCACGTTGACGCTCACTTCATAAAGCTTGGCAACGTATTCGACGGAACCTTCGGCTTCCACCGCGTCAGCAAGAGCCGTCGTAGGAACACCAAATTCCGAAGCGATCGGCTGCCCGAAAGCGCGCGACGGATCAATGATGATGGTCTTTTTTCCATGAAAAGGACGCCAGCGTGCTACGGTATCGTCTTCAATATCGAGGTCTTTAAACGTGCGCTCGATCACTTGTTTGAAAACGTACTGGCGCTCTTTCAGATCGAGAAGCTTGCTTTCTTCTGCTCGTTCGATGCTTTCGAGAAATATCGTACGGCCATCGGTTTGAAAGCGGCGCGTAGAGAAAGGATGTTCATCGCGAACACATTCACGGGCGTAATCAAGGCAATTCCTAATGGCGAGGAGACCCACTCCCGCGTCGACAAACGCTTTAACGAAGCGAAGCTCGATCAAATCGCGAAAACCTAATTCTAGATTGTCGTCATCGGATTTGTGCTGCGGTGTCCAAAGTGGCTGCATAAAGCGAGCCTCTTTAGTGTGATGACGATAGGAATAACCACGTAACCAACGATTGATGTTCCGCGCAGGCGTATGCAACAGACGCGCAGCCTCGGAGGCGGTGTAGGAACCTACGCCAACGTAATCGTTAAGAGAGGGTGATTTTTGCGCCGTGTTCATATGCTGCAAAATAGCTATTGTCGATCTTTATGCAAGGCATCCAGATACAGCGGATATAAAAAATCTCTAACCGGTAAGAAATAACCTGTCAGGCGGACATTTGCCGGACATTAGGCGGACAGCCGGACATGGCAGTGTCCGGCATCCCTTTATGGGTTATTTTGAAGGCGAGCGTTTCTGTTCGTCAAAAGCGTCGAGGTCTTCGGGTGCCCAATAATTACGGCGATTGATTTTCAGCGGCTTCGGAAAGCCGAGCGAAGTATCGCGTTGCCAGCGGCAAAGCGTATTCGGTGTGACGCCATACCGGGCCAACACCTGCGGGCCTGTCATGTACCTAATTGTCGACATGCGGAATTTCCTTTGAGACGTGTTTGCGTGATGGGTTGTCGCCAACGTATTTCGCTATCGTTAATTTGTTGTCTTTCGCTAAGCGATCAAACAAGCTTGTCAATCTTAACCTTGAGCGCTTCCGCGATCTTCTTCAATGCGTCGAGCGATCCTTCGCGCGCACCACTTTCAATCTGCGAGAGATAAGGCGCGCTTATGCCCGCAGCATCGGCGAGCGCCTTCGCGCTCATGCCGCGATAATCACGCCACACCTTAATTTGTTCTCACCGTCGATCATGCGATTGACGAATTCCGCCAGGATCAATTCTTCTTCGCCAGCGGCCAGTTTTTCGCGGAAAGTGCGAGCGGCGGCAATGTCTTCGCGATCCTCGAAAGCTTCGATTAGCTTATCGTAATCAGCCTTGGGGAGCATTGCGATTTCCTTCCCCTGCGGGTGCTTGTTTACTTAGAGCCTGAATCATAATGAACGTAACGATATCAGGCTCTTGCGACGCGCCGGGTAAGCAGGCGGATGTTTGCGATGTAGACCCATGCTTCAGCAGACACGATGGTTTTCTCGAAATCTTTAGCCAGTCTGCGGCAACGTCCCAACCATGCAAAGGTCCTCTCGACCACCCATCGGCGTGGTAAGAGTTTGAAGCCCGCAGCGTGATCGGATCGTTTGACGATTTCCAGCGTAAACTTTCCGACCTTTTCCAGCCTGCCTTTGAGCTTGGGTCCTGCGTATCCACCATCAGCAAAGATATGCCGTAACCACGGCCAGCGTTTGAGGATGGTTTTCAAGACATCAGGTGCACCATCTCGGTCCTGAATGCCTGCAGAATGGATCACCAGACCAACCATCAAGCCGAGTGTATCGACCACAATATGACGCTTGCGACCGTTGATCTTTTTTCCCGCGTCAAAGCCCCGTATTCCGCCACTTTCCGTGGTTTTTTACTGACTGGCTATCGATCACGCCAGCGGTAGGGCTGGGCTGCTTTCCAGTCAACTCGCGTGCTGCCATCACGAGCGCGTTGTTGATCATGCGCAGCATCCCTTCATCTCGCCATCGATAGAAATATTTTTGAACCGTGGAAAATGGTGGGAAGTCCGTTGGCAAAAGCCGCCATGCACCACCTGATGAAGCAATATAAAGCAGCGCATTTACCACCTCACGCAAATCTGTCTTGCGAGGCCGCCCAAGACGGCTCGGTGCAGGCATCATCGGTTCGATGACAGTCCATTCCGCATCCGTTAAATCGCTTGCATAGCGCGCGTTGCGTCGTCCATATTGTTGCCGAGCGGTTGCAGTCCAGGCCATCATGATCTCCATCGAATGTAAGCAAACCGATTGAATCATAACCGACTGAAATCGCTCAATCCTTTTTGGAACAGGCTCTTAGATTTAGGGTTGATCTTTTTCCGCTCATTGAGCTGAGCTTTCCCATTATGTGGGGTAACTGGGTTACTCAGCAGTCGGCACCATTTTTGAAAAGTCGATTTGTCCACTCTTTACATAAAAACGTATTTCCCAGGTCATTTATTTGTTCGACAAAACTCTTTGTCAATTAAAGAAATGCAAGCAGATCGCGAGCGTTACTCCGCTGCATCATACGTGACTTGTTCTACTCGGAACGGCTTTGCAAATAGCAAAAGTGCTATCTACTACATAATATCTAGCACACGAATCAGTACGCATACGGGGTCTTGAAGATGGCAAATTCGGATACAATCAATCGCGGTATCGATCAAAGGGTGATTGCATTCGATGAAGAGAGCAAAAATGTCATCTACATCGCCCAAAACAAAAAGTATCGCCTTAGCGATCCAGAAGAGATTGTGCGTGCGGAGTCATACGTTTCTCTCATCCTCGACTATGGCTATCCTGCAGATCAAATCACCCTTGAGTATCCGGTGCCTCACCGCGTGCCGAATATCCATACTGACATGGTTGTCTTCAAGGATGCTTCAAAGAAGTGGCCTTATATCGTCATTGAATGCAAGCGTCAGGAAGCAAGCCAAGGCGAGTTGGACCAAGCCGTCGAGCAAGGCTTCGGTTACGCAAATTCCCTCAGTGCCGACTTCCTTTGGATGACGTCCGGCATCCGAAACGACTATTTCAAGGTATCCGGGTTCGGCGGTGCCGAGCGCAGAGAGAACCGGATCGCCGATCTTCCGAAGATCGGCCAGAAGGAAGCATCTCGTGCGAAATACACCAAAGGTGGCCAAGGTGGCTTTGAACTTGAAGTGGTTGAGGAAAACGAACTCACTCGCAAGTTCAAGCAGGCTCACGATGCACTTTGGGCGGGTGGCAAGCGGAACCCGTCTGAAGCTTTCGATGAGTTAGACAAGCTGATCTTCTGTAAAATCTGGGACGAACGGACAAACAGGAGGCCGGGCTCACCGTATGACTTTCAGGTCTTTTCCGACGACAAGGGAGATGACCTTAAAAAACGCATTCAGGCGCTCTATCAAAAGGGGCGGGAGAAGGACCCCGAAGTCTTCAAAGAAGACATTCGTCTATCCAATTTTGAGCTGCAAACCGTGGTCGGCTATCTCGCTGGAACGAACCTCGGAAAAACCGATCTCGACAGCAAGGGACGCGCCTTCGAGACTTTCATGACAGGCTTCTTCAGGGGAGAGTTCGGCCAATATTTCACGCCGCGCAATATCGTTAAATTCATCGTTGACGCGTTACCTATCACGCATGATTCCGTCGTCATTGATACCTCGTGTGGCAGCGGAGGCTTTTTGCTGCACGCTCTCGACAAGGTTCGCCGTGAAGCTGATCGCATGGCCGAAGAAGGCTACTTTGAGCAGTCTTCGGTTCAACACCATAAACACTGGCACGACTTTGCGGAGAATAATCTTTACGGTATCGAAATTTCCGAAGGCATTGCCCGCACGGCCAAAATGAACATGATTATTCATGATGACGGGCACACCAATGTCATTGCTTTCGATGGCCTAGAGCCTATCGATAACATGCGAGAGCGAACCAAAAACCAGGGTTTCAAACCCAACCGTTTCGATTTCATCATCACAAATCCGCCATTCGGTGCCAAGGTCAAACTTAATGAGAAGCGGTTTTTGGAAGACTATGATCTTGGCTGCAAGGATGTTGATTGGATCGACACCAAGCTGAAAAACATCACCGTTAAACAAAAGAAAGTCGGTGAGCAGGGTCTGATCCGACGCACCTTTCTGGAAAAAGCGCGGGATCAGCAGACGACCGAAGTTCTATTCATTGAGCAGTGTCATCGCTTTCTCAAGCCGGGGGGCTACCTTGCGATGGTCATTCCGGACAGCATTCTGACCAATTCCAGCATGCAATATGTCCGAGACTGGATCGAGGAGCATTGGCGTATTGTCAGCGTCGTTTCGTTGCCGCAATTTGCTTTTGCGGCCAACGGCGCGGGCGTGAAAAGCTCTGTCCTTTTCTTAAAGAAATTCGATGACGCAACCACGATTGCCATCCAGCGCATCAAGGAGAAAGCGCAGGACGTCATCTACGCACGGAAAGACGGCGGTAAGGCACTCGAAAACCTAATCAAGGAGAAAGCGGCAAAGCTTAAGAAGGGTGACCCCGTCATCCAACAGATCGACCAGCAACTCATCGACAAGCTGGAGGCACTTGCGGCGCAAGGCACTTTGACACCAGAGGCGAAGCGTCGCCTCAAAAGCGAAGCGGATCAGACCAAAAAGGCGCATGAAGAGAAGGACGATTTCCAGCAATGGAAGGCTGCTATTTCTGAGGACTATAATGAGCGTATCGCGACGCTCCGCGAAACGCTGAATGACGAGTTCTTGGCGAAAGTGAAGGCCGAAGTCGCCGACTACGAGATCTTCATGGCCGTCGCCGAAGACATCGGCTACGACGCCACAGGGCGACCGACCAGTACGAATGAACTGGAAACTGTGGCTGTCGAATTAAGCCGGTTCATCCAACATATCGAGGGGGGAGTTCCGCGCCCTTTTGCCTGAGCCCCGGCTTGAATGAAGAGCATTTCTTCATGGTCAGCTGGGGCATGCTGCAAGATCGATTCGATCCGCTACCCTTCCAACCGTCTTTTTTCCTAAGGCGACTGTTGGATCATGGACGTCATGAATACGTTCGTTTTTCGTCTATCGCGGGCGGCTTCGGGAATGGTTTCCCCCTTGGCCGTGAACAGCAGGCAGAGGAGATGACCGGTGTCGTGCAACTCCGTCCCACCAACATGGATGCCGAAGGACGCTGGCAATTCGATAAAGTGACATTTGTTGAGGACAGCGCTGTTCCACCGTCGGCAAAGGAAATCTCGGCCGGCGAGATCGTTTTCAACAACACGAACTCGCAGCAGCTTGTCGGCAAGTCTTCGGTTTGGGATGCTTCGTTTGGCGGAAGGGTCGTGCTTTCAAATCATATGACCCAGATCGAGATGAACGACGGGTTCGACCCAAAAGTTTATGGCTACATTCTCAACATCTATCGACGCAATCGGGTCTTCTACAACCTCGCCACAAATTGGAACAACCAGTCGGGTTTTGCCGGAGATCGCTTGAGAGCTCTGCCCCTGCCGAAGCTCTCGCTGAGCGACCAGATTCAATTGGCCGCGAAGATTGCTGACAGCAACGGGCAATCAAATAAGAGACTGGCCAAAGCCGACGCGCTGTTGGCGTCGATCGACGATTACCTACTTGCAGAGCTTGGTATCACCCTGCCGCTGGAACCAGAAAACACGATCGACAAGCGCCTGTTTCGCACTAAGGCCAGTGACCTCGGCGGCTGGCGGTTTGACGCCCGAGTGCATCAGTACGATTTCAACTTGCACTCGGCGACTTACCCAAACGTCAAACTCGGCACGATTTGCGCGATCAACCCGAAGACAGTCTTTCGCGGTCTCACAGACACGGACGACGTCAGTTTTGTTCCGATGGACGCGATATCCGACCGGCGCGGTATCATTGAAAAGCGCGAAAGGCGGTTGCTTTCCGAGAATGTCGGATACACATCCTTCCGCGAGGGGGACTTGCTTTGGGCAAAGATTACCCCATGCATGGAAAATGGGAAGTCTGCTGTAGCTGAAGGGTTGCATAGAGGTTTCGGCTACGGATCGACAGAGTATCACGTCCTCCGATCGCCAGACGGCTCGCTCGATATGGGCTACTTGCACTCGCTCTTGCGTATGAAGTGCGTCCGCAAGGCTGCTGTTCGATTTTTCACTGGCGCATCAGGCCATCAGCGCGTTGATGCGGACTTCCTGCGGACCTTGGAACTCCCGGTTCCTCCCCTTGATGTTCAGAAGACACTTGCCGCTGAAGCGCGTTCAAGGATCGCCAGAGCAGTTCAGCTTGAGGAGGAAGCCAACGCCGAGCTCGATCGGGCCAAGGCAGACATAGAAGCGATCTTATTGGGAGATGCGGCATGAACACCGTGTTCAATGGCGCTTTCGCCTCCTCAATCGGCGGCTTCCTGACCGTCCGCGGCTATGCGCCGCTTAGTGACATTGCACGGTGCTCCTATGCCGATGAAGCTTATCAGCGCGACTTGAAGCCGGGACATGTGGAAGAGATAAAGAAGTTCTTCAATGATGGCGAGTACCTGTTTTTCCCGGAGATCATTTTGTCGGTGCAGCTAGACGTTGACTACGACAGTGATGGAGCTCCCACAATTGACCCGTTCCAGATGATGCGAGAAGGCATTCCTTTCAAATCCAACATCTCGGGACTGAGCATTAAACCACGAAAAGCCAGTTCAACCCGTAATCTCACGCGATACGAAATCGCCGTACCTGATGGCCAGAAGCTTTTAAAACGCATTGACGGCAATCACCGTCTGAGCGCCTTCGAGGAGTTAAAGGATGTCGAGTTCAATCGGTACGTGGCACCCTTTTGTCTGGTGTTCTTCAGCTCCGCAAAGGACGCCCGCCGCAACGAAAAGGCGCTCTTTCACAATATCAACTCCAAAGCCATGCCCCTCACTTCGGAGGAGGTCTACAAAGGAATAGTCGATGTTCCGGAGGACTTCTCCGACAACGACCTGAATGACCGTTTCGGGCCGGAATATTTGCAATGCCGCCAGCTCAAGAGTTTGCTCGATTTTTCCTACCTTACCAACCTGAAGAACGTATTCGGCAAAAACAAGGGTCAGGATGAATGCTCGCGTTCCGTATTGATACAATCTTTGCAGGATGTACGCGGGCTGATTGACCCAAAAACAACGCTCGATGTGGACGCCGTTTTCGGGGCTATCAAGCGCATCAACGACACCTACGGCGATAAGCGGCTGCAAGCCTCGACCGCCCGGGGATTATTCGCCGCCTTCCTCTATTACCAGCTATCCTCGGATCAAAGCAGGGGGACCTACGAACAGTTCGCCAATTGGGTGCTACGAACGCATCAGTATGAATTGCGTTCAATTAACGCGGCTGATCTTATTAAAATTTTTGGCAAGATAGCACAGTCTCGCAAACGCCAAGTCTTCGTATCTATGCAGTTCAGTGAAGATACCAAACCTAACTTTGAGGCGATCAAAAGTGCAATTGATGATTTAAACGTAAAACACAATCTGGATATTGCCATCCGGCCGCTCAGAATAGATCAATTCGATACTGGCTTTTCCTACGTTATCAATGATGAGATTCTACGGTTGATCGAGGATTCTGGTTATCTCATCGCCGACTTAACTCGGGGCAACCCGAACGTCTATCATGAAATCGGCTACCTCATGGGATTGAACCAAGGCCACGGTTTACCTCACCAAAACTTTTTGTTGGTGCACAACAGCTCAATTGGTGATGCAGGAAAGGATATCCGGTTCAACTTAGCAGGGATTAAGCAGCTTCGCTCAAGCGATACCAACGGTTTGCGGGAAGCCGTCAAGCGTCAGATATCGATCTACTTCGGACTAGATGAAAAGGCAGTCGAACCATGAGCGATGTGAGAAAGAGAAGTTTTTCGCTGTGGGGTGTTCACATGGACATCAGCGTGGGCTCCAAGCCGACCGATGAGTGCTTCGTCGGGATCGGCTGGCCGCAGCTCGGGGACCTTTCTAAGCTGTCAGCCAATCGAGAAGCTTTCAAAGCCGCGATTAAGTTTGCCTATCCTGACGCCAAGCCAGGCTCCATCCCGGTACAAGCCGGTGTGCTGTTCCGCTTCCTTCATGAAGTGAAGCCGGGCGATCTCATTGTGTATCCGTCGAAAGTTGATCGGATGGTCAATTTGGGCGAGGTCGCAGGGCCTTATCAATACCAGCCCATCAAGAACCCGACCTACCCGAATATGTTACCGGTGAAATGGCTTAAGCATCTTCCACGTGAAGACTTCTCGCAGGACGCGCTCTACGAAATCGGCTCGTTTATCACGCTCTTTGCCGTGAAGAACTATCGGTACGAGTTCTTGGCCGCTCTCGACGGCTCTCCGTTACCAAATCCCACCGACAACGCCACGGAAGAGCGACGCGACGATGTAACGGTATCAAAAGCTGTAGCATCGCAGGCTGAAGAAACGACACAGGACTTCGTGATCCGGCAGCTGAAAACAGCTATCGACGCCTATCAGTTTGAACAGTTCGTGGCCCATCTGTTGGAATGCATGGGTTATCACGCCCGCGTTACACCTAAATCTGGTGATGGTGGCGTTGACGTGATTGCGCACAAGGATGAACTTGGTTTCGAGCCTCCAGTGATAAAGGTTCAATGCAAGCAGATCACCAATCCGGTTGGTCGCCCAGAAGTGACGCAACTCCTAGGCAATGTCGAGAGAGGTGAGCATGGCTTATTTGTAACTTTGGGCAGCTTCACGAAAGATGCGCGAGAGTATGATCGTTCAAAGCCCAACCTGCGTTTGATAGATGGGGAACAGCTTGTAGGATTGATTTTCGAACACTACCAGAGTTTTGACCCTCGTTATCAGGCTTTGCTGCCGTTGAAGAGGATCTACGTGCCTTCGCTATCCGAGAGCCTTCTCACTTGATGCACATTAAACTCGGACCGCACATCTCACCATTGTCACCGGCAGAAGAGATTTGTTTTTCTAGCCGCAAACATGGCAGCGTAAGACGAACGGCTACATAAAAGAAAGCCTCGCCGAAGCGGGGTTTAGTGGTAGTGGAAACTCTACCAGAGAAACTTTGTATCTTCTTTTATTACCGCATTAGATAGCATTTGCCGCGCAAAATAATAATCACTGGCAGCTTCGACCAACTTTTTTGCATCTTTTGGTCCGGTAAAATCTTCGGCCGCATTTGCTAGGTTTACTGAAGCAACTTCGAAATAATCTAGGGTCGTGCCATTTGCTCCGACTCTTCTGGAGAGATCAGTGGCGGATTTAACCCCCTCCAATAATTGCACACGAAATTGGCTCAAGGATACTGGCTTATCTTGTGACTTTCCCGCTGCAACATCTGCTAAGCTTTTCAGGGTTTGGTCTATTTCTTTTTGGGAGCTCTGGAATATCGCGTAATTTTGACGCAATCCGTCAATCAAATTGCTTCGATATTGAAGATAATAGTTCGTTAAAAAGCCTCCGGCGAACCCTATAAGGGTCGTCGCAATCCAAAAATGGCGTTTCAAGGACTCAAAAACGTTCTTCATTTTTCGGTTTGCACTAGGGTGTTTGTCTTTATACCAGTGTTCTCAGCCGCTTCTCTAATTTTGTTACAGGCTTCTGACCATCTGTCAAAGCCCAAGAGGCGCAGTTGGTTTACCACTTGTTTCTTCACCTTAGCTGTGCAGGCATCGTCTGCCGAAAGCGAATTGCCAAATGTAATAGTGTCACTTTCTGCAGCATTGACAGCTTCTGCGCCAACCGTCACAGCCAAGGTCAACATGACCGCTATAACTATAGGAGTTATATAACCGGATTTCAATGCAATAGAACCCGGCGAGTTCACGTTCGTATACAAGCTGGGAGAGAAATCGCGCACGTTTTGAAAAGCTGCGTCCCTCAAACCTGAAAGATTTTCATCGTTTCTTCTGAGCTTTTCGGTATTCGCGGTAACGAAGTTGAAAAAGGCTTGAATGAGGAAATCGTCGGAAGCTTGAAATTGTTCCTCAGTTATTCGGAACTCCGCACTGTATTCGCTGTCAGTGGAATAAGCCCCGTAACAAGTCCGGAAAATTTTCGGCCAAGCACTTCGCTCCAATAAGAAGACCACTGATGGCTTTTGGAGGCGATCCAATGTTTGCGCTGGAAGCTCACTTTTGGGGAGCCGAGCAAGCCACTTTACGTTGCGCCCGTTCAACGGATGATTAGGGTAAACCGGACTTGCGAAAGATACCACTTCATTCGGCTCATCCGTGAACTCACCGATTATTGCATCTTTTTTAAAGGAACGTGGCGGCATTACCACCACATCTCCTTTGCGGATCTCTTGAAAAAAGGCTTTTACAAAACGCAAAAACTGCCCACCGGCATGGTCCAATTCTAGAGCCGAGTAAAACTCAAGCTCTTGAGGAGGATACTCACCGAGTGGTTGCCCCGCAGCGAACCATTTACGCAACGCGATTGAGCGCAAAATGCGCTCACCGACGTCGTTCAGTTCGCTAAACTCCGAAAACGAAGGTAGAGCGAGTTTCGGTAATTCTACACCGACAAAACTTTTATCAATGAATTGATCGAAAAGACGGTAATAGGCACCCGGCCTAATGACGTACACACGTGCGTCATTGGGAATTATTTTCGTTCGAATATCAACCGTAATCAAGAAACGCCCCCCTCGTACTTTTGATATTCGTATTCAAAGGATCGTTGAGTCGTCAACCTATCTTCACGTCTACGAACTTATAATCTTCATTTAAAATGTAGAGTGCGGTGGATCGTTGAACAAAATATAACTTCATTTGTTCTTTTATCGGTACGCTTCCCTCGTATTTTGTGCCGGGCGCATTTCAGAGGAGAAACTGAAATGCGCATTTACCAAAATACAAGACTAAAGAATTTCGCCAGATGGAACCAGCAGAGGCTATGGCAGTAGAAGAAGCCTACATCGTCCAAAGAAAGAAGATTACCGATTGTATCGGATCGCATGGAGAAGGCCACGCTGAAGAGCGTCAGAAATACATGGTTGAGTACCGTCGCGAGAGGCGACGGCTCTACCCGGATAAGGTTAAAGATCATGCAGAGAAAATTCGCACTCAAAATCCTCGACTGTACAAGTTAGCGGCAGATAGCAGTTATTTGCCTCGCGGTCTGGTCTAGCGTCAACGTACCAAATCTAGGTCCTCATTTTGATGCGGGAGATGCGGAAGATGAAGAAGGTAGCGGGTTGGAACAGAGGAAGAACGTGCTGCTACCATTTTGCTACCCAACTCGGTAGCACGATCCAATATTGATGCATACAGATAAGGAAAGCGCCTGCCGCTATAGCCGACAATTCGGGATTTTCGAGGATCAATGAATACAGCGGCAGACGTGAGCGTTAGAATTTGAAGTCCGGACGCCCCACCAGGGACGCGTCTCTTCCACTATTTAGCGCGTACTTGCAGCTGGTTCACTCTGCGTGAAATCGCCGAACAAGTCCAGCTTGCGCCGGTTTAGCCGACGCAAATCTCCGCGTCGGATCGTGACGCTGTTTCGATCAAAGAATTCAAGAATTTGGATGGCCACCTTGCGGCCACTGTCCACACGGTCACGAAAGCGCGCCGCGATAAACCAGCCGCTGTCGAACTCCGCATCCATTACCGAAAGTATCGCGATCATCTCGGCAATCGTGCTTCGCTGAAAAAAGTGATCATGCGCAACTTCATGCACACGTCCCATCCGTCCGCCGAGTTTGAGAATGCGACGGATTTCTTCCTCTTTCTCATCAAGCAAACCGGCAATATCGCGCACGCGCGGCGGGCGAAAGCGCGCTTCGCCGCCAAGCATCGGCGCGATCCGCTCCCACAGTGCCGTGTCGGCGTCGCTCATGGTCACTTCATGATCGGTAAGACGAAGCCATGCGCCATCGAGCGTCACCCGTTGCGCGTCTGTTAGCGCGGCTATTGCCGCTCGGAAGGCGCTCGCAGGCAGACGTGGCTTCAAAAGCAGGCGCAGCCTTTCCACCCCCATACCAATCAGGTTGGGGTTCTCATCATGGAAATTGCCAAGCCGCTCCAGAATGTCGCTGCGCAACGCATTCCAGCGCTCTGGCAGCAGCAGCAATTGCGACTGGCCCTGCGGCAGAACCGTCGCATTGAGTGCCAGTGCCAGTGCGTGCGGCTCATCGGCCAAAGCGCGGTCACGCAGGAAAGCGGTTGCATCCAGATAAAACGGGTCGACGGACAACAGTGCCCGTGCCGCTTCTACCGGATCATCAATGGCATAAGCGTCAAGTTGCGCCACCCGCTCGGGGCTGCGGCGCTTGCGCTGCGGCGGGCGCAGGTCGAGAAAGCGACCGCCGCCGATTGTTCGCTGCGCGGAAACATCGCGAATGACAAAACGCTCACCTGACGCGGCTGCAATCGGGCGATCCAGCACCAGTTGCACGCGCGCTTGAGTGCCCGGCGCGAGGTCATTGTCCTGCAACAGCACGATGCGCGCACCCACTTCCGCCGATGCATGGTGCAGCCGCACCGGAAACCACTGGTCTATCGGCTTGCGTTCCGATGGCAGGATTGAAAGAGAGGTGTCGATGCGGTCTGTCGGCATGTGCAGTTCGGGCGACAACACCATGTCACCGCGGCTGACAGCCTCCTTGGAAATACCATCGCCTGCCAGATTGAGCGCGCAACGGTCGCCTGCCTGTGCAGTTTCGCTTGGCCGGTTCTGCGCATGGATTGTGCGCACGCGCACCTGCTTGCCCGAAGGGCTGATGGTCAGCTGATCGCCAATTCTGACAGTGCCGGAAAGGACCGTGCCAGTCACCACGGTCCCCGCGCCCTGAATGGTGAAGGAGCGGTCCACGGCGAGCCGAAAGCGTCCATCGGTGCGGCGGTGCGGGAAGTTGTAAGTCTCGCTTTCGAGGGCCGCTTTAAGCCGGTCCAGCCCTACGCCAGTGATGGTAGACACCTGCAATATGGCCGCATCGGCAAGCACGGTTGAGGCCAGCGCATTGCGGATATCCGTCTCCACCTCGACCAGACGAGCAGCGTCAACGAGATCGCTTTTCGTGATCACAACGATGCCGCGATTGATCCCGAGCAGACTGACGATAGCCAGATGCTCGCGTGTTTGCGGCATGATGCCATCGTCTGCCGCGACAACCAGCAGAACGAAGTCGATGCTGGCCGCACCTGCCAGCATGGTATGCACGAATTTTTCGTGCCCCGGCACATCGACGAAGCCGAGAATTTCCTGTTCGTTGCCTGTCAGGGGGAGATAGGCAAAGCCAAGATCGATGGAAATTCCGCGTGCTTTTTCTTCCTTGAGCCGGTCGGTGTCGACTTTCGTCAGCGCACGCACGAGGGACGTCTTACCGTGATCGATATGTCCCGCCGTGCCGATAATCATGGGCGGTGTTTCCCGCCAGCTCTTGCCTCGGCTGTCCGGCGTTCGTCATCATCCAGCTGATCGCGAGCTGCTTGCAGGAAGGAATCGGCAAGGGCGCTGCCTTCGGATCGGGCGCGCAACAAATGTTCGTAAGCCGCCAAAGCATCGCGCTCCACACCCATACCGAGATGCAATGCTGCGCCGAGCATTGCCTCGCCATCGGCATCACCAGCGCCTGCCGCCTTTCGCCACCAGAACACGGCCTGTGCTGGATCGCGCGGCACACCGACCGCGTTATGATAGATCATACCTAGCCGCGTCATGGCGGCGGCAACGCCGCCCTCGGCTGCCTTCTGAGCCCATTCGCGTGCTTCCACCGGGTTGGCAGCAACGGTGTCGCCTTCCAGCAGCATCCAGCTCAACATGTCCTGTGCTTGCGGGTCGCCCTGTTCGGCAGCCAGACGATAAAGCCTTGCCGCTTCCGAATAATCTGGGTCAATGTCCTCGCCCTTGAAGAGAAGTGAGGCGAGATTGCGCTGGCCGGAGGCGTCGCCAGCCTTAGCCGATAAGGCCAGCCATTGCTGTGCGAGATCGATGTTTCTTTCGACGCCCATGCCGCCTGCAAAACAGGCGCCGATATTGTTCTGGGCGCGCGCATTGCCCTTGCGCGCCAGCGGTTCCCATAGTGACAGAGCGGTGGCGTAGTCCCCCGATTTTGCGGCGACAAGCGCCTGTTCCAGTGACTGCGCGTCGCTGTCCTGTTTCGGCTTGCGGGAGAAAAGATCAGTGAGCCGCATAGGAAGCCAGATTCCTGACGAAGCGGCCTTCATCATCGAGGCAGCGCAGATCGAGAATGAAAGCACCTTTTTCAATGCGACCGATCACCGGCAGCGGCAATTGCCGTAGCGCGGTGGCCAAAGCGGTGAGCGCGGAGCCACTGCCGTCTTTCGGGACGATGGACAATCCGGCACTTGGAACGGTCGATAATGGCAAAGCACCGGAGCCAATCTGGCTGGCACAATCGGTTACGGTCACATCAAAGGCAGCGCCGAGCACTGTTTGCAGCTCAGGCTGCAATCGGATGGCTTGATTGGCGATGTCGCTTTTCGATCGCGCCAGATAGCGGAGTGTTGGCAGCTTTTCGGCCAGTCTTTCGGGGTTGCGATAGAGCTTCAGCGTTGCCTCCAGCGCGGCTAACCGGATTTTGTCGACGCGAAGAGCGCGTTTCATCGGATTTTTGTTGATGCGGGCGATCAGATCGCGCCGCCCGACGATGAACCCGGCTTGCGGTCCGCCCAGTAGCTTGTCGCCGGAGAAGGTGATGACATCGGCCCCTTCGGCAACGGCTTCGCGCACGGTCGGTTCATGCGCCAGACCGAAAGCCGTCAGATCGGCGAGTGTGCCGGACCCTAGGTCGTTGACCAGCGGTACGCCGCGAGACTTGGCGATTGCGGCAAGCTCTGTAGCCGATACCTCGCACGTAAACCCTTCAATGCGATAATTGGAAGTATGGACCTTCAATATCAGCCCGGTATCCGGCCCGATAGCACCTTCATAGTCACGTGGATGAGTGCGGTTTGTGGTGCCAATCTCCACCAGTCTGGTGCCTGCGCGGGTCATGATATCGGGCATGCGGAATGCACCGCCGATCTCGATCAGCTCGCCGCGTGAAACGACCGACTCCTTGCCTGCGGCAAGGCTATTCAGCACCAGCAGCACGGCAGCGGCATTGTTGTTGACGATGGTTGCGTCTTCCGCGCCAGTCAGTTCGCAGACGAGTGCGCGCAGATGATCATCGCGTTCACCGCGCGCGCCGGTTGAAAGATCGAACTCCAGCGAAACGGCTTCGCGCATGGCTGCCGTCGCAGCCTCGATTGCCGCTTCGGCCAGAATGGCGCGACCGAGATTGGTGTGCAGAACCGTTCCCGTCAGATTGAACAACGGGCGCAGGCTCGATTGCCCTGAGGCTTCAAGCAGATCAATGGCTCGTGTGGCAATCACTGCGCTGCTGGACGGCGCAGCGCCGGATTTCACGGCTTCGCGAACGTCGGTCAGGACCGTGCGGATGGCTTCGGTCAATGCCGGACGACCGAACCGTTCGAGCGTGGAGCCAAGTTCCCGCATTTGCAGAAGAGCATCGACGGAAGGCAATTGTCGCAGGTGAGACCGGGTCTGATCCATGGCCCCTCACAATCCTGCAAGCAGGGCGGCAAAGCCGCCGCGCCGATAGGGCGTTTCGCGCATCAACATATCGAGGCCGAGGCTTGCCACATCGTCGGTCATCGGGTCTGCATCAGAGGATTGCTGCTGGTAGATGATCTTGGTCCAGCTTCCGCATTCGTCACAGGTTTCCGCCTTGATGACACCGCCGCCGTCTTCGACCTCTTTATAGCCGACCCCTTTGGTAGAGCCGCAGCAGGTGCATTTGATGCGGACATAGTGCCAGAGCGTGTTGCAGACCGAGCAGGAACAAAAGCGTGCGCCATGCGCACCTTTCCAGCCAACGACGATTGAACTCGACGGCATGCTGCCGCAAGCGGGGCAGACCCCGTCTGCAACAGGCTTCACGGCTTTTGGATTGAGTGCGGATGCCAGCCGTGTGAAATGCAACT
The DNA here is from genome assembly GCF_014138065.1 of Ochrobactrum sp. P6BSIII. NCBI lineage: Bacteria > Pseudomonadati > Pseudomonadota > Alphaproteobacteria > Hyphomicrobiales > Brucellaceae > Ochrobactrum > Ochrobactrum sp. P6BSIII. The sequence goes on along the minus strand of NZ_JACGXB010000005.1, from coordinate 104,115 downwards.
GGAGACCGGCCCAGATATAGATATGTTCGGCAATTGCATCCGGCGGCAGCATGCCGGTGAAGACCGCATCGATCATGCGGCGGCGCTCCGCAGCGCTGGCGGCAATCACCCGCTCCAAAGCATCGGCGGCATCCTGCGGTTTGGCGATATTGCGGGCGTGATCAAACAGCTTGTCGAAGATTGAATTCAGGGTGCCGTCCGATGCCGCCGCATCGCGGTCAATGCAGGGCATTTCCGGCAGTTGAGTGGTGTCTGATTGTGTCGCTGGACCTAGCTCGTTCTGAACGGCTGATTGAGCGTCGCTCAGATCGGCGACAAATTCGAGATAGGGTCTGAGCGGACTCACAGACCCCAACAGCCGCAGGCGCGTGGCTCTTCGGGAAAACAGGTCGTCAGGATCGGGCAATCGCACAAAGGGTGGAGACGATACCTCGCCAATCGCCGTTGGGTCCGGCGCCAGATCTGTCTTGCCTGCCATTCTACTCCCTCACGAACCCGCCGGGCCACGTGGACCACTGCAATCATATTTATTCTTGGTCGCTCGCCAGATTTTTCAACCCGGCGAGCGCAAAATTATGCAGCCGGTTTGCCGCTTGTTGGTTTGACCTTTCGCTTGGCGTTCAGCTCGCGCAGCCATTTGCGATGGTGGCGCCATGCCCAGCCGCCGGTCACCGTGCCGCGTGTCATGGCGCTGAATGTGCCTCTGATCCATATTGCGGCGTAGACATGCACGATCCAGACGCAGATGGCGACGACAGCGGCCATCGAGTGGACAAGTAGCGCCCAGCGCTGCTGGTTGATGCTGACGATGGAGCCGAAATATTCGTTCCAGATGGCGAGACCCGAAACGATCAGGATGATGATCAGCAGTGACATCGACCAGAAAACCAGCTTCTGCCCGGCATTATATTTGCCGACTTCGGGCAGTTTTTCCTCATCGCCCGCGATCACGTCATTAACCTGGCCGAGCCAGCGTGTGTCTTCGCGCTTCCAAAGATTGGCGCTCCAGAAACGCACGAATAGACCAAAGAAGCTGAAGAACAGCACCACGCCGATCCATGGATGGAGGGTGCGTGTCCATTGCCCGCCGCCAAAAAGACCGGACAGGAAAAACAGCCAGGGGTGGAACATGGCAAGTCCAGACAGCGCCAGCAGCACAAGGCTGATGGCGGTAATCCAGTGATTGATGCGCGCGCTGCCGGAATAGCGGTGTACCCGCACCGGCTTGCCCGGTTCTATGTCGTCGCTGGCGGAAACATCGTCAAAGTCGGTCTTGCTCATGAGCTTTTTTCTCCCGTGAGCTTTTCGGCCTCTTCCTCGTCATGTTCGGTCACGACGTTCGGACCTTTGATAATATAGTGCAGGAAGCCAGCGGTTGCGGCCAGTCCCATGACCGCCATGCCCGCATATTTGGATACGCCTTTCCAGACTTCGACAACCGGGCTGATGCGCGGGTTGTTCGGCAAGTTGGCGTAAATTTCCGGTTTGTCGGCGTGGTGCAGCACATACATGACGTGTGTGCCGCCGACTCCCGGCGGATCATAGAGCCCGGCGTTTTCAAAGCCGCGGGATTTCAGATCCTTAATGCGCCCATCGGCCCATTCCTTCATCTCGTCCTTGGTTCCATAGACGATGGCCTGGGTCGGGCATGCTTTTGCGCAGGCAGGGCCTTGTCCAACCGCAATGCGGTCGGAGCACAGCGTGCATTTATAGGCCTTGTGGGTCACTTCCGAGACACGGGGGATGTTGAACGGACAGCCCTTGATGCAATAGCCGCAGCCAATGCAGTTATCGTGGATGAAATCGACGATGCCGTTGGAATACTGCACGATGGCGCCCGGCGCCGGGCAGGCCTTGAGGCAGCCGGGGTCTTCACAATGCATGCAGCCATCCTTGCGGATCAGCCATTCCAGATTACCGGTATCGGGATTATCCCACTCGGTATAACGCATCAGCGTGAAGGTGTTCGGCGTCAGATCATGCGGGTTGTCATAGACCCCCACATTGATGCCGACCTCCTCATGCGTATCGTTCCATTCGGCACAGGCCGACTGGCACGCCTTGCAGCCAATGCATTTCGACACGTCGATCAGCTTGGCCACTTCGGTCTGGCGTTCGGCTGGCGGCGTCACGGATGACGCCGACCGTCGCATCAGATCATTGTCACCAAAGCGCGGGGCCTGTGGCTGGACGTTAGGATTGGGAACGGGTGGAAACATTCTTCAATCCCTTCTAAGCAACAGGCGCGCTGCTGCGCTCGATATTGACCAGAAACGCCTTGAATTCCGGCGTCTCGATGTTTGCGTCGCCGACAAACGGGGTCAGCGAATTCGGACCGAAGCCCTTGCGGGCAGCTCCCATGAAGCCCCAATGCAGTGGAATGCCCACCACATGCACCGTCTTGCCGTCGCAGATGAGCGGCTTGATGCGTTTGGTCACCACTGCCTTGGCCTTGACCGAGCCGCGCTTCGACCAGACGCGCACCCAGTCACCCTTGGCGATGCCCTTTTCCTTCGCCAGTTCTTCCGAAATTTCCACGAAGAATTCCGGCTGAAGCACGGCATTCACATGCACATGCTTGGTCCAGTAGTGGAAGTGTTCGGTCAGGCGATAGGAGGTTGCCGCATAAGGGAACTCCTCGGATGCCGTATCGGCGAACTGCTTGAAGTCGTTGTTGAAGACGCGGGCCACCGGATTGCCCCGAATATTCGGCGCAATCACATTGGCCAGCGGTGACTCAAACGGCTCGTAATGGGCCGGGAACGGACCGTCGCGCATCATGCCGCGGCAGAACAGGCGCGATGTGCCTTCTGCATTCATGATGAACGGCCCGACTTCATGCGGCTTGGCGGTCGGCGCAATGTCCGGCACGTCATAGCCTGTCCACTTCGTCCCATCCCATTCAATGAGCTTGCGGCTCGGATCCCACGCCTTGCCGTCAAGATCGGCGGAAGCACGGTTATAGAGGATGCGACGGTTGGCGGGCCATGCCCAGGACCAGTTCAGATAGGCGCCGGTCTCGTCGGGATCGTGATTGTCGCGACGGGCCATGTTGTTGCCCGCCTCGGTGAAGCAGCCGGAATAAACCCAGCAACCCGACGTTGTGGAGCCGTCATCGCGCAGCGCGGCAAAACCGGGCAGCAGTTTCCCTGCCTCCAGAACCACCTTGCTCGGGTCTGTCGGGTCCATCAGCGTGGTCAGCGCACGACCGTTCAGCTCCTGCGCCAGTTCTTCGGCGGTCGGTTCTTCCGGGTCCTTGTAATCCCAGACCAGATTGAGAATTGGATCAGGGAAGGGGCCGCCTTCCTTACTGTAAAGCGCCTTCAGCCGCATATAAATCTGCGCCATGATCCAGTTATCGGTCTTCGCCTCGCCGGGCGGTGTTGCTCCCGGCCAGTGCCATTGCAGCCAGCGGCCGGAATTGGTCAGCGAGCCTTCATCCTCTGCAAAGCAGGTGGATGGCAGCTGGAAGACCTCCGTTTGGATCGACGCCGTATCAACATCGTTATATTCGCCGTGATTTTCCCAGAAGCGCGATGTTTCCGTTTCGAGCGGGTCCATCGTGACGAGGAACTTCAGCTTCGACAGGGCCGCGGTCAGTTTGTTGCGGTTCGGTACCGCCATCAGCGGATTGAAGCCCTGACAGACATAGCCGTTGACCTTGCCATTGTTCATCATGTCGAAAATGCGCAACACGTCATAATTCGGCACGTCGAGCTTCGGCAGCCAGTCATAGGCGAAGTCGTTTTCCACGGTGGCTGCATTGCCCCACATGGATTTCTGGAAGCTTACGAAGAATTTCTTGTAGTTCTGCCAGTAACTCGTCTGGTTCGGACGCAGAGGCTTGAAGCTGCGCGTCGACATATAGGTGTCGAGGTCGATCTCTTTCTCCACCGGGATATTCATATAGCCCGGCAAAAGGTTGGACATCAGGCCGATATCGGTCAGCCCCTGAATATTGGAGTGGCCGCGCAGCGCATTCATGCCGCCGCCCCGCACCCCGATATTACCGAGGATCAGCTGAAGCATCGCCATGCCGCGAATGTTCTGCGCACCCTTGGAATGTTGCGTCCAGCCAAGCGCATACATGGATGTCATAGTCTTGGTGGGCGACGAGCATTCCCCGATCATCTCGGCCACTTTCAGGAATTTCTCCTTCGGTGTGCCACAGATGCGCTCGACCATTTCGGGCGTGTAGATGGAGGCATGCTGTTTCAGCAGGTTCCACACGCAACGCGGATGCTGCAACGTATCGTCCACGACGGCATAGCCATCGTCGCCGATCACATATTCCCAGCTCGAGCGATCATAATCGCGCTTCTCCTCGTCATAGCCGGTAAACAGCCCGTCCTTATATTCAAAGCCATCCTTGACGATGTAGCTGGCATTGGTGAAGTGCTTCACATATTCCCACTGCACGTGATCGTTCTGGATGCAATAGTTGATGACGCCGAGCAGGAAAGCGATATCCGACCCTTGACGGATTGGAGAGTAATAATCCGCCACCGATGCCGTGCGCGTGAAACGCGGATCGACGACGATCAGCCGGGCGCCGCGGTTGGCCTTGGCCTCCGTCACCCATTTGAAGCCGCACGGGTGCGCTTCCGCCGCATTGCCGCCCATGACGACGATGAGGTCAGTGTTCTTGATGTCTGTCCAGGCGTTGGTCATTGCGCCACGGCCAAATGATGGGGCGAGACTCGCCACCGTCGGGCCGTGTCAGACGCGAGCCTGATTATCGAATGCGACTATGCCTGCACTGCGCACCACCTTGTAGGTGAGAAACGCTGTTTCGTTGGTTGTTGCGGAAGCGGCGAGGAACCCCGTCGAGGTCCAGCGGTTGACGGTGACGCCCGCCTCATTCTTCGCGATGAAGTTTGCGTCGCGGTCATCCTTGAGGTGGCGCGCAATCCGATCCAGCGCATCGTCCCAGGATATGCGCTTGAACGCACCAGAACCGGGTTCACGCACCATCGGATATTGCAGGCGGGTATTCGCCTTGACGAAATCCTTGAGCGCCGCACCCTTCGGGCACAGCGTGCCGCGATTGGTCGGGTGATCCGTATCGCCTTCGACATGGATCAGGTCAGCCTTCTCGCCCTTGCGCACATCGCCCTTGGAATAAAGGATGATGCCACAGGCTACCGAGCAATAGGGGCAGGTATTCCGGGTTTCGGTCGTATTGGCCAGCTTGAAGGGGCGAATGGACTCGGCATAGGCGGTTTCCACCGCACCAAAGCCGAAAGAACCGAGCGCCGAAGCCGCTACCACCGCTCCCGTTCCGCCCAGAAACTGGCGGCGTGAGAGCTCCACATTCATAGCGCGATACCTCCCTGATGATCAGAACCGACGTGCCGGGATATAGTCGCAGGCACGTTGCCGGGCAGGCTTGACTTTCAAGTCGTTAGTTCAACGCAATAAATTGCAGTTGTCAACCGAAGCGAAGGTCGAAAAGTGTAACAACAAAGTGCATTTATAAATAACATGACTATCACAGTCAGGTATTAATACATGAATGTAATCTTTACGAACACTTTGTCTTGTTTGTTCGTTGATTGACGGACTTCTACAAACACGGCAGACTGCCCGTGTGACTTCTTCCGCTGCTCCCGAGTTTCGGGGCCTTGATCATGGATCATTCCTGGCCTGCGCTGACCGTTCCGGTCAGGCGCAACAGCAGCGCTTTCTCCGCAAAATCGCAAGAAACAAAGCTCATGGCTCCAAAAGGGGCTATTTAAGGGGATCGTCATGAATCGTCGGGAACTCCTGAAATCCGGTGCGGCCTGCGCCGCCCTTAGCGCCATGCCGGGCTTAACCTTGACGCCTGCCTTCGCTGCTGACGGCACCTTTGCGCCGCAGCCGTCGAACTGGCGCAGCTTCGAAATCAAGACCGTCGTCAATCCTACCGCGTCCAAGGATGTCATCCGGGCATGGGTGCCGTTGGCAGGGTTTCAGGCGGATGACTGGAACCGCCCGGAAGGCAATCGCTGGACGACCAACGCCAAGGTCGCCCAACTCGATCGCGATCCGCATAGCGGGGTAGGGCTTCTCTATCTCGAATGGGCGCCGGGCGAGGAAACGCCGTCAGCGGAAATCATCAGCCTCATCTCGACCCGGGACCGCGCGAGCAACCTTGAAGCACCGACAGCTGCAGCACCGCTGACGCAGATAGAACGCGCCAAGTATCTGGCCGGAACACGGCTGGCACCGGTGGATGGCATCGTTCGGGAAACCGCCGACAAGATCGTCGGCGATGCCACACGCGATCAGGACAAAGCGCGCCGCATCTATGATTGGGTTGTCGCTAACACCTATCGGCGTGCCTCCACACGCGGCTGCGGTGATGGCGATATCGTGGCCATGCTGAAAAGCGGTGATCTTGGCGGCAAATGCGCCGATCTCAACCCGCTTTTCGTGGCGCTGGTACGCTCAGCCGGCATACCCGCCCGCGATCTTTACGGGGTGCGGGTGGCACCGTCCGCCTTTGGTTACAAGAGCCTTGGCGCGAAGAACGAGGTCATCACCAAGTCGCAGCATTGCCGTGCTGAAATCTATCTCGACGGCGTTGGCTGGGTGGCGACCGATCCTGCCGATGTTCGAAAGGTCATGCTTGAAGAGGAGAAGGACGGGCTGACAACAGATGATCCGCGTGTCGTTGCTGTTCGTCAGAAGCTCTTCGGCGCGTGGGAAGGCAACTGGATCGCCTTCAATGACGGCAGTGACGTTGATCTGCCATCCGCGAAGGGTGGGGAGCTTGGCTTCCTGATGTACCCGCAAGCCGAAGTGGCCAGCACGCGTCTCGATTGCCTCGACGCGGATGCTTTCCGTTATAGCATGACGGCACGCGAAATCTCGATCTGATACGAAATAACATGCCGGGGCGGTTCCTGTTTGCACTCGCGAACGAACCGCTTTCGGCTCAGGAGGAATTATGGATATCGCATCGCCCATCCGTCTCAGCACGCTGGCGCATGGCGGCGGCTGCGGCTGCAAGCTGGCGCCTGCCGTGTTGCAAAATCTGCTCGCGGACCAGCCCGCTATTCAGCCTTTCAAGCAACTGCTTGTCGGCACTGAGACCGGCGACGATGCAGCGGTCTGGCAGCTGGATGACGAAAATTGCGTGATCGCTACGACGGATTTCTTCATGCCGATGGTGGACGATCCTGTCGATTTCGGGCGCATTGCTGCAACCAACGCCATATCCGATGTTTACGCTATGGGTGGAACGCCGATCATGGCGCTGGCGATCCTCGGCATGCCGGTGAACCAGATGCCTGCCGAAATGATCCGTGATATTCTGAAAGGCGGTTCCAGCATTTGCGCCGAAGCCGGTATTCCGGTGGCAGGTGGCCATTCCATCGATACGCCGGAGCCGATTTACGGGCTGGCGGTGATCGGCACATGCAAGCTCTCCAATCTGCGCAAGAACAGTGGAGCCAAGCCGGGCGACGTGCTCATTTTGACCAAGGGGCTTGGCGTCGGCATTTATTCCGCCGCTTTCAAGAAGCAGGTGCTCGACAGCGCCGGTTACGATGAGATGATGGCCTCCGTCACTCTGCTGAACCGTGTTGGCGCTGAACTAGGCAAGGATGAGGCCGTTCATGCCGTCACCGATGTGACAGGCTTCGGCATCCTCGGTCATGCGCTTGAAATGGCGCGAGGATCGAAGGTCGGCATCACACTTCGATACAGTGAACTTCCGCTTTTGGGTCAGGCTGCACGCCTTGCAGAGGAGGGCTTTATCACTGGCGCATCGACCCGCAACTGGGCGAGCTATGACGACGAAGTGCACCTTGCCGACGACACGCCGCTCTGGAAGCAGCAATTGCTGACTGACCCGCAAACCTCCGGTGGTCTGCTTGTTTCCTGTGCGCCAGATGCGGCAGAGCGTATTCTCGCAACAATCCACTCCGCGGGTTATCCGGCGGCGCGTGTCATCGGAGCGGTTGGTGAAGCACCGTCAGTGGTAACGGTGGTCGACTAAAGCCCTGATTGATTTGCCAGCAAAACTCGAGCATTTCTTGAGCGTCGCCCAAGCCTAAGGCATAGTGTTTTCAATTAAGACAGAGTCGCAACCCGCGATAGGGCGCCGCGATAAGGATTGAGCATGTATTGGGCGGATATTATTGGCATTCTGGCGGTCCTTCTTCTGGTGGCCGCCAACGGCTTCTTCGTTGCCGCTGAATTCTCACTGGTGGCTGTCCGCAAAAGTCGGGTGGCGGAACTCGTCGCCGCCAAGCGGACCAATGCTACGGCTCTTCAGCGCGCAGTGGATCATCTCGATGCCAATCTTGCGGCCACGCAGCTCGGTATCACCATTTCCTCGCTCGCGCTCGGCTGGATCGGTGAACCCGCCCTTGCGCATCTCATCGAACCGGCTTTGAGCGCGCTGCCGACGGAATGGGTGAGCTTCGGTTCGCATGCCATCGCAGTTGCGATTGCATTTATCATCATCACGGCACTGCATATTGTGCTGGGCGAACTTGCGCCCAAAAGCCTCGCCTTGCAGCGTAGCGAAGGCACGGCCCTGTTTGTGGTCCGTGCGCTCGGTGCTTTCACCTTTATATTCTGGCCCGCCATTTCCACACTCAACGCACTGGGAAATCTGGTGCTGCGGGTGTGCGGTTTGCAGCCGGGCAACGGGGAGGGATCGACGCATTCTCCGGAAGAGATCAAGCTGCTCGTCGCGGCCAGCCAGCAGGCTGGCCTGATCGAAATGACGCAGCGCGAGGTGGTGGCGCGTGCGCTGACCATCGGCGACCGTCGCGTGGGCGACATCATGACGCCACGGCGTGAGATCGACTGGGTCGATGCCGACGACACGCAGGAACAGATGCTCAAGACGGTCCGCGAATGTCGCCATGAACAATTGCTGGTCGCGCATCAAAGCATCGACGAACCCATCGGCATGGTTCTCAAGAAAGATCTGCTTGATCAGGTGCTCGATGGTCATGCGGTCAATCCGCTGAAGGCGATCCGGGAGCTTGTCGTGGTTCATGAGGCGACGCCGATTTTCCGCGTGCTTGAAATCTTCAAGAAAAGCCCGGTGCGGCTGGTCGTCGTCGTGGATGAATATGGCATCCTCGAAGGTATCGTCACCCAGTCGGACCTGCTTGAAGCCATTGCGGGCGATATACCGGATATTGACGACGAAGAGCCGGATATCGTGACACGCACGGACGGGTCGCTTCTGATCGACGGCTTGATGTCGGCCCATGAGGCCTTCCATCGTCTCGGTTTCACAGAAGTCCCGGAAGATCGCGGCTATCATACGATTGCCGGTTTTGCGCTACTGCAACTGGGCGACCTGCCTTCCGTTGGCGACAGTTTCGAATATGACAATTGGCGGTTTGAAATCGTCGATATGGACGGTCGGCGTATCGACAAGATTCTCGCGCAGAAATTATAGTTATGTTGGGGATGCCGCTCCGTCGAAAGGCGTAGCGGCTCCGCCTTATACGGTGATATGCCTCGCAGCTCTGTTTGTGCATTCTGCATGCATGAAGATAGAAGCTGAACAGCAACGTCAATTCTGGAACGACTGGAACGCGCAGACCCGCGAAAAGGAGCTGCACGAAATCTCGCGTCGGCAGGCGGAGATGGTCCTCGACAGTCTGGCGCGCACGGGCAGAACCGGGTTGAAAATCCTCGAAGTCGGCTGTGGTGCGGGGTGGCTCTGCCCAGAGCTGGCCCGGTTTGGCGACGTGGTGGGAACCGACCTTTCCGATGAGGTTTTGCAACGGGCGCAGGCGCGCTGGCCGGAAATCAAATTCGTGTCGGGCGATTTCTTCTCGCTGTCCTTCGAGCCGCAATCCTTCGACGTGATTGTTAGTCTGGAAGTGCTGTCGCATGTCGAGAACCAGCCCCATTTCATGGAGCGGCTGGCCGATCTGCTGGTTCCGGGCGGCATGTTGCTGCTCGCGACGCAAAACCGTCCCGTGCTGCAAAAACATTGCAGCGTTGCGCCGCCTGGTCCGGGACAGGTTCGCCGTTGGGTCGACCGGACAGAACTGGCCGGGCTGGCGTCGCCTTTTTTCAAGATAGAACAGTTGCGTTCCATCACGCCCATGGCGCAACGCGGCTACCGGCGTTTCCTGACATCGCAAAAACTCAACAATGCACTTGTGCCGGTGATGGGGCATCGCCTTCGCGATCTGCTGGAAGCCAATGACTGGGGCTGGACGCTGATGCTGAGAGCCACCAGACATCTGGCGGTATAAGAAGCGGCATCTTTTCGATTCAGTTTGAAAGATCCAGCCGACGGCTGAGGTGTAGGCTGACCTGCAGACGGGGGCAAACGCTTTGCTTGCGGCGGCGTAAGCAGACCCGCAGCAAAGGGATATCTAAGCGGGATATTCCCCGGTCGCTATTTTAAGGCCACACCGCGCATTCGACTTTTGCAGTGTGCCGCGAATACTTTATTGCCCGCAACAAATGATCGGGCTAGCATGGTCCCCATTACAACAACGGCAGGACAAACCTGTCGAAACAAATGGGGAAATAAGATTATGAAAATGGCACGCCTTGCCTTCGCCGGTGCACTTCTCGCAACTGTCACCGGTTTTCATGTTGCGCCTGCTGCGGCGCGCGATCTGACAGTTGTCTCCTGGGGCGGCAACTATCAGGATGCGCAACGAGAAATCTATTTCAAGCCGTTTTCGGAAAAAACCGGAAAGCCGCTGCTCGATGAATCCTGGGACGGCGGCTATGGCGTCATTCAGGCCAAGGTGAAGGCTGGCAAACCCAATTGGGACGTGGTGCAGGTGGAAGCCGAAGAACTAGCGCTTGGCTGTGCCGACGGTCTCTATGAAAAGATCGACTGGGCCAAGCTTGGCGGCAAGGACAAGTTTCTCGACAGCGCGGTCAATGATTGCGGCGTCGGCGCCATCGTCTGGTCAACGGCCATCGCCTATAATGGCGACAAGCTGAAGGATGGCCCCAAGTCCTGGGCGGATTTCTGGGATGTGAAGAAGTTTCCTGGCAAGCGCTCGTTGCGCAAGGGCGCAAAATACACGCTTGAATTCGCGCTGCTTGCAGACGGCGTCAAGAAGGACGAAGTCTATGACGTGCTGGGCACGCCGGGAGGCGTCGACCGTGCATTCAAGAAGCTCGATGAGCTGAAGCCGAATATCGTTTGGTGGGAAGCTGGCGCACAGCCGCTTCAACTGCTGGCATCCGACGAAGTCGTGATGGCTTCGGCCTATAATGGCCGTATCACGGGCATCAACCGCGCTGAAGGCAAGAATTTCAAGGTGGTATGGCCGGGCAGCATCTATGCCGTCGATAGCTGGGTTGTCCTCAAGGACGCCGAGAACAAGGACGCAGGCATGGATTTCATCGCTTTCACAAGCGAGCCTGAAAACCAGGTCAAGCTGCCGAAATTTGTCGCCTATGGTCTTCCGAACAAGGAAGCCGCCAGCAAAGTTCCGGCGGAATTCGCAGGCGATCTGCCAACCGCGGAAGCCAACATGACCGATGCCATTCCGCTCAATGTCGATTTCTGGATCGACAATTCGGAAGAGCTGACGAAGCGCTTCAACGCCTGGCTGGCGCAGTAAAAGGGTAGCCTGAAAAACGCCTATCGCCGTCCCGTCTGCCGTTAAAACAAATAGCTGGAGCGTTTCGTTAAAACCGGAACCGCTCTGGCGGGTGGACGGGATATTCCGATTGCCGGCAAATGGAGTGATTCATTGACGGACTATCGAATTCGATTTGAGAATATCAGTAAATCCTACGCCGATTTCAAAGTCATAGACGGGCTCAACCTCGATATCGCACGCGGGGAGTTTGTCAGTCTTCTGGGGCCGTCGGGCTCCGGTAAAACCACGCTTCTAATGATGCTCGCAGGCTTTGAAAGTCCGAGTAGCGGTAAGCTCATCGTCGATGGAAAGTCCATCAATGATGTGCCGTCCTATAAGCGCAATATGGGTGTCGTCTTCCAGAACTATGCGCTGTTTCCGCATATGAGTGTTGGCGAGAATGTCGCGTTTCCGCTACAGATGCGCGGGCTTGGCAAGGCGGAAATTTCCGACAAGGTCGGAAAAGTGCTGGATATGGTGCAGCTTTCCACCATGCGCGAGCGCAAGCCATCGCAGCTCTCCGGCGGGCAGCAGCAGCGTGTGGCTCTGGCCCGTGCACTGGTTTTCGAACCGGGCGTGGTGCTGATGGACGAACCGCTCGGCGCGCTCGACAAGCAATTGCGCGAACAGATGCAGCTCGACATCCGCGCCCTGCATAGCCGTCTCGGTTTGACGATTGTTTTCGTGACGCATGACCAGAGCGAGGCTCTGACCATGTCGGACCGCATTGCTGTGTTCAACAAAGGTCAGATTGAACAGATCGGCTCACCGCGCGAAATCTATGACGAACCCAAGACCCGTTTCGTGGCGGAGTTTATCGGCGAAACCAATCTTGCCGAAGGCAAGGTGGAGCGTATCGACGGAACCAATACGTTGATCCGCCTCAACAATGGCGCCGAGCTGAATGCCTCTTCATCGGGGGCGCTGACGCCAGGGCAGAACGTGTTGCTTTCAATCCGCCCGGAGCGGATAGAACTGGGCGGCGAGGGCAAAGCGGACAACAGTCTCAGCACGCGCGTTACCGATAGTGTCTATCAGGGCGACCATCTGCGCATCCAGCTGGATGACAAGGCGCATAATTTCATTGTCCGTCTCGATCGCAAGGCGCGCGAGTGGAAGCCGGGTGTCGATGTGGTGGCGCATTTCAATGCCGCTGATTGCTGGACCATTGTCGCATGACGGTACTTTCCGCCAGGAGCACGCGCTCCGTTTTGCTCATCGCCCCGCTTTTGATCTTCATTGCGCTGTTCTTCCTGTGGCCGCTCGGCGTGATGATGAAACAGGCAATTTCTGATACGGCGGTGCTGCGTGTTCTGCCGCAAACGGCAGAAGCGGTCGGCGCATGGGACGGTCAATCCGGCCCGACACCGGAGATGAAGCAGGCGTTGGTTGCCGATCTCAAGACCTCCACCGACCAGCAGGCTGTCGGCGATATGGTGCGGCGCTTGAACAGCGCCCAGTCGGGTTTTCGCACGCTGATGAGCAAGACGATCTCGGCCATTGAGAAGGGCGATCCCGCGCTTGATCTTGAGGCCGTTGATAAACGCTGGAGCCAGCCTCAATATTGGCGCGCAATTGCCAATGCCCTGTCCCCCACCACAGATCGAAATCTCCTGGCCGCTGTGGATATGGAACGCGACAGTTCCGGCGAGATTGTTTCCATGGCGCCGGGCACATCGGCCAATCGCGCCATCATGCTGCGTACCTTCTGGATCGCCGCGCTGGTCACATTAGCCTGCGCCGCTATCGGCTATCCCTATGCGGTATTGCTGGCTTCGGCCACGGGCTGGGTGAAAAGCGCCTTGTTTGCAGCGGTACTGCTGCCGCTCTGGACGTCGCTTCTGGTGCGCACGGCGGCTTGGTTCATTCTGTTGCAGGATAAGGGGTTGATCAACGACACGCTGACCTGGCTCGGGCTTACCAACGGGCCGCTGCCGCTGATCTTCAACCGGACCGGCGTGATCATCGCCATGACGCATGTGCTTTTGCCATTCATGGTTTTGCCGATTTACAGCGTGCTGGTGTCCATCCCGAATAATCTGATGCCTGCCGCTGCCTCGCTGGGCGCACCGCCATGGCGCGCGTTTCTGCGGGTTCTGCTGCCGCTCAGTATGCGCGGTATCCTGTCCGGCATGTTGCTCGTTTTCATGAGCGCGATTGGCTATTACATCACTCCGGCGCTGATCGGCGGTCCGAGCGACCAGATGATCAGCTCGATCATCGCTTATTATGCAACCGGCTCGGCCAATTGGGGCATGGCGGGCGCGCTGGGCATGGTGCTGCTGGTCGTTTGTCTGGTGCTCTACGCGGTCTATGGTCGCCTGACCAACGAAAAGCCGGGGAGGGCATGACCATGGGGCGCTCTGTCAAAATCCTCTTCGGCGTCGCCGCGGTCATATTTCTGGTCGCGCCGTTGTTTGCCATCCTGCCGCTAGCATTCACCTCAAGCGTGTTTCTCACCTATCCGGTGCCCAGCTGGTCGATGCGCTGGTTTGAAGAGCTGGCAACGGCTGATGCCTGGCGACGCGCCATCGTCAACAGTCTGATCATCGGCACTGGTACCATGGCGCTGGCGACGGTGCTCGGAACCATGGCGGCGCTTGGCCTGCGCAATCGGGCGCTGTTCCTGTCGGGTCCGATCCGCACGCTGTTTCTGCTACCGATGGTCGTGCCTGCGGTGGTGATGGGCGTCGGCATGCAACTGCTGTTCGTGCGGCTGGGGATTGCGAATTCCTATTTTGGGGTCATCGTCGCGCATACGGTGGTGTCGATCCCGTTCGTGATGGTGAGCGTCACCGGCGCGCTGGCAGGTATTGACCGACGCGTGGAACTTGCAGCGGAAAGCCTTGGCGCATCGCCGCTGACGGTGTTCCGCAGGGTGACTTTGCCGCTTGCCATGCCGGGCGTGGTTTCAGGTGCAGTGCTGGCTTTTGCCACGTCGCTGGACGAGGTGGTGCTGACGCTGTTCGTCGCCGGGCCAAACCAGCGAACGCTGGCGCGACAGATGTTTTCCACGATCCGCGAAAACATCAGCCCGGCAATTGCTGCCGCAGCCTTCCTGTTTATCGCGGGAACCCTGATCCTCGGTCTGGCGGCAGTGCTGTTCAAAAGGAAAACACCGCGCACGGCTTGAGCGCAACTTTCTAGCTGTGCTTTGTTGAATGCATGAAATAGGGAACCTTTCATTGTGTGAGGGGTTTGAAATTCATGCACCTTTCAAAAGCGAATTCAGAAAGCACCTCGCTTGCGGCGCTCTCGGCGGATAATGCCGGATATGCGCTTTTCTTCGATATCGACGGAACCTTGCTGGATCTGGCGCCGACGCCTGACAGCGTCGTGGTCGATCCCGTGCTTGTCGACGCTCTGGAAAAACTGCGCCAGCATTTGTCCGGAGCCGTGGCGCTTGTTACCGGACGCCCCTTGGAATTTGTGGCGGAGCGCTTCCCTTCTTATTCGGGTGCTGTTGCGGCATTGCACGGAACCGAGTTCCGCCTTCCATCGGGGCATGTCGAGATGCTGGAACCGGGCGAACAATTTGCGCGCGCCAAGGATTTCATTCGTCAGACGCAGGCAGGCATTGCCGGGCTTCTCGTCGAGGATAAAGGCAATGCTATTGCCGTCCATTTCAGGGCAGCACCCGAGAAGGAAGATATCGCTCGTGACTTGATCGACGCGGCGGAAAAGCTGGCCGGTCCTGACTGGCGTGTGCAGGCGGGTAAATATGTCTTCGAACTGCGTTCGCGCCATGGCGATAAGGGTACCGCCTTGCGCCGTCTGATGCGGAGTGCAGCCTTTGCCGGTCGTCGTCCGATCGCTTTCGGCGACGATCTGACGGATGTGCCGATGCTGCGCGCTGCGATGGATATGGGCGGGTTGGGCGTTGCGGTCGGCGACGCGATCCGCGACCTGCCCGGGGAGACAATATCCTCTCCGGCGGCTGTTCGGGCCTGGATTATCGAGATTGCAGGAAACAGCTAGAGCGGTTCCGGTGAAAACGGAATCGTGGAACCGCTCTAGCTATTTTTTATTACGCATTATCCTACGCAAAACCGCTACGCACTTTTGCTGGAAATGCTCTAACTTTGAGAGGAGAGTGGAGTGGGACGCCTTGTCGTGGTTTCCAACCGGGTGCCCTTGCCGGACAAGCAGGGGAAAGCACCGGCGGGAGGATTGGCCGTCGCCTTGCAGGCGGCTTTGAATGTGCGCGGCGGGGTCTGGTTTGGCTGGTCCGGTGAAACGCTATCCGGCAGGCAAACACACCAGCTCGAAACGAAGCAGGTAGGGCCGATCAGCTACGCGCTGTTGAGCCTGCAAAAGAAAGATATTGACGAATATTACGCTGGCTTCGCCAACCGAATGTTGTGGCCGCTTTGTCATTACCGGCTCGACCTGATCGATTATACCCGTAAGGACATGGCGGGTTATTTTCGTGTCAACCGGTTGTTCGCGCAGCAATTGTTGCCGCTGCTTGAGCCGGACGACATCATCTGGGTGCATGATTATCACCTGATCCCGCTGGCCGAAGAGCTGCGGCGCTGCGGTGTAGAAAATCGCATCGGCTTTTTCATGCATATTCCCTGGCCACCGGCTGATCTGCTTTTGACGCTGCCGGTGCATGAGGCGATCATTCGCGGCTTGACGGCCTATGATCTCGTCGGGTTTCAGACTGAAAACGATGTCGAGAATTTCATCAGTGGTTTGCGGCGCGAAAAGATCGGCAAACAGATCGAACCTCGCCGCTTCGAAGCGTTCGGGCGTAGTTTCAGCGTGGACAGTTTCGGCATCGGTATCGAAACGGAGATGTTTGCCGAGATCGCCAGCAAGACCCAGAACAGCCCATCCGTAAAGCGCATGTGCGCCAGCATGAGCGGGCGCGATCTGATCATCGGCGTCGACAGGCTGGATTATTCCAAGGGGATTACCTATCGGCTCGAAGCGTTCGAGCATTTCATGAAAATCGATCCGGTCAATCGCGGCAATGTCACCTTCTTGCAGGTAACGCCGAAGTCGCGAACCGAGGTGCCGGAATATAAGGCGATGCAGCGGGAGGTGGCGGAAATGGCCGGGCGCATCAATGGCGCCAATGCGACCTTCGACTGGACGCCGATCCGCTATATCAACCGGTCTCTCAACCGCGATGTTCTGGCCGGGCTTTATCGCCTGTCAAAGGTGGGGCTGGTCACGCCTTTGCGTGATGGCATGAACCTCGTGGCAAAGGAATATGTCGCGGCGCAAGACCCGGATGATCCGGGTGTGCTTGTGCTGTCACGCTTTGCTGGTGCTGCGCAGGAACTGGACGGCGCGGTGCTGGTCAATCCCTATGACACGGAAGCGGTGGCCTATGCGATAGCGCGTGCGCTCTCCATGCAATTGGAGGAGCGGGAGGAGCGCTTTAACGGCATGATAGATTTTCTGAAAACCCACGACGTCACACGATGGTGCGACGATTTTCTGGCGCGGCTTGCGCCAGAGAAATAGGCAACAGCTTGCGCCCGAAACAGGCGCAAGCTGTTCTTGAAATTTAGGCTACAGCCTTGCCGTAAGTGCGCACGACATTGCGGACGGCTTCCACCATCAGCGCATGCGGCGTTGCTTCAACGTCACCGGAGGCAACAGCCGGATAAAGCGTGCCCAGATACTGGCTGATCAGCGTTTCCGGTATCTTGCGACCTTCCAGACGCTTCAAAAGTGCATCCACAGCAGCGGTTGCCACCGGGTGCGGCCAGTAATAGCGGATGCGGTCGCTATAGGAGAAATGGCGTTGCAGACGCAGTTCTTCCGCATCGCCATGGTAGTATTTTTCCCAGTTCTTCGGCTCGGCCAGAAGCAGGGCTTCCATTTTGCCGCGCAGGGTTTCTTCTTCCGGCAGCTTGTCGAGGAAAGCCGCAATCTGGTCGAGACCGTAAAGCGTCTCGCGCAGTGCAAAAGTCAGGCCGGGGCCGACTTTCAGAATGGCGAAGCCGTCGTGAACGAGATCGGAAAGCGCTTCCACCGGCTGATAATCGGTCGAATGTGCTTCAAAGACGAATTGCGGCATTTCGCTGAGAACGCCGCTCAGCGCCGTCGCCTTTTCGCTGTTGTAGAAGACCACATTTTCGTTACCGAATTCGACGCCCGGCTGCACCACAACGCCGATGGCGCGGGCAAAGGCGTCTTCCAGTCCGAGTGCTGCGAAAGCCTTGCGGTGAATGGCGACTGTTTCGACCGCCGCGCCTGGCTTGGTCAGTTCCAGCTCTTCGATTTCTTCCATCGCACCGCCGGGAATCGGCACTTCGGTGCCGATGATATAAACCGGCAGGTCGTAGCCGGCTTCACGGGCTGCGGCTTCGGAAACCTTAGCCAGACGCGCGGCGCGCTCGGCGGTCACGGCATCAGGCAGTGCAACCGGTTCGCCAGCGCAGCCCATCGACGTGTCGAGATGGATCTTGGTGAAGCCTGCGCGCACGAAGGCATCGATCATGATATCCGATTTCAGCAGGGCTTCTTCGGCAGGCAGATGCTTCCACGGGTTCGGGCCGAGATGGTCGCCACCCAGAATGAGCCGCTTGGTGTCGAAGCCGACGCGAGCCGCGATGTCTTCCACAAAGCGGCGGAAGTCAGCAGGCGTCATGCCCGTATAGCCGCCGTCCTGATTGACCTGATTGCAGGTGGCCTCGATCAGCACGTCCGTGCTGGTCGCGATGCCTTCAAGAAGAGCGGCCTCAATCACCAGAGGATGCGCAGAGCAGATCGACGTGATGCCGCCGCGAGTTCCGCTGGCGTAACGGGCGGGAAGTGCGCTCAGAACGTTCGTGCTGCTCATGCTGGAACTCCGTTTTTCTGAAGGAAGGCTTCAATTTCGGCCATGGTCGAGGTGCCCTCCATTGGCCCTTTGACACCAACGGCGCGTGCGCCGGTGGCGTTGGCGATGACAAGAGCTTCCTTCGGGGCCATGTCGCGCAGCCAGCAGGTGATGAATGCCGCGCCAAAACTGTCGCCTGCTCCGGTTGGGTCGATTTCATCGACCTTGAAAGCAGGTGCGAAAACTTCGCCAGACTGGTCGAAATAGCTTGCGCCTTCAGCGCCGCGCTTGATCACTACGGCTTTGATACCGCGGGCCAGCAGTTCTTCTACGGCAGCCTTTTCCTCGGTCGCCTTGGTGAAGAGGAAGATTTCCGGGCCGCTTGGCATGAACAGGTCTGTGTTTTCCAGCGCATGGGCCAGTGCCTGGCGCATGCCCGGCAGTTCCAGCATTTCCTTGCGGATATTCGGGTCGAAGGACACTGTGCCGCCCTTCGCCTTGATGCGGATTGTCGCCTCGTGGATCGCCGAAACAATGCCGTCGGAGAACAGGGCCGAACCCATGATATGCAGGTGATCGGCGGTCTCGATCAGCTTTTCGGCTTCTGGTGTCAGGCCGATGGCGCTGCATGCGCTGTGCTTGATATTGAAGATGAAATCGCGATTGCCATCCGGGCGATAACGCACGAAGGCGCTGCCGGTGGCGGCTGTCGGATGTACGCCAATGGCCGAAACATCCACGCCGTCTTTTTGCAGGCGCTCAACATTGAGTGCGCCGAAATCGTCATTGCCGACTGCACTGACCATGCCGCAAGGCTGACCCATTTTGGCCGCCTGATCGATGAAGATCGCAGGCGCGCCGGAAGCGAACGGGCCGATCAACGGGATGGCGGACTTGAAACCGTTGCCGGTTTCTACGGCCATGATCTCGACGACGATTTCGCCGATGGTGATGATCTTTTTCATAAGCTGCACCGCGATTACGTACGAACGGATTTCGAGCGCACATCGAGCCAGACCGCGACCAGAATGACCACGCCCTTGACGATGAGCTGATAGAAGTAAGGCACCGACAGCATGTTCATGCCGTTATTGATGACACCGATGATAAGCGCGCCGAGAATGGTGCCGACCATGGTGCCGACGCCGCCAGCAAGCGAGGTGCCGCCCAGCACGACCGCCGCAATGGCGTCGAGTTCGTAGCCCATGCCCGCATTGGTCTGCGCCGAGGACAGACGCGACGACAGGAGAATGCCGCTTATCGCCGCCATGACGCCCGAAAGCATGAAGACGATGATCTTGATGCGGTCGACACGGATGCCCGAATAGATCGCCGCTTCCTTGTTGCCGCCCGACAGATAGATGCGGCGGCCGAAAACGGTCTTCGACAGCAGGATATAGTTGAAGATGAACAGGACGCCGACGATCCAGATGATGATCGGCAGGCCGAGCCAGTTTTCCGAACCGATGGCGAGCCATGTGTCATTTTCGATGATTTCAGGTGCGCCATTGGTCGGCAGGCTGACCATGCCGCGATAGATGCCCATTGTTGCGACCGTCACGATGAAGGATGGCAGCATCAGCTTTGCCGAAAGCACACCATTCAGTCCGCCCATGATGGCGCCCGCTGCAAGCGTGAAAACAACAGTCGGTACGAAGCCGAAGCCCATGGCAAAGGCTTGCGCCGCCACCATACCGGAAACCGCGATGATAGAACCGATCGACAGGTCGATTTCGCCGAGCAGGATCACATAGGTCATGCCATAGGCGGCAACGGCGATCACCGCCACCTGCTGCATGATGTTCATGAAGTTGTTGAAGGCGAGAAAGCGCGGGTTCAACACTGCGAAGACCACGCAGAGCACGGCCAGCGAGATGATGATGCCGCCATATTGGCGGATCAGCGGAGAGCTGAAAAGCGAACGGCGGACTTCCGCGTCCACGGCTTTCTTCTGAAGATTTTGTGCGTTGCTCATATGTGCATTCCTGCTGCGTAGCTCATGACGGTTTCAGGCGTGAGGCCATCGGCATCGACAATGGCAGCGACATGCTTGTTATGCATGACGGCCACACGGTCGCTGAGACCCAGCACTTCCGGCAATTCGGAGGAAACCATCAGGATCGCCGCGCCATTGGCGGCAAGTTCACGGATGATGCGATAGATTTCGAATTTCGCGCCAACGTCGACGCCGCGCGTCGGTTCGTCGAGAATGAGGATGCGCGGCTTTGTCTGCAGCCACTTTGCCAGCACGATTTTCTGCTGGTTGCCGCCGCTGAGCGATCCGGCAACCGTGTCGATGGATGCTGTCTTGATGGCAAGGCGCAGCACTTCCGCCTTGGCGGCGGAGCGCTCTGCTTTGGAGCGCATCAGGCCGAAAGGCCCCGCTAGCTGTCCGAGCCCAACCATGTTGATGTTGCGCTCAACACTATGCGGAAGAACAAGACCTTCTTCCTTGCGATTCTCGGTCACGAAAGCAATGCCATTGCGAATGGCATCGGTCGGTGAGGAAAGGGTGATGACCTCGCCATCGAGCCGGATTTCGCCGGTTGGACGCAACATCCCGAACAGCGCCTTCATCACATCGGAACGGCCAGAACCGACCAGCCCGAACAGCCCGAGAACTTCGCCCGGCTTCACATTGATGGTGACGTCATGAAATTTACCCGGCACGGAGAGGTTCTTCGTCGCCAGAATCGGCGGAACGTTTTCCGAGGGACGCGGCGCTTCACGCGGCGGGTAGATATCGTTCATCTCGCGACCAACCATCAGCGCGATCAGTCGGTCGATGCTGGTTTCGCTCTTTTCGGCGGTCGTGACATATTCGCCATCGCGGACAACCGTAATGTCGTCGGAAAGCCGCATGATTTCTTCCATGCGGTGCGAAATATAGATGACGGCAGTGCCCTTCGCTTTCAGCCGCTCGATGATCGAAAACAGAATTTCCGCTTCGCTGTCGGACAGCGACGAGGTCGGCTCATCCAGAATGACGACGTCAGCAGGCTGGCTCAATCCCTTGGCGATTTCGACGAGCTGGCGCTGGGCAATCGAAAGATCGCCGACCTTGGCGCGCGGATCGACCGGAAGTCCGAGATCGGCAACAAGCCTGGTCGCTTCCGCGTTCAGCTCGCGCTCGCGGATAAAGCCGAAGCGGCTTGGCTCGTGGTTCGCGAAAATATTCTCGGCAACGGTCAGGTTGCGGGAGAGGCTCAATTCCTGAAAGACGATGGCGATGCCACTGGCGCGTGCGTCGCGCGGATTCTTTGGCGCATAGGCTGCGCCTTTAAGCAGAATGGTGCCGGAGGTTGGCTTGAACACGCCGGCCAGAATCTTCATCAGCGTAGATTTGCCGGCACCGTTTTCGCCGAGCAGCGTATGCACGCGACCGCGACGCACGGTCAGGTTCATGCGCTTCAGCGCGATGACTGGGCCGAAAGATTTCGCGACATCGCGAATTTCCAGAACCGTATCTGCTGCCGTCTTCTGTTCGGATTTGGTGGCTGTCACAGGATCTGTCACTTTTGAGGCCTCCACGCTCCGTTTGCTGCAGTCTGTCACGAACCGGATGTTACCGGGATCGCACAGTGCTGCTGTCTAAAGGGATGCGGTGGCGGCTCGGAAAGGGGAGGCTTTCCTGGCCGCCACACGCTGAAAGGAAACAGCGACTGGGAGGAGTGTCGCTGCTTCACGCGGTCTTACTTGGTTTCGCCGTCCTTGGTGACGACGCCCGGAACGATCGGCTGCTTGTCCGGAACGCTCTCGCCCTTGATGACCTTGGCAGCGGTTTCAACCGCAACCTTGCCCATCTGGTCCGGATACTGTGCGATAACGCCGACCATGATCGGGTCGTTCTTCACGGCGTTGCGGGCTTCTTCCATGCCGTCGAAGCCGATCACCTTCACTTGGTTTTCGAGCTTGGCAGCCTTCACGGCCGATGCGGCAGCAAGTGCAGCATCGTCGCCGAAGCCGAAGATGCCGACGATATCCGGATTGGCCTGCAGGATGTTCTGCGCGGTGGCCAGAGCTTCCGGACGGGTGATGCCCGGCTGGATCGCCACGATCTTGATGTCCGGGTACTTGGCGATGCCCTTCTTGAAACCTTCAATGCGGTCAACAACCGACTGAACCGTCGGATAGTCGATGACGGCGACATTGCCCTTTTCGCCGATGGTCTTGGCCATCAGCTCGGCCGCGCGTTCGCCACCGGCAAAGTTGTCGGTGCCGACGAAGGACGTCACGTCGACATTGTTTGCAGGCACGTCGACGGTGATGACCTTGATGCCAGCCTTTTCAGCCTTGTTGATGGCCGAGCGAACGCCCTTGCTGTCAACCGGCGAAATGATGATGACGTCGACGCCCTTGGTGATGAAATCTTCCACATCGGCGAGCTGCTTGCTCAGATCCTGATTGGCGATGGAGATTTCGAGCGGCACGTTTTCTGCCTGCGCTTCCTTCTTCATCGCTTCAGCGAGCGAGATGTAGAAAGGATGCTGCTGGGTGAGAAGCGATGCGCCAACACCTTCGGCAGAGGCAACGCCTGCCATCATGGCTAGAGCGACGCCGGAAAAGAGAATACGGCCGAGAGAATTGCGAAACATGATTTCCTCCGAATGAACCGGCGCTTGCCGGGCTGTCCTTCTAACAGGGACATGAATGATGACTTACCTGCTGGTTTATCGGACCGTTGCATTTTGCGTCAGTCTTCAAACCTCCCGGAAGGGCAGGTGCCTTCAGCTCATTATCGAGCTTCTCTAGACATGATGGAGCTTGTTCAACGTGTCAATATATAATTTTCCACGTGTAAAATTTATAACGATTTAAATTTGCCTATAGAGTATCAAATCCAGGTCGACCAGCGGGGCCTATCAGATTTTTTCGACAGATTGGGCATCTCTGTCGATGAAATTCAAGTTGCTTCTGCGAAGAAAAAAATTTACGCATGAAAAGATATTGAGGCGTGGAGTGAGCGTCTAGGCACCCGGTCGGGGATAGCCCGAGGAAAGCGGAGCATGGCTGAAAACAAGATCAGGACGATGGAGGAGTTCGCTGTGGCGAGCGGTTTGTCGCGTCCTACGGTCTCGAAATATTTCGATAATCCTGAAAGCGTAAAGCCTTCGACGCGGGCTCGCATCGAGAAGGCGCTGAAGGATCACAACTATCAGCCCAATATTTTTGCCGTCAGTCTCAACCGCAAGAAGCCGAAAAATATCGGCGTCATCGTTCCGCATATTTCAGATCCGTTCTACGCCGAAATCATTCGCCAGATTGAATTGCGATGCCTCGCCGAAGGTTACTGGACCATCGTTCTGTCGTCGCATGGCGAGCGCAAGCTTGAAGCACGCGCCATGCGCTCGCTGATGGCTCTCAAGATCGCCGGTGTCCTGATGGCGCCGCTCGGTTTCGAAACCGACACCAAGCTTCTGACCAGCCTTTCCGATTCCATGCCCGTGGTGTTTCTGGACAGCCGTATCGGCGAGGATCAACCCTTTGTAGGCACCGACAACCGGGTCAGCATTGGCAATATCACGGAATATCTGTGCCGGACCGGCGAGCATCCCTGTTTTCTGGAAATGCCTGCCGTCAACCAGAACGCGCTTGAGCGCCGCGCGGCCTATATCGCCACGATGGAACGACTCGGTATCGAGCCCATCGTTTTGCCGATGACGCCAAAAAACTGGAGTTTTGAAGAGCTTGGCTATCAGGAGGCGGGCCGTATTCTCGATCGCGGCGGTTTCCCGACCCGCACGGTTCTCTGCGCCAATGATCGTCTGGCCTTCGGTGTGATTTCAGCCGCTTTTGAGCGCAGACGTCATGTTGGACGGGAAGAAGGCAGCGATCTGCGGGTTGCCGGACACGACGATCATCCGCTCAGCCGCTTCACCTGCCCGCCTTTGACGACGGTTGCCCAGGATTACCGCCAGATCGCACAGCTTGGGCTGGATATGCTGTTCTCACGCATTAACGAACAGGACAGCAGCGCCGCAACCGGCGAGGATATCCGCTATCTCGACAGCCATCTGATCATGCGCAGTTCGGCCTGATAGGTTCTTTCCCGTCGCATTATCCTACGCAAAACCGCTTCACACTTTTGCTGGAAATGCTTTAAGCCGACATTCTCAGCTTGATTTCGGCATTCAGCAGGATGCGGTTGCTTTCAGGCAGTTCCAGTCGGTCTTCGGAATCTTCGCCCAAGGTGCGGAAAAGCAGCTCAATCGCCAGCCTGCCGATTTCGTTATAATCCTGCGCGACAGTGGTAAGCGGCGGGCAGGTATATTCCGACAGCGGATTGTTGTCGTGACCGGCAACGCGGATATCACAATCCTTGAGTCTACCGATTTTCAGCCCCGCCTGCCAGAGAGCCCCTGTAACACCAAAGGCGATGCGGTCGTTGGAGCAGAGCACCGTCGAGGTCGGAAAACTAGCCTTCTCGCGCATGATGCGGGCCGTCTGCTCGAAGGCATATTGTTCGAAATCCCAGCTACGGCTGGGTTCCAGTTCGATGATACGTGGCTCGTGACCGAGCTTTTCCATCGCAGTCGTATAGGCTTCGCGCCGCTTGATGGCGTTGTTGTTCACAATCGGCATCGAGAAATAGCAGGGCTCGCTGCCTGAGCGGCAGAGATAATCCACGATCAGGTGGAAGGATTTCTGGTTGTCGGTGCCGACAAAGGGCGAGGTGCTGTCGAGTGGCGAGTCGACATAGACGATGGGGACGTCATCGGCGAGACGCGCCAGCGCGGAATGCTGCGATTGTTCACCAAGCGGGGCGATGATGGCGCCTGCGACATTGAGCGAGCGCAGCGTTTCAATCGCGCGCTTTTCCAGTTCCGGCTTGCCGTCCGACGACAGAACCACGGTCAAATAGCCACGCTGCTCGGCTAGCGTCTGCAGCCTGCGCGTCATCGCCATGTAGAAATGATCGAGCTGATTGGGAATGATGATTCCCAAAATTGTCGTGCGGCGACGATTAAGGTTCACCGCGAAAAGATTGGGCCGAAAGCCGGACTGCTTGACGGCCGCTTCTATGATCTCGCGGGTCTTCGGGCGGACGGATGTTGGGTCGTTGAAATATTTGGAAACCGTGGGGCGAGACAGCCCGACGAATTCCGAAAAGTCTTCCATGGTGCGTATGGTTTTGCGCACGGTTCTCTGCCCTGTCCGTCAGCTGCCCGCAGCGATTTCTTGCCGTGGCAGTGCAAATTCTCCTGCTATCGGTCGGGTCGAGATGAGCTGACCCATAGATGCATGACACATGGTCCGCAGCTTGTTTCCCAATAATTTCAGGATGTTCCTCCAACCAGACCCGCCCCGAAGTTTTTCAGGGCAAGGTCAAGTCAAACTGTCAAAGGCTGAAGCAAAGGTCAAGCGGACAATATCAAACACTTGGACCGATGCAGTGCATATCTGAATGTGCTAAGATAATTTCGGGGTCAAGTCGCGTGGTGGAAAATCCGTTATTTCCGCCGCGAAAGCAATCGAATTGGCAGTCTTTGTGTCGCGCAAATCAAAATCAAAAACCGTGCTTGACAAGCTACGGATAGCCGCGTCATAAATTTTACATATGTAAGAATTTTGCTATGCATTCGTAAAGGAGGAGACGAAATGCGGACCAAAACTTATGTGACAGGGCTTATTGCGTCTGCCGCTGGCGTCGCGATGCTGGCCGGTTCGGCGTGGGCGGAGGAGCTCACGATCGCAACGGTCAACAATGCCGATATGATCATCATGCAGAAGCTTTCGCCGGAATGGGAAAAGGCCACCGGCAACAAGCTCAACTGGGTGGTGCTTGAAGAAAACGTGCTGCGCCAGCGTGTCACCACCGACATCGCAACCAAGAGCGGCCAGTTCGACATCATGACCATCGGCGGTTACGAAACCCCGATCTGGGGCAAGGCCGGATGGCTTCTTGCGGTCGATGATCTGGGCGACGATTACGACTATGACGATCTCATCAAGCCGGTGCGCGCCGGTCTGACCGTCGATGGCAAGCTTTATGCCGTGCCGTTCTACGCGGAAAGCTCGTTCACCCTTTATCGCAAGGATCTGTTCGAAGCCGCTGGCCTGAAAATGCCGGATGCGCCGACCTATACCGAGATCAAGGAATTCGCGACCAAGCTCACCGATAAATCGAAAGAGCAGTACGGTCTCTGCCTGCGCGGCAAGCCGGGCTGGGGCGAAAACATGGCCTATCTTTCGACGCTGGTGAACACATTCGGCGGCAGCTGGTTCGATGAGAGCTGGAAGCCGCAGATGAGCTCCGATACCTGGAAAAAAGCCATCAATTACTACGTCGATCTGATGAAGGAAGCAGGCCCTCCCGGAATCACTTCGAACGGCTTCAATGAAAATCAGGCGCTGTTCTCCACCGGCCATTGCGCCATGTGGATCGACGCCACCTCGGCTGCGGGCCGCATCTACGATCCGAAGCAGAGCCAGGTTGCCGACAAGGTTGCCTTCACCAAGGCACCTGTCGAAGTGACGCCGAACGGCTCTTCATGGGCCTGGTCGTGGAACCTCGCCATCCCGGCATCGACCAAGAAGGCGGAAGCCGCAAAGTCGTTCCTGAAATGGGCGACCTCCAAGGGCTATGTCGAACTGGTCGGTAAGTCGGAAGGCTGGGTTGCCGTTCCGCCAGGCACGCGTCAGTCGACCTATGCCAACGAAGAGTACAAGAAGGCTGCGCCTTTCGCCGAGACGGTTCTCAAGGCGATTGAATCGGCCGACCCAACCAAGCCGACCAAGGACCCGGTCCCCTATACCGGTATCCAGTTCGTGGCGATCCCTGAATTCCAGGCGATTGGTACGATTGTCGGTCAGGCTATCTCTTCGGCTGTCGCCGGTCAGCAAAGCGTCGATGCGGCGCTCGATGGCGCACAGAAGCAGGCCGAACAGATCATGACGCAGGCCGGTTACATCAAGTAATCCGGTTACCATCAGCCTGCCGCCGCACGTTTCGCTTCCGCGCAGTTCCAGCAAAGTCGCTTCGCACTCTTGCTGGAACTGCCTGAAGGGACCGGGCGGCAGGCTCGATTTTCGCGCGATCGGCTGCACCCTTAAAAGGCGTAGCGGATGTCAAAGCGGGAAGGGGAGGAACGTCAGACATGCCAGCAAACCCGGCCTTGGCCACAGGCACCAAATCGCGCTTTGCCGCAAAATCGCGCCGCAGCGTCCGCACCGGACCTCTGCTTGCACCCGCCGTCATCCTGCTGTTGCTATGGATGATCGTCCCACTGGCGATGACGCTCTGGTTCTCGTTTCAGTATTACAATCTCATCAATCCCTTCGTGACCGGTTTTGCCGGTTTCTCGAACTACAAGTTCCTGCTGTCCGATCCGGGGCTCTGGTCGGCCATCATGAAGACGCTCATTCTGCTGGGCTCGGTTCTGGCCATTTCGGTGGTGTTCGGCGTTCTGTTCGCCGTGATTTTCGATCAGGATTTCTGGGGCAAGAACATTGCGCGGCTTCTGGTCATTGCGCCGTTCTTCGTCATGCCGACAGTGTCGGCGCTGATCTGGAAAAACCTTCTGATGCACCCGGTCAACGGGCTGTTCGCCTTTATCTCGCGCAGTCTCGGACTGCCGGTCATAGACTGGTTCGGACAGTTTCCTATGGCGTCGATCATCATGATCGTATCCTGGCAGTGGGTGCCTTTCGCGACGCTGATCCTGATGACCGCCATGCAGTCGCTCGACCGCGAGCAGATGGAAGCAGCGCGGCTTGATGGCGCCAAAGGGCCGGTGATGTTCTTTTATATCGTCCTGCCGCATCTGTTGCGCCCGATCTCGGTCGTCATCATGATCGAGACGATCTTTCTTCTGTCGGTCTTCGCGGAAATTCTCGTCACCACGTCCGGTGGGCCGGGTATCGCCACCACGACGCTGACCTATTTCATCTATCTGAAGGCGCTCCTTCAGTGGGATATCGGCGGCGCTTCGGCCGCCGGTGTCATCGCCATCATCCTCGCCAATATCGTTGCCGCGTTCCTCATCCGAACCGTGGCGCGCAATCTGGATAATTAGGGGAGACGAACGATGGCTGCAAAACGCAAGTTCGACAAAGCTGCACTCTCCGCCGGGATTATTGGCTGGATCGTGGCGCTTCTGATGTTCTTTCCGATCCTCTGGATGTTGCTTGCGGCATTCAAGACGGAGATCGACGCGGTCGCTCCGCCAAAGCTGTTCTTCCAGCCGACGCTGGAAAACTTCGCGGCGGTCAATCAGCGCGCCGACTATTTCCGCTACGCCATGAACAGCGTGATCGAGAGCCTTGGCGCTACGATTCTGTCTCTGCTGATCGCCGTTCCGGCGGCTTATGCGGCGGCATTTTTTCCGGGCAAGCGCACCAAGGATCTGCTGTTGTGGATGCTCTCCACCAAGATGCTGCCTGCGGTGGGTGTTCTGGTGCCGATCTATCTTCTGGCGCGCGACAGCGGGCTTCTCGATACGCGCACCGGGCTGATTATCATCTTCACCCTTTCCAATCTGCCGATTGTGGTCTGGATGCTCTATTCCTTTTTCAAGGAAGTGCCGCATGAAATCCTTGAGGCGAGCCGTATGGACGGGGCGAAGGTCGGCCAGCAGATACGCTATCTGCTCTTGCCGCTAAGCCTGCCCGGCATTGCATCGACGGCGCTTCTTTCCATCATCCTGTGCTGGAACGAAGCTTTCTGGAGCCTCAATCTCACGGCCTCGCAGGCCGGGCCTCTCACCGCATTCATCGCGTCCTTCTCGTCACCGGAAGGGCTTTTCTGGGCAAAACTCTCGGCAGCGTCCACGCTCGCCATCGCGCCGATCCTCGTCTTCGGTTGGGTTACGCAGCGCCAGCTGGTGCGCGGTCTCACCTTCGGCGCCGTGAAATAAAGGGAACCCCATGGCTACGCTTTCTTTTCATAACGCCACCAAGTCCTTCGGCAATATCGACGTCATCAAGGGTGTGGACCTTAATATCGAAGACCGCGAATTCGTGGTCTTCGTCGGGCCGTCCGGTTCGGGCAAGTCCACGCTTCTGCGAATGATTGCCGGGCTGGAGGAAATCACCAGCGGTGATCTGCTGATCGACGGGCAGCAATGCAATGATACTCCGCCGGATGAGCGCGGGCTTGCGATGGTGTTCCAGACCTATGCGCTCTATCCGCATATGAATGTGCGCGACAATATGGGTTTCGCGCTCAAGCTCGCAGGGATTGCCAAAGCCGAGCGCGACCGCAAGGTGGAAGACGTCGCGAAGACATTGCAGCTCGACAAATTGCTGGATCGCAAACCGAAACAGCTTTCGGGTGGTCAGCGCCAGCGTGTCGCCATCGGGCGCGCCATGGTTCGCGAGCCGAAGATTTTCCTGTTCGACGAGCCGCTTTCCAATCTCGATGCGGCGCTGCGCGTGCAGATGCGTATCGAGCTGGCGCGCCTGCATGACCGGCTCAATGCGACGATGATCTATGTCACGCATGATCAGGTTGAAGCCATGACGCTGGCCGACAAGATTGTCGTGCTGCGCGATGGCAAGCTGGAACAGGTCGGTTCGCCGCTGGAGCTTTATCACCACCCGGTCAATCGTTTCGTGGCGGGCTTCATCGGATCGCCGACCATGAATTTCATCGAGGTCAAGGCGAGCGCGGTCGATAGCGACGGCGTGACGGTGCAGCTTGCCAATGGGCGTTCGGTCAAGGTGCCGGTCGCAGTAGATGGCGTCAGTGCCGGTGCGCCGCTGGTTCTCGGCGTTCGCCCGGAACATTTGCATCCGGCGGATGACGGCATTCTCGAAGGCGAGATCATGGTGGTCGAGCGTCTTGGCGGCGAGACTTATCTTTATGTGCAAAACGATGCTGCTTCCGGCCTGATCGTGGCGGAAGCTGGCGGCAACAGCACGGCGCGCGTGCATGAAGCGGCCAGGCTTGGTTTCGATGCCGCCGACGCTCATCTCTTCACGCCCGATGGCCTGGCGCTTCAGCGCCGTGACCGCCATCCGATGATCCTGTCTGAAAAGAAAACGCACCGTTAAAAAACACTACATTACCGGAGAAAGTCCATGAGACTGAAAGACAAGGTTGCCCTCATCACCGGCGCTGCGCGCGGCATCGGGCTTGGCTTTGCGGCTGCTTATGCGCAAGAGGGCGCAAAGGTCATCATCGCCGATATCAATATTGAGCGGGCGGAAGAAGCAGCACGCGGTATCGGCCCGTCTGTGAAGGCGGTGAAGCTGGACGTGACGGATCTGGGCGCAATCGACAAGGTGGTGGCCGCCGTCGATGCCGAATATGGCGGTATCGATATTCTGGTCAACAATGCCGCGATCTTCGACATGGCGCCGATCAATGAGCTGACCGAAGAGAGCTATGAGCGCGTGCTCGGCATCAATCTCAAGGGCCCACTCTTCATGATGAAGGCGGTGTCGAATGTGATGATCAAGCGCGGACGCGGCGGCAAGATCATCAATATGGCGAGCCAGGCCGGTCGTCGCGGCGAGGCGCTGGTAACGCTCTATTGTGCATCCAAGGCGGCGATGATTTCCGCTACGCAGTCGGCGGCTCTCGCTCTGGTCAAGCACGGCATCAACGTGAACGCGATTGCGCCGGGCGTGGTTGATGGCGAACATTGGGACGTGGTGGATGCGAATTTCGCCAAATGGGAAGGCTTGAAGCCGGGCGAGAAAAAAGCCGCCGTGGCAAAGTCCGTGCCGATCGGTCGCTTCGCGACGCCAGAAGATATTACCGGCATGGCGGTGTTCCTCGCTTCGTCGGACAGCGACTATATTCTTGCCCAGACATTCGGTGTCGACGGCGGTAACTGGATGGCGTGAGACGAGGCCGGGACAGACAATGAAAGCGATCTATTTTACCGGCCACGGCGAAGCAGGTATGGCCGATCTGCCGGAACCGGCATTGCAGCCGGGACACGCGCTGATCGACGTCAAGGCATCGGGTCTTTGTCACACCGATATCGACGTGCTGCATGGCCGCTATGGGTCCAGCGCTTTTCCGCTGGTGCCGGGGCATGAATATGCGGGCACTGTCGTGGCGGTGGCCGAAGACGTGACCAATGTGAAGGTCGGCGACCGCGTTGCGGTCGACCCCAATATTCCCTGCGGTCATTGCCGCGCCTGCCTCAAGGGGCTGACCAATCTCTGCTCCGATCTGAAAGCCTATGGCGTGACCCATAATGGCGGCTTTGCAGGCATGAGCCTCGTCAATGCCAGCCATCACCATCCCATCGGCGATCTCCCTTATGATGTGGCGGCCCTTGCCGAACCGTTGGCCTGCGTGTTGAACGGGCTTGGCGCGGCGGAATTGAAAACAGGCCTGCACGGCACGGAAAGCGCGCTGGTGTTCGGGGCAGGCCCCATCGGTCTGTTGCTGGCTTTGTCATTGAAGGCGCAGGGCGTGCCGCAGGTCGCCGTCGCCGATATCAACGAGCATCGACTGGCCTTCGTTGAAAGCCTCGGGCTTGAGCCGGTTGTGTCCGGTTCGCAAGCGCTGGACAAGCGCCAGCGCAGCTTCGATTTCGTCGCCGACGCCACCGGCATAGCCAAGGTGGCGGAAAGCATGGTCGGTTTCACCGCCGATGGCGGAACCGTTCTTGTATTCGGCGTCTGTGCACCCGACGCACGGATTGCCGTCGCGCCGTTCGAGATTTTCCGCCGTCAGATCAGGATTGCTGGTTCGCATTCGCTGAACCGTAATATTCCGCAGGCATTGGATATATTGAAACAGGACTTTTCCGGTGCAAATGGCGGCTCAATGGCGCGGCTCGTTTCCCACCGGCTGCCGCTGGAGGAAATGCTGCCGTTCTTCACCAAGCATGGTGGCGACCCCGCGACCATGAAAGTCCAGTTTGTACCCGCTTGAATAAAGGATACCGTCATGACCAAGCTATCGCGCGCAACGCTTCAAAGCTTCGATAAGGTGCATAAGCCCGGCTACGATCCAGCCGGGCTGAAGCCGGGTATCGTGCATTTTGGCGTCGGCAATTTTCACCGCGCGCATCAGGCTGTCTATCTGGACGATCTGTTTGCGACCGGCGAGGGGCATGACTGGGCGCTGGTGGGTGCAGGCGTGCGCGCGAGCGACGATGCCATGCGCGATACGCTCAAGGCGCAGGACTGGCTGACGACTGTTGTCGAGCAGGAGGCCGATCATGCGGGTGCGCGCATCACCGCATCGATGGTTGATTATGTCACCATTTCGACCGAGGAAGGGCGCAAGGCCCTGATGGCTTATCTGACGTCAGCAGACACACGTATCGTTGCGATGACCATCACCGAGGGCGGCTATTATATCGACCCGGCCAGCCAGACTTTCGATCCCGCCCATCCGGATATCGTGGCGGATGCGGCGCATCCTGATCACCCGAAAACCGTCTTCGGCCTGATCGTTCAGGCGCTGAAACTGCGCAAGGCGGCGGGTGTCCAGCCTTTCACGGTCATGTCCTGTGATAACATTCCGGGCAACGGCCATGTGACGGAAGATGCTGTGACGGGGCTCGCCAAGCTGAGCGACCCGACCTTCGCCGACTGGATTTCCGCCAATGTCGCTTTCCCGAATTCGATGGTGGATCGTATCACGCCAGCCACCGGCGCGCGCGAACGCGAGATTGCCACGAAGGATTTCGGTGTCGATGACGGCTGGCCGGTGTTCTGCGAAGTTTTCAAGCAATGGGTGATGGAGGATAATTTCCCGACCGGACGCCCGGCTCTGGAAAAAGTCGGCGTTACCTTCACCGATCAGGTCGCCGCTTATGAGTTGATGAAAATCCGCATTCTGAATGGCGGCCACGCGGCCATCGCCTATCCGGGCGGCTTGCTCGACATTCATTTCGTGCATGAGGCCATGGAGCATCCGCTGATCCGGCGCTATCTGGAAAAGCTGACGAAGGATGAGATCATCCCGGAAATACCACCCGTGCCGGATACCGATCTGGAAGCCTATCGCGTTCTGATCGACAAGCGCTTTGCCAATCCAAGCATTGGCGACACCATCCGCCGCCTGTGTCTGGATGGCTCCAACCGCCAGCCGAAATTCATCCTGCCTACAGCTGCCGACCGCGTGGCGAAGGGACATTCGGTGACCGGGCTTGCGCTGGTCTCGGCTTTCTGGTGCCGCTATTGCTATGGCACGACGGACAGCGGTGCGGTGATCGAGCCGAATGATCCGTCATGGGATCGCCTGACCAAGCAGGCAGCGCTTGCCAAGGCTGACCCGGCTGCGTGGCTGGCAATGGATGATATTTTCGGCGCGCTTGCCGCCAATCCCGCCTATGTCGCTGCGTTCACTTCAGCGCTGAAAGCAATCTGGCAGGATGGCACGACCAGGACGTTGGAACGCTACCTCGCAGGCCAGCCGCTCTGACTAGAGAGGAGCGGCAATCAGATACCCGGTTGCGGCGTGGCGCATGACTTCCATCGGCACGCCGTAAATCTCTTGTAGCCGCTTGGGCTCCATCACGCCTTCAGGTGTCGACTGGGCGATCAGGCGGCCGCTGTGCAGTGCGAAAATGGAATCGCAAAAGCGCGCGGCCATGTTCACATCGTGCAGCACGATGAAAACGCTCAGTTCTTTTTCCTGCGACAGCTTGCGCACCAGCGACAGAACTTCCAGCTGATGGGCAATGTCGAGCGCCGATGTCGGCTCGTCGAGAAGCAGGCACTGTGCATCCTGCGCCACCAGCATGGCCAGCCAGACGCGCTGGCGTTCGCCGCCGGACAGCGTATCGACAAGCCGGTCGGCAAAAGGTGCGATCCCGGTCAGCTCGATTGCCTCTTCCACCTTGGTCCGGTCGGTCTCGCCAAAGCGGCCCAATGCGCCGTGCCACGGATAGCGGCCCAGCGCGACCAGTTCCTTGACCAGCATTCCCGAAGCAGATGCCGTCTGCTGCGGCAGATAGGCAAGCTTGCGCGCAAATTCGCGATCACCCCATTGGTCGAGGCGCTTGCCGGCAAAATGGATTGTGCCGCCCGAAGCGGGTTGCTGCCGGGCCAGGATTTTGAGCAGCGTCGACTTGCCGGAACCGTTATGTCCGATCAAAGCCGTCACGCTTCCTGCCGGTATCGACATGGTCAAAGGCTGCAACAAGGTGCGCCCGGCAACCGAAAAGCTGACATTCTCAAGTTCGAACAAGTTGGAAGTCATCAATCTCTGTCCTTTTGGCAGATGGAAGCCATGCAATAACGCGGCTTTTCGAAAGTTGCCACAAAAACATGAGTGCGTTATACATATTTTGAGCATGCCAGAACGCAAAGCGCTCTCGCATTTGCAGGAAATGCTCGCAATCGTGGCCTTGGGAAAGATCAGTTGGGTTTCCATCCGCATATGAAAAGCCGGATCGAAGACGTCACTTTACTTGACGATCTTCATTATCGCGTCTGGAACGGCGCGATTGCCGACGTGTGGTCTGTCGAATGCGGTCCCGGCGCGCGGGGCGAGTATGTTTCGCAAGCGCCGCGCCTGTTTCTCGTCTGCGAAAGTCAGGGCGCGTTGGATATCCGTCCCGGCAGCAAAGGGCGTGCGGTCGCGCAAGGCGCAAACCCGTCACGCCTCTGCTATATTCCGGCGGGCATGACGATCTGGAGCGAGAGTGCGAGACCGGGCAAGCTCAAGCATCTCGATCTGCATCTGGACACCAACACGCTTCAGCAGCGCTTTGGCGGCGCGCTCGACAGAGCTGCGATTGAGCGTCCGCGCCTGTTGTTTTCGAATACCAAAATCGAACAGATCGGCGGGCTTCTGGCGGAAGAGTGCCTGTCCAATGCGCCGTTGCACGATCTCTATGGCGAAGGCCTGATCAACGCGCTGGTCGCGGAATTGTTCGGGGCGGAAGCGCAGCCACGAGCGGGCGCCAGCAAGCTTTCGCCATGGCGTCTGCGGCGCGTGACTGATTTCATCGAGGATAATTACGCGCGCATCATCCGCTTGCAGGAACTGGCCGATCTGGCGGGCTTGTCTGAAACCTATTTCTGTAGCGCCTTCAAGGCATCGACGGGCGTGTCGCCGCATAGCTGGCAGATGGAGCGGCGCATTGCGCGGGCGCAAGTGTTGCTGCTTCAGGCGCACACGCCACTGCCGCATATTGCGGCGCTGGTCGGGTTCTCCGATCAGGCCCATTTCACTCGTGTTTTCAAGAAGCAGACTGGCACCACACCGGCAGCATGGCTGAAGCAGCAATTGTAATATCGCAACAGTCTCGATTGCTTTTTTACCACGCGCTGAGATGAGCTGAAAATCGTTCAATTTGGCGGAAGAACGAACAATCCTGCCGTATAATCTTGATATAAGCACTCATATTAACGAGCCCGTCTGCGGGGTCGCGGGAGCCTGTGAAGGTTCGCGTTTTTATCCTTTGAGGGGTCACATCATATGCCGTCGATGAAGCACAATCTTCTCGTCCTGCTGGCAAGCGGTACCGCGCTTGCCGCTATTCCTGCATTTGCGCAGGAAGCCGCCAAACCCCTCGAGCTGAACACGGTTGTCATCCAGTCGGATGGCAATGGCGGCACCACGCGCGCCGAAGGTCTTGGACCGGTCAAGGGCTTTGTCCCACGTGCCACGACCACAGGTTCGAAAGACAGTGTTGCAATCGACAAGATTCCGCAATCCGTATCGGTTGTCGGACGCGATCAGATGGATGCGCTCGGCGCGCAGAAGATCGACGAAGCCTTGCGTTATACGCCCGGTGTACTGGCCCAGCCTTTCGGCGTCGATAATGATACGAACTGGCTCTATATTCGCGGCTTCGACGCGACGGCCAACGGTACCTATCTCGATGGATTGCAGAATTTCAGCTACGGCTTCGGCGGTTACTTCATCGACAGTTTCGGGATCGAGCGTATCGACGTTCTGCGCGGCCCGGCATCCGCCCTTTACGGCGGCGCCAATCCGGGCGGCATCGTGAACTATATCAGCAAGCGCCCGACGGGTGAGCGGCTGCGCTATCTCGAAGCGGGGATCAACAGCTACGGCAATGGCTATCTGGGCTTCGACATTGGCGACAAGGCAACGGAGACGGTCAATTACCGCGTCAACGGCAAGATTCAGGGCGGCAATAACTACACGGATTTCTCCAAGGAGTTTCGTGGCGTCATCTCGCCGAGCATCGAATACAAGCCGGATGAATCGACCAGCCTGACCATTCTGGCCAACTATACCCATCTCGACCTGACGCATGATGGCGGCTTTCTGCCTTACTACGGCACTGTAGTGCCGACCGAGTTTGGCAAGATTTCGCGCAAGGCCAACTTCACCGATCCGGATGTCGATTCCTACGATCGCGAACAGGTTTCGCTCGGCTATGAGTTCGAACACACATTCGACAATGACTGGACGATCCGCCAGAACGT
The DNA here is from genome assembly GCF_014138065.1 of Ochrobactrum sp. P6BSIII. Lineage (NCBI taxonomy): Bacteria > Pseudomonadati > Pseudomonadota > Alphaproteobacteria > Hyphomicrobiales > Brucellaceae > Ochrobactrum > Ochrobactrum sp. P6BSIII. The sequence continues at coordinate 67,434 of NZ_JACGXB010000005.1, read as the reverse complement.
CCGCTACGGCTTTGCGCATGTGAAGGAGCATAGCCTCTATCCCTATGGCTATGACGGGTATCTGGCTCAGCCGACGGCGGGCAATCCTTATCTGTCTCGCATCAACTTCAAGCACGATACGACGGTGAACACCTTCCAGGCCGACAACCAGCTTGAAGGCAAGGTGACGACCGGTGCCATCGACCACAATCTGCTGTTTGGCGCGGAGTACCGCTATTTCCGCATCGACCAGATGCAGCAGACCGGCGGTGCGACGATCATCGACGCCTATAACCCGGTTTATGGCGAGGCTCAGGGCCCGATGTGGGATCCCTATATCGATCAGGATCTGCGTCGCAATCAGCTCGGCGTCTATGCGCAGGACCGCATGGAGTTCGGCGATGGATGGATACTGACGCTGAACGGTCGCTATGATCACGTCTGGACCGAAGCCTCGGGACTGCCGAGCTTCGAATATGACACGGGCCGCTTTTCGGGTCGTGCGGGTCTTGGCTACGAATTTGAAAACGGCATTACGCCTTATGTCAGCGCCGCGACCTTCTTCAATCCGATCATCGAGACCCTGTATGACGGCAGCTATGCCAAGCCGGAAACCGGCGTTCAGTACGAAGCGGGCGTCAAATATCGTCCGGAATTCTTTGATGGTCTGATCACCGCATCCTTCTTCGATCTGACCAAGGAAAACTCGCTGACCGGCTCGAGCTTCGCCCGCGAACAGCTTGGCAAGGTCAATTCGCGCGGTTTCGAACTCGAAATGCAAGCCAATATTGCTGACGACTGGAAGGTCACGGCGAGCGTGACCGCCTATGATCTGAAGGTCAAGGAAAACGCCTCGGACGAGTCGCTGGTCGGCAAGCGTCCTTATCTTCTGCCGGAACAGCAGGCTTCGCTCTTCGTCGAATACAAGGTGCCTGAAGGCGCGCTCAAGGGCGTGACGCTCGGCGGCGGCGTGCGTTATGTCGGTTCGTCCTATGCCGACGAGCAGAACACGCTCAAGGTGCCTGCCGTTGCGCTTGCCGATTTGAAACTCGGCTACGAAAAGGATAATTGGGGCATCGATCTCAACGTGACCAATCTGTTCGACAAGAATTATGTCGCTGGATGTCAGGGCGTCTATGTCTGCGGTTATGGCGAAGGCAGGAAGGCTTTGCTCAAGGTGCACACCAAGTGGTGATGCGCCGGTTCTGGCCGCGCGTTCCGTCATGACAGTTACCCGTCGCACGGTTCTCGGATTTGCAGGCGCCCTTTTCGTGGCGCCTGCACTGCGTTCGGCCTATGCGGCATCGACGCGTTTTGCCGTGATCGACTGGGCCATGCTGGAGACCGCGCTGGCCATCGGCGCTGTGCCAGCGGCAGCATCAGAACTGCGACAGTACCGGCAGATGCAGCTTGAACCTGCAGTGCCGGAGAGCGTCACCGATCTCGGTCTGCGCGGTGCGCCCAATCTTGAGCTGCTGCGCATGATCGAACCGGATTTGATCGTCGCGTCCAACTTCTATGAATATCAGCGTGCAGCCCTTGAACGCATTGCGCCGGTTTTCGCGCCGACTGTCTACAGTGCCGGTCAGCCGCCATACGCGATGCTGGAAGAGGCGACGTTAAGCCTTGGCGAAAAGCTCGGTCTGGCTGCGGAAGCTCGCGCCTATGTTGCGACAGTCGCGCGCGAGATTGCCGAGGCGCGCCAGCATTTCGCATCGGCTTCCGGGCATAAGGTCTTCATTATCAGTCTGGGCGATGCTCGCCATTTTCGCGCATTCGGTCGCGATAGTCTGTTTGGTGATGTGCTGGTCCGGCTTGGTTTCGAGAATGCATGGACGCAGGACACAAGCTATTCAGCCGCAGCACCGGTGGGGCTGGAACAGTTGGCTGAAGCGCCGGACGCATCCATCGTGGTCATCGGCCCGACCGATCCAGAAACCCTTTATCGCCTGCCGCAGAATTCCCTGTGGAATGCGCTGCCCGCCATCCGTGAAAAACGCGTTCTGTTCCTGCCGCCGCTCGATCATTTCGGCGGATTGCCAGCGGCGCGCCGCTTTGCCCGGCTTCTTCTCCAGAATTGGGGAGAGAACGGGGAGGCTCGCCTATGACGCAAGCAATCGAGGAACGATTTGCGGGTATAAGGCCGCTTCTGTTCTGGGGGCTGCTCGCACTTGTCGCGGCTCTTATGGCCGCCTTCGAGTTCACGCGTGCGTTGAATGCCCCTGCCAGTTCGCCTGAATTACTGGCGCTGCATCGGGTCATCGCATTCGACACCGTTCTGCCGCGCAATGCCATGGCCTTGATCTGCGGGGCCGGTCTTGGGCTTTCGGGTTTGCTGTTGCAGCAGGTGTTGCGCAATCCTCTTGCCGAACCCTCGACGCTGGGCATTGCCGCCGGGGCGCAGCTCGCTATGACAGCAGGCATGCTCTATCTGCCCGCAGCGCTGATCTTCCGCGAATGGTTGGCTCTGGCGGGAGGGCTCGCGGCGGTCAGTCTCGTGCTGGCGCTCAACTGGAAACGCTCGCTGGAACCGGCTTCTGTCATTCTCTGCGGCATGATCGTGTCGCTAACCGCAACGGCGGCAAGCACGGCGCTCATTCTGGCCAATGGCGAATATGTCTTCTCGCTGTTTGTCTGGGGTGGCGGCTCGCTGGAACAGCAGAGCTGGGGACCGGGCATTTCTCTTGGCCTGCGGGTTTTGATCGGCGGCGGGATTGCCTTCTTCCTGCTACGACCGCTGACATTGCTGGCGCTCGACAATGCCAATGCGCGCAGTCTCGGCCTGTCGCTGGCGGCAAGCCGCCTGCTGGTGATTGCCATTGCCGTCTGGCTGGCGGCCAGCATTACCGCCGAGGTCGGCATATTGGGCTTTGTCGGTCTGGTCGCCCCCACGCTGGCGCAGCTGTCCGGCGCGCGGCGTCTTAAAACGAAGCTGATCGTTGCGCCCGCTATTGGGGCGGTTTTGCTCTGGTTGACTGACGGCTGTGTCAGCCTGTTGCAGACTGTCACTGGCGACCGCCTGCCGGTGGGCGCTGCGACCGCGCTGCTCGGTGGCCCCTTGCTGCTGTGGATGCTGCCGCGTCTGCGCATGTTTGAATGGCCGTCGGGCAAGAGCGAGGAAAGCGCGGTTCGCCTGAAGCGCGCGGGGATTTTCTTCGCCGTTCTGCTTTTGCTTGTTCTGCTTGCTGCTGCCATCACGCTCACTCTCGGCCGGGGGCAGGATGGTTTTGTTCTCGCCCGTGGTGAACTGTTCGATGCGCTTCTCGACTGGCGCTTGCAAAGGCTCGCTCTAGCGGGGTTGCCGGGCGGCATGCTGGCGCTGGCCGGGGCCATTCTCCAGCGCATGACCGGCAATCCGCTCGCCAGTCCCGAAATTCTGGGCGTCGGCCTTGGTGCGGGAGGCGGTCTGGCGGTGGTTCTGCTGCTGCCGGTTGCTGGTCTGTCCATGCAATGGCTCGGCGCGACCATCGGCTCGGTTCTGGCGCTGATCTTCATTCTGGCCGTTGCGGCACGCAGCGGCTTCGGTGCTGAAAAGCTGCTTCTGGCCGGTGTCGGCCTTGGTGCGATGGTCAGCTCCATTCTGACAGCCATCATCGCAACCGGCTCCCCGCAGGCCTTTGTTCTACTTGGCTGGTTAAGCGGCACCGGCGCACAGGCGACGCCCATGCAACTTTGGCTGGCGGCAATCGCATTGGCGGCGGGATTTGCCCTTCTGCTCACTCTGTCGCGCTGGCTCGATATTCTGCCGCTCGGTTCGGTGACTATGCGGAGTCTTGGTCTTTCGCTCATTCTGCCGCGTCTTGTCATCGTGCTGATTGCAGCGCTTCTGACGGCCATCGCGTCCATGATGGTTGGGCCGCTCTCGTTTGTCGGGCTGATTGCTCCGCATCTGGCGCGCAATTTCGGCCTGCATACGCCGAAGCGCTTCCTGACAGCATCCATGCTGATCGGTGCTTTGATGATGGTCAGTGCAGACTGGCTCGCACGAATGGTGGCTTTTCCCTACAACCTGCCGCTCGGCCTGTTCGCCTCGCTTCTGGGTGGGGCCTGCTTCATCGCGCTTCTGTCGCGCCGTAGCTCCCTATAAAATGTGGTATTTTTGATACATGCGCTTTGGAAAGCTTGGCTGTCCAGCTCCTGTTCGCCGCCTGATGGAGCGCTGGCTTATCAGTGGAAGCCTATGTTTTGTTTGTAAAAACATGACTATTTAACACATGATTTTATCGCGCTGGCTGGAATTCTTCTAAATCACTGTGATTGCGTGAGATTTTCCAAATCGCTATTGCCGATGCAGAGCAATATGTCTGCGGGGATCGCGGTAGAATGACCTCACGGCTGTGGGATCTGACTGAACTTTATGAGAGCGAGCAGGTTGGTCTGCGCGCTTTCGTGCGGCGTATCGTCGGCAATACGGCGACCGCAGAAGATGTCGTCCAGCAGGCCTTTCTCAACATGCTGTCGCGGCCAGACAATGGCTCTCCCGATGCCGCGCCGGGCGCGGCCTATGTCAAACGCGCCGCGCGCAATCTGGCGCTCAATCACCTGCGCGATGCGCGCCGCCGCTCAGATGTGGAGATTGAGGACGACGCGCCGGAGCGTTATGCCGACAGCACGCCTTCGCCGGAAATGACCGCGCTTTATCGCAGCGAGCTGCGCCGTCTTTTGCAGGCCATCGCAGACTTGCCGCCGCGTCGTCGTGAGGCTTTCGTCCTCAACAGGATTGAAGGCCTGACTTATGATGAAGTGGCCGAGCGTATGGGAATTTCGCGCAATACGGTTATAACCCAGATTGTGGCGGCTCTGGCCGAACTCGACAAACGGCTCTCCGCATAGGAAGAGCCAAGGCAGTTGTGGGCAGGCATGAAGGATATCGAGACCGACCCGGTTTTCATGAAGGCGCTGGAATGGTTCGTGCGTTTGCAGGATACCGCCGTCAGCGCCGATGACCGGCGTGCGTTTTCGGCCTGGATGGCATCTGATCCGGCGCACCGTGTTGCTTATGAGCGTGCGCAAGCCCTGTGGCAGCGTTTCGATGCGGTAAAACCCGAATATGACAGGTACAAGGGCTCGAACCGCGTCAGCAGGCGTGGGGTCGTTCTGGGCGGGCTTGCGGCGCTGGTGCTGGCGCCGGGCGTCTATATGTTGTCGCGCCCCGGCCTGTTTGCAACTTACAAGACCGATGTTGGCGAGCGCCGCAGCTTTACCCTTGCCGATGGCAGCACGGTGGAGCTTGGCAGCTATTCCGCGCTGTCGGTCGATTTTTCCGACAAGCGCCGCGATCTGGTGCTGCATCAGGGGCAGGGCTTTTTTCAGGTTGCTGCCGATGCGGCGCGTCCTTTTGTAGTTTCCGCCAAAGGCGGCACCATCACCGCGCTGGGCACAGCCTTCGATGTCAAGCTGGATGAGGATGAGGTTACGGTTTCCGTGGTTGAACATGCCGTGTCGGTGGCCTTTGGCGATGCCGCGCCGGTGCGGCTCGACGAAGGCTGGCAACTGACTTTCGGTGGTGATGCGATTGCCGCGCCGCACCGCTCCGACAGTCAGATCGTCGAAGCATGGCGCAATGACCGCGTGATCTTCGAAGATGTGCCGCTGCGCCGTGTGCTGACGGAACTCGAGCGTTATCGTCGGGGCAGGATTTTCCTGACCGACGCCGAAATAGGCAATATGCCGGTGACGGCGATCTTCGACACGCGCGATGCGGAAGCGGCGCTAGCCACCATTGCTGAAACCCTTCCCGTTAAGGTTATGAACGCTTCCGGCTGGGTAACAGTCGTCACGCGGCATTAACCTGACAAAAATTATCAAAAATATTTTCCAGACCGATCATTAGTTCGCGCTTGCGAGGTGTCTAACCATCTGAGGGCTGCTTGGCGGCCGCCATGAAACAGAGTTTCCCGCCCGTCGGCGGGGGTGTCAGACATTGGGGATTGCAGCATGCGCGTGGATAAGACGAGCGGAATTCAGACAGGGATTGGCCAGGGACGCGCAGCTCTTCTTCTCAAATCGAAGCTCTCCTTGCATCTTCTGGCAGCAAGCGCGCTGGTCGCTTCGTTTGCGACAAGCCCGGTCTGGGCGCAGGCCGCCGGTGCCGGGCAGCAGGTGCAGCGCATTTCCTTCAATATTGCCGCACAGCCTTTGTCCAAGGCTCTGGTGCAATATTCCAACAATACCGGCGTCCAGCTTTTCTATGATGCCAATATCGTGCGCGGCAAGAATTCCTCTGGTGCGAAAGGCTCGCTCACCCGTTCGGAAGCGCTGAATAGCATCCTGTCCGGCTCGGGTCTCTCCTATCGCATTCGCGGCAACACCGTGACCATTTCCGCCCAGCAGGCAGGCGATGCGGGAGCTGTGGCTGCGGACGGTTCGCTGCTTCTCGACACGATCACCCTGCAAGGCGCAGTCGCGGGCGACACGTCTGGCAGCGTCGTGGTCGAAAATTCCAGAGGCGCAACCAAAACCGATACGCCATTGATTGAAGTGCCACAGTCGGTTTCGGTGGTCAGCCGCAAGCAGATCGAAACCCAGAATGCGCAGAGCGTGACTGAAATCCTGCGCTATGTGCCGGGTGTGACGATTGAAACCTATGGCCCGGACCCGAAGGGTTATGACTGGATTCTGATGCGCGGTTTCAACGCCCAGTCCACCAGTTCCTATCAGGATGGTCTGCGCCAGCTTTCCAACAGTTACACCTTTTTCCGCACCGACCCCTATGAGCTGGATTCGTTGGAAGTGCTGCGCGGCCCGGTATCGTCGCTCTATGGTCAGAGTGATGCGGGTGGCCTGGTCAATCGCGTCACCAAGAAGCCGCAGGCCGAAGCCTTTCACGAAGCTTCGGTGGAATATGGCAGCTATAACCGCAAGCAGTTCGGCGTCGATCTGACGGGCCCGGTGAATGAAGACAAGACGCTGCTTTATCGCATGATCGGCGTGGTGCGCAAAAGCGATACGCAGTTCGAATATTCCAATGGCGACGAGGTCCAGGACGACCGCTACATGTTCGCGCCGTCGCTCACCTGGGCGCCGGATGCCGACACGTCGCTGACTGTTTCCGGCCAGCTGTTGCGTGATGACAGCGGCGGCAGCGTTTTGCCTGCCACGATCAGCAATCTTTATCCGAACTCCCCGAATATTCTGGTCGGCGATCCCGACTTCAACAGAAGCGTGCAGAAGCAGGGCAGCATCGGCTATGAGTTCGAACATCATCTGAACGACACCTGGACGCTGAAGCAGAACCTGCGTTACGGTCAGGTGAGCTTCCTTCTCGACAATGTGCTGGCGCTTGGTCTTGGACCGACGGGCATTACCCGTCAGGCGCGTCGTTTCGACGAGAATATGAGCGGCTTTGTCGTAGACAATCAGGCAGTTGCCGAATTTGAAACCGGCAATATCGCGCATGAAGCGCTGCTCGGTCTCGACTATTCCTATTCCGACTCCGACGTCTCGCAATATCGCGATCCGGCGCCAAGTCTCAATCCGTTCAACCCGTCTTACGGTATTCCTATCGCCGTGCCGACGACACTGACGCAAAGCTATCGCCAGAAATACAGTCAGACCGGCATCTATGCGCAGGATCAGATCAAGTTCAACGATAGCTGGATCGTGACACTCGGTGGTCGCTATGACTGGCTGAATCTCGACAACCATAACCGTCTCGATGACAGCGATACGGATCAGAATATCGGCAAGTTCAGCGGTCGCGCCGGCATCACCTATGTCACGCCTTGGGGCATCGCGCCCTATGTCAGCTATTCGGAATCCTTCGTTCCCAATCTCGGTACGGACAATAGCGGCAACACCTTCGATCCGTCGGAAGGGCGTCAGTGGGAAGCTGGCGTCAAATACCAGCCGAAGGAATTCGATGGTCTGTTCACGATGGCATGGTTCGACATCGTGAAGTCGAATGTGGTTTCCTACAGCTATATTGATGGCCCGCAGGCAACCGGCGAAGTCCATTCGCGCGGTCTGGAGCTGGAAGGCAAGGTCAACCTTTCCTATGGCTGGGACTTCATTGGCTCCTATACCTACACCCATACCGAAATCACTGAAGACGCTGCCGCCTATATCGGCAAGCAGTCCACAATGGTGCCTGAACATCAGGCCTCGGCGTGGCTCAACTACACATTCAATAGCGGCGCTTTGGAAGGGCTGAGCCTTGGTAGCGGCGTGCGTTATGTCGGCTCCAGCTATGGTGACAAGGCCAATACCGTCAAGGTTGACGGCCGCACACTGGTCGATGCCGGTGTGAGCTACAAATACAAGGACATGACCTTCCAGCTCAATGCCACGAACCTCTTCGACAAGAAGTATTTCACGACCTGCGAAGATACCGTGAGCTGCTATGAAGGCGACCGCCGCTCGGTCATTGGCCGGGTGAAGGTCAGTTTCTAAGGCGAGTGCTTTGCTGACCCGTCGCCAGATATTACTCGGCCTGTTGTCGGGATCGGGCCTCGCGCTTTGCGCGGGGCCTTCCGGCTTTCTGCATCCGGCACGGGCAGCGGATGCGCCGCGCATTGTGTCGATAGACTGGGCGGCGGCAGAAGCCATGCTGTCTTTGGGTATCGTGCCGGTGGGTCTCTCTGACACAAGTTTCTACCGTCAGCGCATGGCGTCGCCGGTCTTGCCTGACACTGTTGCCGATGTCGGGCCATTCTGGGAAATTAATCTTGAAGCGCTGGCGGAATTGCGGCCCGATTTTATCATCGCCACCGACTATAATATGGTCATGACACCGCGCATTGCGGATGTGGCACGGGTGGAGCTGGTGCCAAGCATCACCACACCCAATGTTGAGCGCTATCAGCTTGCCGTCGATATTCTCAACCGCGTGGCCGAATTGTGCGGCGTGCCGCGTTCCGGCGCAGATGCGATTGCGCAAATGGCCGAGGACCGCTTTGCCGAGGCGCGGGCAAAGCTTGCCGGGCATCACCATCCTGTCGGGATCATGCTGCCCGATATTGGCGGGCGCGAGATGACCATGTATGGCGCGGGTACGCTGCCGGATGCCGTGCTGCGCAAGCTCGGCCTTGCCAATATCTGGACGGGGCCGGTCAATGGAACCGGCATGGCGCGCGCCGGTCTAGACCGGCTGATGGACAACCCCGATGCCGCATTTCTGGTGGTTGATATTCCATCGCAACGGCTTCAGACGGAGCGTTCGCTGCAACAAAACGCCATGTGGAAATTGCTCGCCCCTGTGCGCAACAAACGCGTTGCCTGGCTGAACCAGTTTCACCCCTTTGGCGGCATGGCGTCTGCGGTGCATCTGTCGGGGCTGATCGCATCTGCTCTGACGCAGATGCCGGAAAAGGCGTGAGGTTGCGGTGATGCGTATCGGTTCTGTTTCGTCCGGTCAGGAACATGCGCAACGGCGTTTTTCGCTTCGCTGGCCCGTGCTGATCATTGCCTTCGTTCTGGTTCTGTTGCTTGTCGCTCAGGGCTTTCTCAGCATTGCAAAGCCTGCTGAATGGTTGCGCATTGTCATGGCCCCCGATCTTGACGATCCGCGCCATGTGATCGGCTTTTACAGTTTTCTGCCACGCCTTGCCGTGGGGCTTCTGGTGGGTGGGGTTCTGGGGTTGGGCGCTGCCGTTTTCCAGACCGTGTTGCGCAATCCGCTGGCCGAGCCGGGCCTGCTTGGCGTTGCATCCGGCGCGCAGATCGCCCTTGCTCTTGCGCTTGTTTTTGCACCCGGCCTGTGGACCTTCGGCAGCGAACCCATCGCGCTTGGCGGAGCCGCCGTGGCGCTCGGTATTTCCCTGCTGGTTGCTTCGGCAGGGCGGTTCTCATCCACAACCGTCGTGCTGGCGGGGCTGATGGTGGGGCTTTACTGCAACGCTGTTTTCAGCCTGCTGGTCCTGTTTAACCACGATTATCTGATCAATCTTCTCACGTGGCATGCTGGCTCCCTGCAACAGGGTGGGTGGGAGGTCTTCCTCTATCTTCTGCCGCGTCTGCTGCCATTGGCTGTGCTGATTTTGCTATTGCAGCGACCGCTCAACCTTCTGTCGCTGGGCGATGGTCAGGCCAAGGGGCTCGGCGTATCTCCGGCCTTCATGCGGCTGGTCCTGCTGGCAGCGGCTGCGGCGATGGCTGCGATCGTCACCAGCAGCCTTGGACTGATCGGTATGGTGGGGCTTGCTGCTCCCAATCTGGCACGCTCCTTTGCGCCGGGCTATGACGGGCGGCGTCTGGCCTGGTCGGCTATTCTGGGTGCGCTTTTGCTCGTGGGCGTTGATCAGCTGTTACAGGCAATCACGCCAATTGTCGGCACTATTCCGGCGGGCGCTGCTGCGGGTCTCTTTACCGGACCCGTCTTGGTGATCCTCGCAACGCGCGTGCGGCTTGGCAGTGCGCCGCAAATAGGGGAAGCGGCATCGGAAACCAACGCTCTCAAACAGCCGGGGAGAGCGCTGCTCTTGCTTTGCGGTCTATGTGTCTTGAGCGCGGCTTTGTCATTTCTGGTGGCGAAGAACGCGCAAGGATGGGCTTTCAGCCTGCCAGATGTGACGGATATGGCAGCGAGTCTCTGGCGCGTACCACGCATCTTTGCGGCAGCCGGCGCTGGCGTGTGTCTGGCCATAGCAGGCGTGATCTTGCAGGGCACATTGAGAAACCCGATGGCGAGCCCCGATCTGTTGGGTATCGGTTATGGTGCTGGGGTCGGTCTGGCTGTCGCGGTGCTGTTTCTGCCCAATGCCGGTGGCATGTCCAAACTGGCCGTTGCTACCATTGGCGCTTTTGTCGTTCTGGCAGCGATTGCGTTAATCGGTAAACGCATGGCGTTTCAGCCGGAGCGGGTTCTGCTGGTGGGCGTCGGTCTTGGCAGTGCCTTTCACGCCCTGATGATCCTGCTTCTCGCCAGCGGCAACCCGCGTGTGGCAGGGCTTTTGAACTGGTATTCCGGGTCCATGGGCAATGTCGGCAGCAGCGATGCTGTTCTGGTTTGTGTCTGTGCGCTGGTCGTTTTCCTCGCGGCTATGCTTTTGAAACGCCCGCTTGAAATATTCCCGCTTGGCGATACCACCACCCGCGCCATCGGATTGAAGGTGCCGCAAAGCCGTGGGGTTTTGCTGCTGGTCGCAGGCGTGGCGACAACTGCTGCAACACTGACCGTCGGCCCCATTAGCTTCATAGGGCTTATGGTTCCGCATTTCGTGTCGCTGCTTGGCTTTCGCACCATTGGGGTTCGTTTATCGGCAGCGGCGCTGGTCGGCGCGTTGATGTTGATTTTCGCTGACTGGTTGGGGCGCAATATCGCCTATCCATGGCCAATGTCGCCAGGTCTCATCGCTTCGCTGGTCGGCGGTGTCTGGTTCCTTTGGCTGCTCTATCGCAGGAAAGGGATCGTCAGCTAGACGCCTGTCTTGGGGGTGACTCGAAGTACGCGCCAACCGAGCAGCGTGAAGCCGATAGATAGCAGCAGGTTGATGATGTTGAAGAAGCAAAAGGCGGCATAGGCAGTGGTGCTGACCCCAAGTGCCGCCGCCATGTAAGCACCACAGCTGTTCCACGGTATCAGTGGCGAGGTCACGGTTGCGCTGTCGCCGATCACGCGGGACAGGAGGGCTGGTGCGAGGCCCCGGCTGGCAAAGGCCTGTTTGAACATGCGTCCCGGCAGGGCAATTGAAATATACTGATCGGACGTGACCACATTTGTCAGCACGGCGGTCCCGGCAACGGTGGTGACCAGACCGGCATCGGATTTGGTACGACGGATCATCGGGCCGATCAGGCGATTGAGAATGCCTGCATGTTCGATCACCGCACCGAAGGCGAGCGCGGTGATGATAAGCCAGATGGTCGTCATCATGCTGGCCATACCGCCACGGCTGAGAATGATATCGATGTCGTGGTCACCAACGGAACTCGTATAGCCGGTGGCAAGCGCCAGCCATGCGCCTTTCAAAAGCGCAAGCGCGCTGGGCAGCGCGGCATCATTGGCAAAAGTGATCACGCGCTGCGGGTCCATAATGACGCCCTGGATCGCTCCGGCCAGAGCGCCGCCGAATATCGCCACGACGGGTGAAACCCGCGCCACCGACAGCACGAAGACCAGCAGTAACGGCAGGAAAGCCCAGAGCGAAACCTGAATCTGGCTGTCGATCTTCGTCAGAAGAGAACTGGCGTCAAAATCGTTCTGCTCACCCAGAAGGCCAAAAAGTACAATCGTCAGAAGCAAAGCCGGGATCGACACCCAGAGCGATTCCCTGATGTGGTCGAATATTTCCGAACCGGCGGACGCTGCCGCCAGATTGACCGTATCCGATAGCGGCGATGCCTTGTCGCCGAAATAGGCGCCGGAAATGACGGCCCCCGCCGTAATGGCAGGCGACAGATTCATATGGGCTGCCACGCCCATCAGCCCGATGCCGATGGTGCCTGCGACAGTCCAGGAACTGCCGATGCTGAATGCGACAGCAGCGCAAACAATGGCAGTCGTGGCATAGAAATAATCGGGGTTGAGCAGTTTCAGCCCATAATAGACCATGGATATGATCGTGCCGCTGAGCGCCCATGTGCCAATCAGTGCGCCCACCGCCATCAGGATGAGAATGGCGGGTAAGCCCGCGGCGATACCGTCGACGACGGAGGCGCGGACAGCGGACCACGTCGATCCGTTCTTGTAGGCCACGCCTGCGGCGACCATACCGCAGACTGCAAGGGCGATCTGATTGGGACCGGACGAAGCCTCATCACCGAACAGATAATAGGAAAGGGCAAGAAAGACGATCAGTGCGATACAAGGCACCAGGGCATCCAGCATGGATGGAGGGCGGACGCCGCTTGTTGAACCCTGTTCGCTTTCGCTCACTCTATGGTCTCCCCGGTGGTAAATTGAGTGTAGGCGTAAGTTTAAACAAAGAAAACTCCGATCTTTCACCAAAGACCGGAGTTTCAATACTTAATTCAGTGCCAGATTAGTTTCGGAAAGCCTGTGCTGACGATCGTGCCCTTCTTGCCGTCGACAATAGCGGGAATGTCAGCCAGTGCGCCGATGGCGGCGGAGTTTCCCGTCGCCTTGGCGAAGTTACAGGCGGCATCCACCTTTGGTCCCATGGAGCCTGCCGGAAACTGATATTGCGAGAGCGCTTCCGGGGTTGCTTCGTGGATGCCCTTTTGCGTCGGCTTGCCCCAGTCGGTGAAGACTGCCTCGGCATCGGTCGCCATGATGAAGAGGTCGGCGTTGAGTTCACGCGCCAGAAGTTCACTGGCCAGATCCTTGTCGATGACAGCCTCCACACCGCCAAGCGACCGCTCCTTGCCTTTCTCATACATGGTGGGAATGCCGCCGCCGCCCGCGCAGATGAGAATGGTGTCCTTTTCAAGCAGCCATTTCAGCGGGCGTATTTCGAATATCCGCTTCGGCAGCGGCGATGGAACAACCCGTCGCCATTTGTCGCCATCCTGCTTGAAAGCCCAGCCTTTTTCGCCACGAATACGGTCGGCATCGTCTTTCGAATAGACCGGGCCGACGAACTTGGTCGGGTTCTGGAAGCCGGGGTCGTCGCCATCCACCTCAACCATGGTGAGGACGGTGGCGATGGGAATATCGAACGGCAGAACATTGCCAAGTTCCTGTTCGAGCATATAGCCGATCATGCCTTCCGTCTGGGCGCCAAGCACGTCCAGCGGATAGGCTTCGTCGGGCTTGTAAGCTGCGCCCTGCAAGGCAAGCAGCCCCACCTGCGGACCGTTGCCATGGGTGATGATGACCTGGTGGTCCTTGGTGATCGGCGCGATGGCCTCGACAGCAGTGCGGATATTCTTGCGTTGCACCTCGGCTGTCATTGGCTCGCCGCGCCGCAAAAGGGCGTTGCCGCCCAATGCGATGACGATGCGCATCCTCAATCTCCAATCGTTGCCACAAGCAGGGCCTTGATGGTGTGCAGGCGGTTTTCCGCCTGTTCGAACGCGATATTGGCGTGGGATTCGAACACTTCGTCCGTCACTTCGAGACCATCCGAAATGCCGAACTGATCGGCGATTTGTTTGCCCACCACGGTTTCCGTGTCGTGGAAGGCAGGCAGGCAGTGCATGAACTTTACCTGCGCGTTGCCCGCGGCTTTCATCAGCGCTGCGTTGACCTGATAGGGCTTCAGGAGCTTGATGCGTTCGGCCCAGACTTCCTTCGGTTCGCCCATCGACACCCAGACATCGGTATGGATGAAATCCACATCCTTGACCGCAGCCTTGACATCATCGGTGATAGTCAGCTTTGCGCCCGACGCCGCAGCGAGTTCCTCGGCGATCTCCCGATACTCTTCGGCAGGCCACAGTTCCTTCGGTCCACAAATGCGCACATCCATGCCCATCAGGCAGCCGACGATCATCAGCGAATGGCCCATATTGGAGCGCGTGTCGCCAACATAGGCATATTTGATCTGGGGGATCGGCTTGTCGCTGTGTTCCCACATTGTCAGCACATCGGCCAGCATCTGGGTCGGATGGTATTCATCAGTCAGGCCGTTATAGACCGGTACGCCCGCATATTTAGCCAGTGTTTCCACGCCGGTCTGGGATGAGCCGCGATATTCGATGGCGTCATACATGCGGCCCAGAACACGCGCGGTATCCTTGAAGGATTCCTTGTGGCCAATCTGCGAACCCGCAGGGTCGAGATAGGTGACATTGGCGCCCTGATCGGAACAGGCGACCTCGAAGGCGCAGCGCGTGCGTGTGGAGGTCTTTTCGAAAATGAGGCAGATTTCCTTGCCCGACAGGTGTTTTTGTTCGGTGCGGGCATATTTGGCGCGCTTCAGATCGCGTGCCAGATCCAGCAGGAAGCGAAACTCGCGCGGCGTGTAATCCTGCACCGTGAGAAGGGAACGATTGCGCAGATTAAAGCTCATGATACGTCTCCAAAACTATATAACGTTGCGATGAGTGTCCGGTGATCAAACCGGATCGCGCCAGATGGGGCAGGTCATGCAATGCCCGCCGCCTCGACCGCGGCCAAGCTCCGAGCCGCGAATGGTGATGACTTCAACGCCGGCCTTGCGCAGCAGCGTGTTGGTGTAGGTGTTGCGGTCGTAGGAGACCACCACGCCGGGTTCCAGCGCTACGACATTGTTGCCGTCGTCCCACTGCTCGCGCTCGGCTTCATAAGCGTTGCCGCCCGTTGCGACCGAGCGCAGTTTCTTCAGCTCAAGCGCTTCGGCGACCACTTCCAGAAGATGCTTGGTTTCCGGCCGGACAGCGATTTTGCCATCGTCGCCGGGGTAGATGCTGAAGCAGCGGATCTGGTCCACCACTTCGCCAAAAATGGTCACGAGGTCGCGGTCGCAGAAGCTGAACACCGTATCGAGATGCATGGCCGCGCGGCTCTTCGGCATTACGCAAGCGATGACGCGGGTCGCGGCGTTTGCTGCAAACAGCGCTTCGGCTACCTGGCCGACGGCCTGATAGGTCGTGCGTTCGCCCATGCCGATTAGCACGGTGCCATTGCCGATCGGCATGACGTCGCCGCCTTCCATCGTGGCATTGCCGTGGTCGGCGTCGAAGTCGCCCCACCAGATCTTGAAATCGCCATCCTTGAATTCCGGGTGGTATTTATAGATTGCACGCTGGATCAGCGTTTCCGGCTGACGTGCTGGCCAGAACATCGGGTTGACCGTCACGCCGCCATAAATCCAGCAGGACGAGTCGCGCTGGAAAAGCGTGTTGGGGATTGGCGGAATGATGAATTCCGTGCCGCCCAGCACGTCGAGCATCAGTTCCTTGCCCCATATATCGGGAAGGTCGGAAACGGCCACGCCGCCAATGAGAAATTCGGCAAGGTTTTTCGACGGCAGTTCGTCCAGCCATGGGCGCATGGAGTCGGCAACATTGCGTCCCACCTGATTGGCGAGAATGCGCCGGTCGAGCACGAACTGCCGCGCTTCCTTGTCGTTCAGCGTTTCAGCGAGCAGGTCCTGCATTTCCAGAACTTCCACGCCGCGTTCGCGCATTTTGAGCACGAAGTCGAAATGGTCCTTCTGGGCTTCGTGGACCCAGATAACGTCATCGAACAGAAGGTCATGGCAATTGGCTGGGGTCAGTCGTTGATGGGCCAGCGAAGGGCTGCAAACCATCACCGTGCGCAGCTTGCCGACTTCCGAATGCACTCCAAATTGTCTCATCTCGATGCTCCTGTTTGAAACCAGTGGTCTGGGTGGGATGGCTTTGCTGGTCCGGTTGCGTCATCTTGAAAGCCGGCAAAGGACCGTTCCCACGGATGAACATGTCAGAACGGTGTGATGACCCCTGTCCACATCAGATAGATGGCGACCAGAGCCAGCAGGGTAATGCCTGCTGCTATCCACACTTCGTATCCTTCGAAGATCGGCTCGCCATGTTCCTTGCGGGCCTTCGCGTAAACCAGAATGCCGGGTGCAAAGAGCACCGTGCACATCAGCAGGAAGCTTAATCCCGCTGCATAGACGAGCCAGACGCCATAGAGGGTTGCGATCAGGCTCACCCACAGGTCGCGACGCCGCGCCTTGCTGTTGGCGCTATAGGTTTCGCCGCTGAGCGCAAGTTTCAGGGCGAAAGCGCCTGAGAACACATAGGGCGGCAGAATGGCGACCGACGCGATGAAGTAGAAGAACTGGTAGGCGCTTTCGGAAAAATAGGTGAGCAACAGGAAGAACTGGATCGCGAGGTTCGTTGCCCATAATGCGTGGGCGGGCGAGCCGTTCTTGTTCTCGACTGCAAACCATTTCGGGAAGGTGCCGTCACGACCGCAGGAAAACGGGATTTCCGCGCAAAGCAGCGTCCACGACAAAAAGGCGCCGCCAACCGAAATCAGAAGGCCGACATTGATGAGCAGCGCACCCCAATGTCCGACAAGCGGCTCGAAGACACCTGCCATGGATGGCACTTTCAGTCCGGCCAGTTCCGGCTGGCTCGTCAGGCCGGTCGACAGCAGCGACACCAGCACATAGATGCCGAGCGCTCCAAGGAAACCGATGACGGTTGCGCGTCCCACATCCTTGCGGTTGGCCGCGCGGGCTGAATAAACACTGGCACCTTCGATGCCGATGAACACCCACAGGGTCACCAGCATGGTGCTCTTGATCTGGTGCGTGATGCTGCCGAGGGTGGCTTCTTCACCGCGGCCCCAGAAATTGAAGGTGAACTTGTCCCAGTGGAAGGCGATGATGGCGATCAGGATGAACAGCATCAGCGGCACCAGTTTCGCAATCGTGGTGACGATATTGACGAATGACGCCTGTTTGATGCCGTAAAGGACGAGCGTGTGGATCAGCCAAAGGCAGATGGATGCGCCGATGATCGACGGCAGGTTGGAGCCGTCGCCAAAGACCGGGAAGAAGAAGGAGAGCGCCGAGAAAATCGCCACCGCATAGGCGACATTGCCGAGAAAGGCGCTGAGCCAGTACCCCCAGGCGCTGTTGAAGCCAATGAACGACCCGAAACCGGCCTTGGCATAGGCGTAGGGTCCGGCATCGAGATCGGGACGGCGATTGGCCAGCGATTGATAGACCTTCGCCAACATCAACATGCCGATGCCGGTGATGATCCAGCCGATAATCACCGCGCCCGGCGATGCTGCCCGGGACATGTCCGATGGTAGATTGAAGACGCCCCCGCCAATCATCGACCCAAGAACGAGCGCAATCAAAGGAAACAATGTCAGTTTGTGCGGTTCTTTTTCCACCGCAACCTGTCCGCTGTGCGTATCGGCCATGCAATTCTCCAATCGTGCGCGATTATGAGCATGAAACGAAATTTCACAGACAATGATATGAGAGCTAATCTCGCGTCATTGATCTCGATCAGCGGTATAATTAATATTTATCAACGGCATTTTGGCTGGATTTCGTAAGTGAAATAAGTGCAAATTAAATAAAGTCAAGAAATTTTATCAACTTAATTCCGACCAGATATTCCTATGTCAAATTTATTTCTGTAATTTGACTTTTAACCAGCTAAATACTGCAAAAAATAATTTTGGTTTTATGTATATATGTCAAACAATATTTATTCTTTTCGAAAAAACTCTGAGCGTCGGTGGCGGTCACGCCACGCACGCTGGTTTTTCCGTGTCATCCTCAATGCCATTCATTTTTTCACGCGATACGCAATTAAAACCGCCTGCGACCAAACCCGTGGTTGGCTACAGGCAGGGCAATAAATCAGTAAATTCTGATTGAGAGCTATAGCAGCGATACATTTTATCAATATGGTTTTCTTAAAAAAATTCGTGTGGTCCGGTTTTTCCAGATCGCGCGGGTGTAACCTTCGCAAGTGCGCTAAACTTAATTAGCGCCCTTGCGAAGGTTATGACGTTTCGAAGAGTTTTCCGGTGACCCGACTTCGTGATGCGCGCTTTCGATCTCAGCGGTTACGAAACTGTGGCGGGCGCTTTTCGGCGAAAGCGTTCATGCCCTCACGGCGGTCATCCAGCGCAAAGGTTGAGTAGAGCAGGCGGCGTTCGACATAAATGCCTTCCTGCAGGTGGGTCTCATAAGCCTTGTTGACCGCTTCCTTGGCCAATTGAACAACAGGTTGGGAATAGGCCGTAACCTTGGCGGCAAGCTTCACCGCCTCCACCACTTGTGTGCCTGCTGGTACTACGCGACTCACCAATCCCATGCTTTGTGCTTCCGCGGCCGAAAGCGCGCGGCCGCTCAGAATCATATCCATCGCCACGGCTTTGCCGACGATCCGGGTCAGGCGCTGTGTGCCGCCAGCGCCGGGAATAATGCCGATAGAGGTTTCCGGCAGCGCAAAGCGCGCAGTTTCGGACGCGATGATCATGTCGCACATCATGGCGATCTCGCAGCCGCCGCCAATGGCATGGCCGGAAACGGCGGCAATCGTCGGCTTGCGCACCCGCGCCAGTCCTTCCCAAGTCGAGGTGATGAGCTGCTCCTCATAGACTTCGGCGAAAGTCTTGTCCTTGATTTCCTTGATGTCTGCTCCGGCGGCAAAGGCCCTGTCCGAGCCGGTTATGACGATGGCGCCAATAGCCGGATCGGCATCGAAGGTGGCTGCGGCTTCTGAAAGCTCGGCGGTCAACTGCCGGTTCAGCGCATTAAGCGCTTCCGGGCGGTTCAATGTGATGATGCCGACCTGTCCTTCGACGGTGACAAGGATATTTTCATAAGACATGAGAACCTCTCGGCAAGTTCAGGCGATGCGGACCAGAATTTTGCCCATGCGGGCCGGATCTTCGAGTTGGGCAAAGGCAGCAGGTACATTCTCCAGCGTGACGGCGCTGTGGATCAGCGGTTTAAAACCGCCCGTCTCCCAGGCGCGGATCAGGCGGACAAACTCTTCCATGCTGCCCATGGTTGACCCGTGAATGGAAATCTGGCGCACGAACAGGCGTTGAATGTCGGCGGAAGGGTGAGCGCCTGTCGTCGCGCCACAGGTGACGAGGTGGCCGCCGCGCGCAGCACTGCGCAGGCTTGCGCCCCATGTCCGTTCGCCGACATTGTCGATGACGAGATCGGCGCCTTCGCCGCCGGTCAGGCGCAGAACAGTCTTCGGTACATCCTCGTTACGATAGTCGATGACCTCGACGCCGAGATTGCGGAAATGATTGAGCTTGTCATCGCCGGATGTGGTGACAATAACGCGCGCGCCAGCCATGCGGGCAAGCTGCATGGCCGCATAGGCAACGCCGCCGCCCGCACCCTGGATCAACACCACGCTGCCGGGGCCGGTTGGTGCTTTGCCGAACACCATGCGCCATGCTGTCAGATAGGCGACGCCGAGGACGGCGGCCTGATCGATATCCGCCTCGTTGCTGATCTTGACCAGAGATCGCGCCGGCAGAACCACTTCTTCAGCAAAAGTTCCATGGCGATGCTCGCCGAGAATGCGCGCCGAATGGCAAAGCGGCTGGTCTCCGGCAAGGCAGGGGCGGCAGGTGCCGCAAAATTCGTAAGGATAGAGTATGACGCGGTCGCCTGCGGTCAAGCTGCTGTCCTGCGGGGCTTCAAGCACTTCGCCCGCACCATCGACGCCCATGATCAGTGGGAGGTCATGGGTAATGCCCGCGCCATTGTCCCGCATATAAAGATCGACGCGATTGACCGAGGCGGCAAGCATCCGCACCCGCGCAAAGCCCGGTGGGCAAGCCGGGCTTGGCGTATCCATATAGGCGACGCCAGCTGCGCCGCGCTCTTTCAAAACAATGGCTTTCATGATCGATCCTCCCGCCAAAGAAGGTAAATATATTTACTCAAATTATCAAGCTTCTTTCACCGTAGCGCCTAAATAACGGCTTTAAAAGCCTGTTGCCTCAAACGGCATATGGGTATAAATGACAATATATTGCCATACATGGGAGGATATCATGGCTATGGATTCCGATACGCTGGCGCAATTTCTGGATACGCTGCGCCGTTTCGTTGATGACAGGCTGATCCCGGCGGAGGCTGAAGTGGCCGAAACCGACGCCATCCCGGCGGATGTTCTAAGCGAGATGCGGGAAATGGGCCTGTTTGGCCTGACCGCGCCGGAGGAGTTTGGCGGCCTAGGGCTCACGATGGAGGAGGAGGTGCTGGTCATGTTCGAGCTGGGGCGTGCCGCTCCTGCGTTCCGCTCAATTTTCGCCACCAATGTCGGCATAGGAATGCAGGGCATCGCCATTGATGGTACCGATGAGCAGAAGGCAAAATACCTGCCGCTTCTCGCCTCGGGTGAACTGACCGGCTCTTTCGCGCTGACCGAGCCGGATGTCGGTTCGGACGCGGCTGCGGTCAAGACAACGGCGCGCAGGGATGGGGATTTCTATGTGCTGAATGGCACCAAGCGTTTCATCACCAATGCGCCGCATGCGGGTTTGTTCACAGTGATGGCGCGGACCGATCCGACGCAAAAGGGTGCGGCGGGCGTGTCGGCCTTTGCTGTTGAGCGCGGTACGCCCGGCCTCTCTACTGGCAAGCCGGAAAAGAAGATGGGCCAGCAGGGCGCGCATGTCTGTGATGTGATTTTCGAGGATTGCCGGGTGCCCGCTTCCGCACTGATCGGAGGCGTTGAGGGGCAGGGCTTCAAAACGGCCATGAAGGTGCTCGACAAGGGGCGTCTGCATATCGCTGCCGCCTGCGTTGGTCTGTCGGACCGGATCATCGACGACATGCTGGATTATGCAGTGAACCGCCGCCAGTTTGGCAAGCCTCTGTCGGATTTCCAGCTCTTGCAGGCGATGTTCGCGGATTCAAAGGCGGATGCCTATGCGGCGCGCTGCATGGTGCTGGATGCGGCGCGCAAGCGCGACGCAAAGCAGAATGTCAGTGTTGAGGCATCCTGCGCCAAGATGTTTGCCTCGGAAGCTGTGGGGCGTATTGCTGACCGCAATGTGCAGGTGCATGGCGGCAACGGCTATATTCGTGAATATCGCGCCGAGCAGCTTTATCGCGATGCGCGTCTGTTCCGTATCTATGAAGGCACGACGCAAATCCAGCAGATCGTCATTGCCAAGGCGCTTGTTGCAGGCGCGAAAGAGCGGGCCGGTCTGTAACCCCGATGCAGAAGGCGGCGGATTGATCTGCCGCCTTTATTCTATTCGGCAGCGTCTTCGGTTGAGGCTGCTTCGGGGTCGATGGCTTTGAAATTGTGTAGCATCTTGTCGAGGTAATGCAGCATGTGGATCTTGTCCTCGGTCGAGAATCCGTCCAGCGCTTCCTCGTAATAGCCGGTGATGACGGGGCGCATATTTTCGTCCCAGAGGCTAAGCCCCTTTTCAGTCAGCCGGATGAGGCGGGAGCGATTATCGGTTTCCGATACGGCGCGCTCGATATAGCCGAGACTTTCCAGTCGTGACAGGACGCCCGCCAGATTTTGACGGCTGACCAGCAGGAAGGTGGCGAGATCGCCCACCGCGACGCCATTTTCAAAATTCGTGCGCGTCAGCGCGCCGAGCACGGCCCATTGCTGGGTGGTGATTCCATATTCTTCGAGCGCGCGCGTGCCCGTTTTATGCAGCATGTTGGCGCACTGATACATCCGGAAGAACAGCCGGTTGCTGAGACCTAGGGACAGGTCGGTAAATTTTGCGCGCTCTTTTGTGGTCTTTGTCATGTTTTCCGCTTCGGTTGTCGGCGACAGAGTGTACGTCCTTCGACTTTAGGTCAAGAGAGTGTGGCATATAAAATAACGTAAATATATTGACATAAATTTCCGCTGGTTGTAACCATTTCAAATGGGAGTTTGATCCGAGGTTCGGAGCTGACTAAGGCGATAAATGCACTTATAACCGTAGTTATAAGGCATTGCACCGTTGGTCTGCCATTGGGAAGGAGGACGCCATGCGTGGCCTAAAAGGTAAAGTAGTTGTCGTAACTGGCGGCGGCGGTGGGATTGGCTCAGCCACTTGCCTGCGTTTCGCCGAAGAAGGTGCACGTGTTGTCGTTGCCGACATCAGTGCGGATGCTGCCGCAAAGGTCGTGGATGTGATCAAGGCCAAGGGCGGCGACGCAACGGCGATGATCGTGGACCTGACAAATTTCGATGCGACGGGTGCGGCAGTAGCCAAGCTTGAGGCCGAATATGGTCCGGTCGATGTGCTGGTCAACAATGCCGGTTGGGATCTGTTTGTGCCTTTTCTCAAGTCCGAACCGGACTATTGGGCGAAGATCATCGACATCAATCTGCGTGCCGTCCTGAACATCACCAAGCCGGTTCTGGCCTCGATGGTGGCGCGTGGCAACGGCGGTCGTGTCGTGTCGATTGGCTCAGATGCAGGTCGCGGCGGCTCGTCGGGTGAGTCAGTTTATTCGGCCTGCAAAGCCGGTGTGATCGCCTTCATGAAAACGCTGGCGCGCGAGCATTCGCGCAACAACATCACCTTCAACACGGTCTGCCCCGGTGTGACCGAAACGGCCATGCTGGAAAACTTCATGGAAGCGGCGGGCGACAAGGAAAAGCTGCGTACTGCCTTTGCCAAGGCTGTTCCGCTCGGTCGTCTTGGCCGTCCGGACGATCTGCCCGGCGCGATTGTATTCCTGTCGAGTGACGATGCGGCCTTCATCACCGGACAGACGATTAGCGTCTCCGGCGGTCTGACGATGCACGGCTAAGCATTTGCGGCCGGGCGGTAGCGCCCGGCGTCGCAAAATGCCTCAGAACAAGAAGTTTGAGCAGGTTTCCCGATTTGATCGGGATGCTGTTTGCAGGAGGAAGCCATGACTGAATATACCGATATTCTCTATGAGGTTCGCGGCGGTGCGGCATGGATCACCATCAACCGTCCCGACAAGTACAATGCCTTTCGCGGTCATACGATTGACGAGCTGATTCATGCTTTCCAGAAGGCAGGCTGGGACAAGTCCATTGGCGCCATTGTGCTGACGGGCGCTGGCGACAAGGCGTTTTGCACCGGCGGAGATCAGTCGGCCCATGACGGGCAATATGACGGTCGCGGCGTGATCGGCCTGCCGGTCGACGAGCTGCAATGCCTGATCCGCGATGTGCCGAAGCCGGTGATCGCCCGCGTCAACGGTTTTGCCATTGGCGGCGGCAATGTTCTCGCCACGGTTTGTGATCTGACTATCGCGTCCGACAAGGCGCAGTTTGGACAGGTTGGCCCCAAGGTCGGTTCCGTCGATCCGGGGTTCGGGACCGCTTATCTCGCCCGCGTCATCGGTGAAAAGCGCGCCCGCGAAATCTGGTATCTGAACAAACGCTATACCGCGCAGCAGGCACTGGAATGGGGCCTTGCCAATGCGGTTGTCCCGCATGAGGAGCTGGATGCGGAAGTGGATCGCTGGGTGGCCGAGCTGATGGAACGCTCGCCGACCGCTCTGGCGCTCGCCAAGCTTTCGTTCAATGCCGACAGCGAAAACATCCGGGGCATCGGTGCGCTCGGTATGCGTGCTCTGTCGCTCTATTACGATACCGAGGAAAGCAAGGAAGGCGGCGTCGCCTTCCGCGAAAAGCGCAAGCCTGATTTCCGCAAATTCGCGAAATAAGTCCGCCCAGCTAAAACCGGTCGGCGCGCCTGTTGCGAGGCGCGCCGCATATCCGGCGCAGACAACAAACATATGCAGACGTCTATCTGGGAGGAGGGACCAATGCTGAGCATTTCAATGCCCCATAAGCGCCTTTGCGCCTCCTCGTTGACGTCCGGGTCAGTGAGGTAGCCATGTATCCGACCATTTTCGATACCGATGAGATCAACGCACTGCGCGACCTCGCCCGCAAGTTCGCAAGGGACCGTCTTGCGCCGGGTTATCAGGCGCGGGAAAAGTCGGGCGCCTTCGGCCCTGAGCTGGTGCGCGAAATGGGCAGCCTTGGCCTCATCGCCCCTGAACTGCCGGAAGAATTCGGCGGGCTCGGTTCCGGTGCGCTCTATTCAGGCGTCATTATCGAGGAAATCGCCCGTGGCGATTTCAACATGGGCTATATCAATGTGCTCGCCTCGCTGAACGGGCAGATACTGGCGAAGTTCGCCAACCCCGAGATCAAGCGGGAATGGCTGCCGAAGCTCATCGCAGGCGAATTGATGCTTGCCATCGCGCTGACTGAACCGCGTGGCGGATCGGATGCCGCCAATCTTGGCCTCAAGATGGAGCGCGACGGCGACCACTACGTCATCAACGGTGAAAAGACGTCGATCTCCGCGGCTGATCAAGCCAAGGGCGCAGTGGTGTTTGCCCGCACCGGCAAGCCGGAAGACAAGGCACGGGGCATCTCGGCCATTTTCGTGCCGATGGATTTGCCCGGCATTTCCACCACGCGTTTTGTCGATGTCGGTCAGCATGCGATCGGGCGCGGCTCGATCTTCTTCGACAATGTGCGGGTGCCGGTGGATCATCTGCTCGGCGAAGAGGGCAAAGGCTTCGTGCAGGTCATGCAGGGCTTCGATTTTTCGCGCTCGCTGATCGGCCTGCAATGTCTTGGCACTGCCCGCCAGTCGCTGGATGAAGCGTGGGATTACATCAAGGAACGCAAGGCCTTCGACAAGCCGCTGGCGGCATTTCAGGGCATCACGCATCAGCTTGCCGATTTCGATACCAAGGTGGAGGCAGCGCGGCTTCTGTCGCTCAATGCGCTGTGGCTCAAGGATCAGGGCATGCCGCATGTGGCCGAGGCTGCCATGGCCAAGTGGTGGCCGCCGCTTCTGGCCTATGAGGCGATCCATGCCTGCCTACTGATCCACGGCCATGCCGCCTATTCCAACGAACTGCCGTTCGAGCAGCGCCTGCGCGATGTGCTCGGCCTGCAGATCGGCGACGGCACCGCACATATCATGAAAAACATCATCGCACGCGAACGTGCGGGAAGGGCCGCTGTCAGCGGCTGACAATGCGCCGACAATGATTGGGAGGAGGAAACCATGAAATTCGACGCTGTGCTGATCGAGCCCCGCCGCGCGAAGATGGAGGCCGAAGGCTTCTGGCCGGGCAAGACATTGCTGGACTATTTCGAAGATTGCCTTGAAGCCAAGCCCGATGCGCTGGCGATGACCAGCATTGCCGTATCTTCGGGCGCACGACGCGACCTGACCTGGAAACAGATGGAGGATCTGTCCTGGCGCGCAGCGGAGGGGCTGCGGCGTCTTGGATTGGGCAAGGACGATGTTCTGGCCTGCCAGTTGCCCAATTCATGGGAGTTTGTCGTTCTCTATATCGCCTGCCGACGTCTCGGCATCGTCTTCAACCCGGTCATGCCGATCTTCCGCGAGCACGAGCTGCGCTTCATGCTGAAGCATGGCGAGGTGAAAGCCTTTGTCGTGCCGAAGGTGTTCCGCGATTTCGACCATGAAGCCATGGCCGCAGGTTTGCGCCCCGATCTGCCGGATTTGCAGCATGTGATCGTGGCGGGCGGAGCAGGCGACAATAGTTTCGACGCACTGCTGATGGACCCTGCATTCGATAATGCGCCGGGTCTGCGTGATTACTCCCTGACGGTGCGTGGCGACGCCAATGATGTCTGCCAGCTGATCTACACATCCGGCACGACCGGCGAGCCGAAAGGCGTGATGCACACCGCCAATACGATGTATTCCAATCTGGTTGCCTATGCCGCCCGTCTTGGGCTTGGCACGGACGATATCGTCCTGATGGCTTCGCCGATGGCGCACCAGACCGGCTTCATGTACGGCTTCCTGATGCCGTTCATGCTGCAAGCGCGCATGGTCCTGCTCGATCTCTGGGACAAGGCGCTGGCCGCAAGGGTGATTGCGGAAGAGCGCGTGACCTTCACCATGGCCTCCACACCTTTCCTGATGGACTTGTCCACCGCGGTTGAGGACGGAGGCACGGATGCGTCTTCCCTGCGTATTTTCCTCTGCGCAGGGACAGCCATTCCGGGTCCGCTTGTCGAGCGTGGCAATCGCATTCTGGGGGCGAAGGTGATTTCCGCCTGGGGCATGACGGAAAACGGCGCAGTGTCCGTCGTGCCGCCGGAAGACCCGGATGACCGTTCGGTGAATACCGACGGTCCAGCCTTGCCTGGCATGGAATTGCAGGTGCGCGGGTCTGATGGCAAACCCGCCCCGGCGGGTCACGAAGGTGAGCTTTTCGTGCGCGGCTGCTCGAATTTCGTCGGCTATCTGAAGCGTCCGCAATGGAACAATACCGATGCCGACGGGTGGTTCGACACGGGCGATATCGCGCGCATGGATGCGCAGGGCTATATTCGCATCTGCGGTCGTTCGAAGGATGTGATCATTCGCGGCGCGGAAAATATTCCCGTCGTTGAGGTGGAAGCGCTTCTCTACAAGCACCCCGCCGTGCAGCAGGTGGCCATTGTCGCTTATCCCGACGAGCGTCTGGGTGAACGCGCCTGCGCTTTCATCGTCGCGCGGTCTGGTCAGACGGTTGATTTCGACAGTATGATTTCGTTCCTTGGTGCGCAGCATCTGGCGCGCCAGTATTTCCCCGAGCGTCTGGAACTGCGTGACCGTCTGCCTGCGACGGCATCCGGCAAGATCCAGAAATTCGCGCTGCGCAACGAGTTGCGTGAAGAATATGAGAGGAACCGCAAGTGACCATAAACAGTGCCAACCGCATCGCCGGACCGCGTGTCGTCGTAACAGGTGCTGGAGGCCCGATGGGCCGCGCCATCATTCGACGGCTCGTTGCGGACGGCGCCCGGCAACTGGCGCTGACCGATATTTCCGGCACAAGGCTTGGCGAAACAGCCGCCCTGTTGTCGGAGGAATTTCCGGAACTGAATATCGTAACCCTGCGCGGCGATGTGACCGTGACGGCGGAAGCGGAGGCTTTCGCTGCGGAGGCGCTTAAAGCCTTTGGCGGTATAGATGTGCTGGTGAACACGGTTGGCGGCATTCGCTCTTCCCAGCTTTACACGCCCTTTCTGGAAATGGACGAGGCGCGGTTTCGCGCCACGCTCGACCTCAATCTGATGGGCAGTTTCCACCTGATCCGCGCCTTTGCGCCGGGCATGCTGAAGCGCGAGGTTGGACGGATCGTCAACTTCGCATCGGTGGTGTTCGGCGGTGAGGGCGGGCAGGCGGATTATGCGGCGGGCAAGGCGGCGGTCGCCTCGCTCACACGCAGTCTGGCGGAAGAATTTGCGCCCGCGATTACCGTCAATGCCGTTGCGCCGGGGCTGACGCGCACATCCGTCACGCAAACCATGCCCGCCGAAAACGCCGCGCGGCTGGTGTCGAGAGCCTATAACCGGCGCATGGCCGAGCCGGAGGAAATTGCCGAGGCGGTCGCTTATTTCGCTTCGGAACCGGCCCGTTTTGTTACGGGCGAGATCATGGCCGTTTCTGGCGGCTTCCATCCTCATTTGTAAAGAGCGTGTCCCATGTCCGTGTCTATGTCCGATCCGGTCCACCTGTCTATCGATGACGGCATTGCGCTGATCACCATCGATAATCCGCCCGTCAACGTCACATCGCGTGCGGTGCGTGAAGGGCTGATGGCGGCGCTGGACGAGGCACAGGCGGCAGGTGTCGGACGGGTTGTACTGACTGGGGCGGGCAGGACTTTTGTGGCCGGGGCCGATGCGAAGGAATTTTCTGCGCCGCCGCAACCGCCGCATCTGCCAGATATTGTCAGCCGTATCGAGACCTTTCCGGTGCCGGTTGTTGCCGCCATCAACGGTGCGGCGCTCGGTGGCGGGTTGGAGCTGGCGCTGGCCTGCGCTGTGCGCATTGCAGCGCTGAACGCAACGGTTGGCTTGCCGGAAGTAACGCTCGGCGTGGTGCCGGGTGCTGGTGGCACGCAACGTCTGCCGCGACTGGTCGGGCTGGAGAATGCGCTGTCGCTGATCTCCGAAGGCAAGGTGATCGGTGCCGCTGAGGCGGAAAAGATCGGCCTTGTCGATGCTTTGGCCGACAATCCGGTGGAAGCAGCGCGGCGCTATTCCTGGCTGGAACGCCCGGCGACCGGCGCACTCCGTGGCCCTGTGCTCAACAACGCTGCAATCGAAGCGGCCCGCAAGCAGGTGGCAAAACGCAGCCCGAACCAGATTGCGCCGCAAAAGGCCATCGATCTGATCGAGGCGTCATGCACGCTGCCTT
The DNA here is from genome assembly GCF_014138065.1 of Ochrobactrum sp. P6BSIII. Classification (NCBI taxonomy): domain Bacteria; kingdom Pseudomonadati; phylum Pseudomonadota; class Alphaproteobacteria; order Hyphomicrobiales; family Brucellaceae; genus Ochrobactrum; species Ochrobactrum sp. P6BSIII. The sequence goes on along the minus strand of NZ_JACGXB010000005.1, from coordinate 39,002 downwards.
TGAATGACGGGCTGGAGCAGGAGCGCGCCGTCTTTCTGGAGTTGAAGTCCAGCGATCAGGCGGCCGCTTTGCGCCATGTCTTTTTCGCCGAGCGCGCAGCGATGGGACAGGGCAAGACTGGCGGTGCGGATATCACCTCCGCCGTGGTGGTTGGCGGCGGCACGATGGGGGCAGGCATAGCCTATGCGCTGGCCGGGCTTGGCATCGATGTAGCGCTGGTCGAGACCGATGAAGCAGGCGCGACGCGCGCCCGCGCCAATATCGCCAAGCTCTACGGCGAGGCGGTCGCGCGCGGAAAATCCACACCGGAAAAAGCCGAAGCGGATCAGGCTGCGCGGTTCAGTTTCCATGTCGGCTATGATGCATTGCCCGCAGCCGATATTGCGATTGAGGCGGTGTTTGAGGATATCGATGTCAAACGCGCAGTCTTTACGGCGCTCGATGCCGCCTTGCCGGAAACGACCATTCTGGCGACCAACACGTCCTATCTCGACATCAATCGTATCGCCGAAGTGGTGCGCAATCCCGCCCGTTTTCTGGGGTTGCATTTCTTCAGCCCAGCCCATGTGATGAAGCTTCTGGAAGTGATCCGCGCGGATGACACCAGCCCGGAAACGCTCGCGACAGCCTTGCGCCTTGCCGGGCGGATGAAGAAAATCCCTGTATTGGCCGGTGTTTGCGACGGTTTCATCGGCAATCGCATTCTGACCCGCTATCGCCAGACCTGCGATATCATGCTGATCGAAGGCGCGTTGCCCGCTCAGATTGATACCGCCATGCGCGGCTTTGGTATGGCGATGGGTCCATACGAGGTGCAAGACCTCTCTGGTCTCGACATTGCCTATGCCAACCGCAAACGTCTGGGCTGGAAGACCAAAGCGGGTTTTCGCTACATTCCCATTGCTGACCGCATCGTGGATGAGACGGGTCGCCTCGGTCGCAAGACCAATGCGGGCTGGTACGATTACGATGGCGGCAAGACGACGCCTTCGGCGGTGATCGACGCCATCATCATCGAAGAATCAAAGCGCGCTGGCATTGAGCGCCGCGCATTCAGCGACGAGGAAATCGTTGCTCGCGCGACCACAGCGATGGTCGAGGAAGGCTTCCGCATTCTGGAAGAAGGTATTGCCGCACGTTCCGCTGATATCGATCTGGTGATGATCTACGGCTATGCATTCCCGCGCTGGCGCGGCGGGCCGATGCATTGGGCGGAGCATGTCGGCTTGCCGGAAATAGAGCGGCGCATCGCGGAATATGCGACCAAGGACCCGGCCTCATGGGGTGTGCCGAACCTGCTAGCGCAAGCTGTTGCCGAAGGCAAGCGGCCGGACGAGCTTTGAGGGCAAAATATGCCCTCAAAGCATAAGTGGAATGTTTAGCGTGCCAAACCTGCATCCTGCAGAAACTTGACCGACGGCATGATCTTGCTTTTGTCGCGCAGTTCGAGGATCAGGCGCGGATTGCTTTCGAGCTCAGCCAAAGCTGCGAAAACGCCATGCCAGCGGATGGTGCCTTCACCGATGCCCCAATGGCGATCGGCATGGCCATCCGCATCCTGCAGATGGACGTGCTGCAGGCGATTGTCCGCACGGCGGATAAAGTAATCGACCGGATGCGCGCCAAGCGAGCCATAGGCGAAATGGGCATGGCCGGTATCGACTGAAACCGCGACCGATGGTGACTGGAAGCTGTCTGCGAGCAGGCAGCGCGCGTCGGTGTCGATATCCTCGATATTCTCGATCACCAGCGTGCAGCCGATTTCCTCGGCACGCTTGACGACCGGCGCCAGCGTTTCATGGGCATAATCCACGATCTGCGGGCCGCTTTCCGGGAAGTTGTCGATATTGTTATAGGTCCAGAAATTGTAAGGGCTGTGAATCACCATCTGCGTTGCGCCGATGAATTCACAGACCTCCAGTCCCTGAAGATAACGCTCAGTGACGATCTTGCGAATGTCTTCGTCCTGATTGGAGAAGTTGAGACCCCAGAATGGACCGTGGATGCCAAGGCGGCCCTTGTAACCGTCGAGCAAGGTCTTGATGCGGCTTGCTGGTGTCTTCCAGTCGGCTTTCAGGAGAGCAACATGGACAAAATCCTGTATCTCCAGATCGCGGTTTTCCGACAGGATGAAATCGAGATTTTCTTCGAGATAGGACAGCGGGACGGCTGCGCCGAGAAGCGGCAGGTCGGACATAATCAATTTCCTGGATTGACCGGAAGCCATAAGGATAGAGCGGTTCTGCCTCGCCTCCGGATTGATGTGCAGGCAGAACCCTCGTTCAGGGGATATGTGTCAGGCTGCGGCTTCAGCCAGTGCCAGACGCGATGCGATCGCCAGATCAGGATTGTCGGAGGTGATGTAGGCAACGTCACGCTCAATCCAGCGGTCGATCAGTGCGCGATTATTGAGCGTCCAGACACCAAGGCGATCCTTGGGGAACAGCGACGTGATGCGGTCGAATTCGGATTCGAAGAATTCGTGGTGCACGCCCACATAACGGACCAGAGGTTCGACGCTGCGGAAGAAGGTTTCCAGTCCGCCATTGCGCTCCACCCATTGTGCGTTGAGCGAGATCAGACGGTCAATTTCCGGCGCGATTTTCGCGCAATGTTCAACCACGCTGCGGTCGAAGGAATGCAGCACAACATGATCACCAATATTGCGGGCGCGGATGATTTCCACGGCCTTTTCCACGAGGCCATCATAGGGCTTGCCGTCGGCGCCGGACTTGAGTTCGACATAGAGAAGCACGTCCGGCCGCTCGGCGAAGACATCGAGCACTTCCTCAAAGGTGGGGATGTGATCGGCGGTAACAGTGCCCTGTTCGTCTTTCAGCCGTATCGCAAGGCGACCGGCATCATCGAGCGCGCGAACGTCACCGGAGCCGGTGGTGGTACGGTCAAGCGATGCGTCGTGGATGACGAGAATTAGCCCGGCATCGGTCAGGTGAAGATCGAACTCCACGCTATCGATGTCGAGCTCCAGAACATTGCGAAAGCCGGTGAGCGAGTTTTCCGCCCAAAGGTTACGAGCGCCGCGATGGGCCATGATCTTTTTCATGTCTTATGTCCTTACTGAACGGTCGGGTCGAGCTTGTCGCGAAGCCAGTCACCCAGAAGCGAAATGGAGAGGGTGGTCAGAACGATCACCAGTGCCGGAGCCAGCATTATCCACGGCGCACGTGTCAGATATTCGCGCGCGAACCCAACCATATTGCCAAGCGACGATTCTGGCGGCTGAACGCCGAGACCAAGAAAGGAAAGACCGGATTCCATCAGGATGATTTCCGGGAATGTCAGCGTCATCGAGACGATCAGCGTCGAGGCGACATTGGGCAGGATATGACGGAAATAGACACGGAATGGTGTTGCGCCGAGCTGCACCACAGCGCTGGCATAGCCTTGCGCCCCGGCGGAAATGGCAAGGCCGCGTGCGATACGGGCGTAACGCTCCCAGCCGTAAAAACCCATCAGGCCGATCAGCAGCGGCATGGAATTGCCGAAGAAAGCGAGCACCGCAAGCGCCAGCACCATGAAAGGCAGGGCGGCCTGAAAGTCGGCCAGCATCAATACAATGTGCTCGACCCAGCCGCGAAAGCGGGCGGCCAGAAATCCCAGCAAGGTGCCGAAGACCGCTGATAGGATCGTCGCGCCAAAGGCAATCACCAGCGAGACGCGGATCGACTGGATCAGGCGCGAATAAACATCGCGGCCCAACTCATCTGTGCCGAGCCAGTGTCCGGGTGATCCCACCGGGACAAGCCGCGCCATCAGGTCCATCTTGGTGATGGAGTGGGGTCGCAGATAGTCGGCAAAGATCACAACGAACAGCATCAGCGCAAGCCAGAAACAGGCAAAGGCGACGCTCATTGGCATGGTGGTGCGCAGGCGCGTGATGAGCGCGGGCGCCTTGACGGCTGCGGTGGGGGAAAGAGCGGTGTCGGTCATTGCGTCCACCTCAATGCGCGGCTTTGGTGCGCAGGCGCGGGTCGAGAACGCCGTAGAGCACATCGACCACGAGATTGGAGATCACCATGCAGCTTGCGATAATCAACAGCAGGCACTGCACCACGGCGAGGTCGCGATTGGCGACAGACACCACCAGAAGGCGGCCAATGCCGGGCCACGAGAAGATGGTTTCGACAACCACAGCCCCGGCGATCAGTGCGCCGACCATGAAGCCGACGATGGTGACAATCGGTACGGAGGCGTTGGGCAGAGCGTGTTTCCACACCACATCGTTCCAGCTGATCCCCTTGGCCGATGCCGTGCGGATATAAGGCTGCCCCAGCACTTCGATCATGGCCGAGCGTGAGAAGCGCGCCAGAACCGCCGTGCCGCCAATAGCAATGGTGAGGGTCGGCAGAATGCCGTGAATCCATGTATCGCTGCCGCCGGATGGCAAGACACCTAGTTGCACCGAGAAGATCAGCACCAGCACCAGGCCGAGTACGAAAGACGGCACGGTGAAGCCGAGGATCGACAGGGTGATGACGCCACGGTCGGCGATGCCCTGACGGTGCAGTGCGGCATAGACGCCTGCCGGAATGCCGAGGCAAAGTTTGATGATAAGCGCTGGAATGGTGATCTGGAGCGTGGCGGGCACACGTTGCAGCACCAGATCGATAGCCGGTGCCTTGTCGCGCATCGAGATGCCGAAATCGAAGCTCAATATGCCCTTGAGATAGGACAGATATTGCAGCCAGATCGGGTCGTCGAGGCCCCAGGCCTTGCGGAAGGCATCGATGGATTCCTGCGGTGCATCGGGGCCGAGCATGATCTGTGCCGGGTCACCGGACATGCGCAGCACCACGAAGGCAAAGGTCATCACCAGAAAGACGGTGATCAGCGCGCGGAAAAGACGGGACGCTATGAAGGTAAGCATGGGTGCCTCACGCAGCGCTTTTCGCCGGCTCAACGAAGTGACAAGCCGTGCGCCGGTCAAAGCCGGTTGTTTCCAGATCGGGCATCGTCGTCGGGCATTGAAAGCCCGCCACCGGACACCGGGGGTGAAACACGCAACCGCTTGGGCGGTTTGCGGGGTTTGGCGGTTCACCCTTGAGGATCATGCGCTGGTTGAATTTTTTGCCCGGTACGGGAACCGAAGACACCAATGCCTTGGTATAGGGGTGCTGGGGCGTTTCGAAGATCACGCCGGAGCTTGCCTCTTCGACGATCTTGCCGAGATACATGACGGCGACGCGGTCGCAGATGTTGCGCACAACTTTCAGATCGTGGCTGATGAACACCATGGCGATGCCATGTTTCTCCTGAAGATCGCGCAGGAGATTGACCACCTGCGCCTGAATCGAAACATCGAGCGCAGAAACCGGTTCGTCGCAGACCAGCAGCCTTGGGCTGGTTGCAAGGGCGCGGGCGATGATGACGCGCTGGCGCTGGCCGCCGGACAATTCATGCGGATAGCGCTCGCCCTGATCGCGGCGCAGCCCGACAGATTGCATCAGTTCGCTGACACGTTCCTTCAGTTCCGCGCCGGAAGCTAGCCCATGAATTTGCAGGGGCTCGCCGATCTGTGCCGCAATCGGCAGACGGCGATCCAGCGCCGCCAGCGGGTCCTGAAAGACGAGCTGCATCTGGGCCCGCAGCTTGCGCCAGCCGGCGGTGTGGCGGCGCGGCAGTGGCTTGCCGTCGAACAGAACCTCGCCTTCGGTGGCGTCGTCAATGCCGAGCAGCATGCGTCCGAGCGTGGACTTGCCGCAGCCGGATTCACCGACGATGCCAAGCGTCTCGCCGGGCTGAACGCGTAGGCTGACGCCATCCACGGCCTTGACCGGATCGGCTTTCTTGAACAGCCCGTCGCTGCGGTAAACCCGTACCAGATTGTTTGCTTCGAGCAGGAAACTCATGCCAGAGCGCCTTCTGTCGGGATTGTGCGGCTGTGATAGAGGTGTGATGCCGCGCTTTCCGCATGGGGGTGGAAACAGGCGACCTTCTGGCCGTTTCGCATCAGAAGATCGGGCATCGCTGTTGTGCATGTTTCGCTAACTTGCGCGCAGCGCGGTGCGAATGCGCAGCCTGTCGGCAGATTGCGCGGATCGGGTACGGTGCCGGGAATGGCGCGAAGGCGCTCGCGCCCGCCATCAAGGCGCGGGATGGCTTCGAACAATCCGCGCGTATAGGGATGCTGCGGTCGGTCGAACAGCTCGACCGTCGTTCCGCTTTCAACGATACGCCCGGCATACATGACACAAACGCGTTCGCATATCTGGCTGACCGCGCCGAGATCGTGGCTGATGAATACCACTGCCATACCGGTTTCGCGGCGAATCTGGTCCAGAAGATCGAGAATTTGCGCCTGAATGGTTACATCAAGGGCGGTGGTGGGTTCGTCGGCGATGAGGACGTCAGGCTGACCGGCGAGCGCGATGGCGATCATCAGGCGCTGGCACTGGCCGCCGGAAAACTCATGCGGATAGAGATTGAAACGACGCGCTGCATCGGGGATGCCGACGCGTTCCATCAACTGAATGGCTTCGCTGCGCGCGGCCTTGTCTTTCAGGCCGCGATGCAACGACAGCGATTCAACGATCTGATGGCCGACTTTCTTGACCGGATTGAGCGACGAACTCGGATCCTGAAAGATCATGGCGATACGCCCGCCGCGGACGCTTTCCTTGACGGAGCGGGCGGAGCCGACCAGCTCCTGACCGTCAACCTTGACCGAGCCTGACACGGAAGCCTTGCCGGGGAGAAGCCCAAGGGCTGCAAGCCAGGTTACCGATTTTCCGCAGCCGGATTCACCGACGAGGCCCAGCGTTTCACCGCGGCTCACGTCGAGATCGATTCCGTGCAGAACCTGTACGCCGCTGAAAGAGACCTTCAAGTCCCGGATGGAGACGAATGCCACGGTCGTCCCTTTCTGTCGGTCAATCGCGGTCTTTTGCGATTATCGATGCAATTTCATGGAGAATGAGAAGGCTGGCATTGTGAAATGCCAGCCTTGGTCTGTGGATCAGACGTTCCAGTTGCTGGAACGGAAATCCATGGCGAATGCCGGCGCGGCCTTCCAGTTCAGTTCCTTCTTCATGCCGGTGAAGACGGCATTCTGATGCAGGATGTTGTAGACCGGATCTTCGCGCTCGCAGATTTCCAGCATGCGCTTGATGGCCTTCTTGCGCTGGTCGTGGTCGGTGGATGTTTCCATGATGACCGACAGTTTGTTGACCTCGTCGTTCGACCAGTCCTTCTTCTGCTGCGCTTCGCCATTCGGGCCGAACTGGACCACCAGCGGCGTGATCGGATCGTTGATGTTGTTGGATGCCGACCAGTCGCGAACGCCCTTGACGCCTTCCGGATCGTGGATCTGGGCCCAGTTTTCCTTCATCTCGATTTCGACATTCAGGCCGACCTGCTTCCACATTTCCACCAGAACCTGCGCCGTCGGCGTCTGATTGGTGTAGTAGTTGTTCAGCAGGCGGTAAGGGATAGCATCGCCCTTGTAATTGGCCTGCTTGAGAAGATCACGCGCCAGTTCAGGATCGAATTTCGGCGGCTGCCAGTCGTCAATGAACATGTCGGAAGTGCGGAAGCTTTCAAACTGCATGCCAGCCGGTACAACCGTCTGACCGGCCCACAGCGCATCCACAATCGCCTGACGGTCGATCGAATGGGTCATGGCGCGGCGCACCAGCGGATTGCGCAGGATTTCGTTCTGTGTGTTGAAAACGGTTGTGCGGTGGTTCCAGATGGTCGAGCTCTGGATTTCGAGACCCGGATTGGCGGTCACGGTGCCGATCTGGTCTGGCGGCAGATCGCAGGCAAAGTCGTACTGGCCGGAGATGAGGCCGTTCACGCGGCTTGCAACTTCCGGCACTTCGACGAAGCGGATCTGCTGCAGCGGCGGCTGGCCGCCCCAATATTCGTCATGGGCTTCGAGAATGAGTTCTACGTCCGGCTTGTAGCTGGCAACCTTGTAGGGTCCGGTCGTGACCGGCTTGCGCGCCCATTCGGCATAAGACTTGGCTTCATCCCAGGCGCGCTTATTGGCGATCTGCGAGCCAAAGGCATAAAGGCGGCCCTCAAGCGTGACGTCCGGCGTCGCATTGTGGAAGCGGACGGTATATTTATCGACAGCTTCGACGCCGCGCAGCGCGGGCCAGAGACGGCGCGAAACACCGGGAATGGCGGCAGGCAGTTCTTTTTCCGTCTGCGGCTTGAAATTCGCTTCATAAAGCGTCTTGCCGCCAGCAGGCTCGGTGCCGGCAAACAGGCGCTCGTCGGAGAAAGAGAAAACCACGTCTTCGGCGGTCAGTTCATCGCCATTGTGGAACTTCACGCCCTGACGCAGCTTCAGTTCGATGGTCTTGTCGTCGAGACGCTTCCATTCGGTGGCGAGGCCCGGAACAGGACCCTGATTGCCCATCCAGTCACGCAGAATCAGGCCTTCCCAAAGGTTCGGGAAGAAAACGCGCTCACCGACATTCGACTGTTCGTTCCAGATGTCGAGCGTGTTGTTGTTGGTGATCTTCTGAACGGCGACGGTGACCGAGCGGCGCTGATTGGCGCGGACAATCCCCGGCATGATGAACGTGCCAGCGGCAGCGCCCATGAGGCCCAAAGCGTGACGACGGTTGATAAGCATGTTTTCCCCGATCCGTAGCGGCCACGGAAATCCGCTGGCCAGACTAAAACTGAGGGCGGGGAATAGGCCTCAAATGTAACAGGCTTTTCTCAATTGGTTGAAGCTTTCTTGACACTGTTGTTTATAAGATATGATAGATACATATCTATTAAGTTGAACTCTTCAAATAGCACTTATTTTTACGTGCACCCATTATTATAAAACGGCAATCTGTCGTGGCTGCACATTGGCGCCCTAAATTTTTTTCCGCCCCGCTTTCCGCCGAGAAAGACCTGCCGTAACTTTCGCCTGCAATCTGATTTGTTCTGCGGGGTTTGAAAGCAGCGTTTATGTCCATCGATAAGGGTAATCTGGAAAAACTTGCCTCGCAGCGCGTCAATGGCGTGGGCGGACTAACCGTCCATTTCAAGGATGGGCGCTCCCGCATTTCCCGGCTTTATCAGGAAGGCGCGGCCAAAATCCGTATGCCACAGGTGGCGCATGATCCTCTGGAAGCCATCCTCATCAACACGTCCGGCGGGCTGACCGGCGGTGACCGGCTGCGCTGGGATGTGGTGTTGCAGGAAAACGCCTCCGCCGTCATCACCACGCAGGCCTGCGAACGTATTTATCGCTCGGGCGGTGGCGAGGCGCGCATCGAAACACACATCAAGGTGGCAAAAGGCACGCGTCTTGCATGGCTCCCGCAGGAGACCATTTTGTTCAACCGCTCCGTGCTCTCCCGAGAGCTGGATGTCGAGATGGATGAAGGGGCGGAAGTGCTGATGGTCGAGGCAAGTGTGTTCGGACGTCTCGCCATGGGTGAAGAAGTCGAACAGGCATCGTTCAGCGACCGCTGGCGGGTGCGGCTTGGCGGGCGTCTGGTTCATGCGGAAGAGTTCCGCCTTGGGCCTGATGTTGCCGCTGAATTGCAGGCCAGAGCGGTCGCGGATGGCGGGCTTGCCGTTGCCACGGTGCTTCTGGTTTCGGCGCAGGCCGAAAGGCAGCTGGAGGCCGTGCGCGCCATTATCGGCGAGGAAGGTGGCGCCAGCGTCTGGCAGGTCGGCGGCGCCTCGAAACTTGGCGTGCGGCTCTATGCGCCGGACAGTTATGCCTTGCGCAAGCGCCTCGCTCCTTTGCTGGCGCTGCTCAATGGAAAGGCAGGATTGCCTAAAGTTTGGTCAATTTGAATTTGCGGCCACCGGGCCGTGTTTGTTGAGAAGGTTCGGTACGAAGTCATGAATTTGACGCCCAGAGAAAAAGACAAGCTGTTGATCGCCATGGCGGCGATGGTCGCCCGTCGCCGTCTGGAGCGCGGTGTGAAGCTCAATCATCCGGAAGCCATCGCGCTGATCAGCGATTTCGTCGTGGAAGGCGCGCGTGACGGGCGCACTGTGGCCGACCTGATGGAAGCGGGCGCGCATGTCATCACACGGGAACAGGTGATGGCGGGCGTTGCCGAGATGATCCACGACATTCAGGTCGAGGCGACATTTCCGGATGGAACCAAGCTCGTCACGGTGCATGAGCCGATCCGCTGATTTTGAATTTTAATTTTTGAAAAGGTGCAAGATGAAGAAGATGACGGTTCTGACGGCAGCAGGTTTTGCGCTTATCGCAAGCCCGGCTTTTGCCCATCTCAATCCCGCCGAGCACGGCTCCTTTGCCGCCGGTTTCTCGCATCCGCTTTTCGGTACGGATCATATTCTGGAGATGGTTGCCGTCGGTCTCTGGGCGGCAATGCTGGGCGGGCGAGCACTTTTCATCGTGCCTGCGGCTTTTGTCGGCGTCATGCTGCTGGGCTTTTTGGCGGCGCTCATCGGAATGCCGCTGCCTTTCGTCGAGCCGGTGATTCTGGCTTCGGTGGTCGTGCTTGGCTTTCTCGTTGCGCTGGCCCTGCCGGTCTCGCCGGTTGTTGGTGCAGCGATTGCCGGTTTCTTCGCCTTCTTTCACGGCCATGCGCATGGCGGTGAAATCGGTGCTGCGGCCTTCTTTGATTATGCGGCGGGCTTTGCGCTGGCCACGGCTCTGCTCCACGCGGCGGGCATTGCCATCGGTCTTGGCGTCGGGCGTTTGGCTGCTGGTCCAAGCGGACGCCTCGCCTTGCGCGTCGCTGGCGGCGCTACGGCGCTTGGTGGTCTGATGTTGATGGCTGGTTGAGGTGCACCATGATACCCGGCGAAATCTTCACGCTTGACGGCGACATAGAACTGAATGAGGGGCAACCCACGGTCACGATCAAGGTCGCTAATACCGGCGACCGCCCGATCCAGGTTGGCAGCCATTATCATTTCTACGAGGCAAATGCGGCGCTGTCATTCGACCGGCAAAAAGCGCGCGGTTGCAGGCTGGATATTGCCGCTGGCACCGCTGTGCGCTTCGAACCGGGGCAGGAACGCGATGTGACGCTGGTTCCCCTCGGCGGCAAGCGCGAGGTCTACGGGTTCCGCCAGAAAATCATGGGTAAGCTTTAATTCAGAACCAAAGCATATCCCGAAAAGCGTGAAACGGTTTTCGGACGAGATGTGCGTCAAAACAATCGGTTAGAGCGCCGACGGAGAGTTTCATGCCAGCCAAGATCAGTCGCGCCACCTATGCGCAGATGTTCGGCCCCACCACCGGCGACAAGGTCCGCCTTGCCGATACGGAACTCGTCATCGAGGTCGAGCACGATCTCACCACCTATGGCGAGGAGGTCAAATTCGGGGGCGGCAAGGTTATCCGCGACGGCATGGGCCAAAGCCAGCTTTCGCGGGCGCAAGGTTCCGTCGACACGGTCATCACCAATGCGCTCATTCTGGATCACACCGGCATCTACAAGGCCGATATCGGTCTGCGTGACGGGCGCATTGCGGGCATCGGCAAGGCGGGCAATCCCGATACGCAACCGGGCGTCACCATCATCATCGGCCCGGGCACGGAAATCATTGCTGGCGAGGGCAAGATCGTCACGGCGGGCGGTATCGACTCGCATATTCATTTCATTTCGCCGCAGCAGGTGGATGAGGCGCTGAATGCGGGCATCACTTGCATGGTGGGCGGTGGCACCGGCCCCGCACATGGCACGCTGGCCACCACCTGCACACCGGGGCCATGGCACATTGCGCGGTTGATTGAATCCTTCGACGGCATGGCGATGAATTTCGGTGTGTTCGGCAAGGGCAATGCCTCATTGCCGGGCGCGCTGGAGGAAATGGTTCTGGCAGGGGCTTGTGGCCTCAAGCTGCATGAAGATTGGGGCACGACGCCTGCGGCAATCGACAACTGCCTGTCCGTTGCTGACCATTTCGACGTGCAGGTGGCGATCCACACCGATACGCTCAATGAAAGCGGCTTCGTGGAAGATACGCTCAATGCCTTCAAGGGGCGGACGATCCACTCCTTCCATACGGAAGGTGCGGGCGGGGGGCATGCACCGGATATTATCCGCGTCTGCCAGTATCCGAATGTTCTGCCCGCGTCGACCAATCCGACACGGCCCTATACGATCAATACGGTCGCGGAACATCTCGACATGCTGATGGTCTGCCATCACCTGTCACCGGCTATCCCCGAAGATATTGCCTTTGCGGAAAGCCGTATTCGCAAGGAAACCATCGCCGCCGAAGACATTTTGCATGATATGGGCGCTTTCTCGATCATTTCGTCCGACAGTCAGGCCATGGGCCGCGTCGGTGAAATGATCATCCGCTGCTGGCAGACGGCGGACAAGATGAAGCGCCAGCGCGGCAGCCTGCCGGACGACAAGCCGGGCAATGACAATTACCGCGCCCGTCGCTATGTGGCGAAATATACCATCAACCCGGCCATTGCTCACGGCATGTCGCATGAGATCGGTTCGGTGGAAGTTGGAAAACGCGCCGATCTGGTCTTGTGGAATCCGGCGTTCTTTGGCGTCAAACCGGATTTGGTGTTGCTGGGCGGCTGGATCGCGACGGCGCCGATGGGCGACCCGAACGGTTCTATCCCGACACCGCAGCCGATGCATTACCGGCCCATGTTCGGCTCCTTTGGTAAAGCGCGCACCAACACCTCGATCACCTTCGTTTCGCAGGCGGCAATCGATGGCGGTCTGCGTGAGAGGCTCGGCGTGGAGAAGCACATGGCGGCGGTCGTCAACACGCGGAGTGGCATCGGCAAGCAGTCGATGATCCTCAACAATGCCATGCCGCAAATGGAAGTTGACCCGGAAACCTATGAAGTGCGCGCCGATGGCGAACTTTTGACATGCGAACCGGTGGACGTAGTGCCGATGGCACAGCGTTATTTCCTGTTCTGAGAATTGAGGTAGAGAATGTTTCGTGCAGTAGACATCATCCGCGCACATGAAGTGATCGACGCCGTTCCGGCGGCTCATGCCGTGCTGGAGCGTGACGAACGCCATCTGCGCCGCAAGGCAATTACGCTCGACACGGGAGAGAAGGTGCTTGCCGATTTTGCCGATCCGGTGGTGCTGGAACATGGCGACCGGCTTGTTCTGGACGACGGGCGTGAGATTGAAATCCGCGCTGCCAGCGAGGCACTTTACGAAATCCACGGGCGCGACCAGCTGCATATTGCCGAGCTTGCATGGCATATCGGCAATCGCCATCTGGCGGCGCAGATCGAAACAGACCGCATCTTCATTCTGCGTGATCATGTCATCAAGGCGATGCTGGAAGGGCTGGGCGCAACCGTGACCGACGTGGTCGCGATTTTCAGCCCGTTGCGCGGAGCCTATTCGGGCGGCCATGCGCAACATGACCACGATCATGATCACGGGCACCATCACCACACGCACGACCATGACCATCACAACCACCATCACGACTGATCCCAACACCGCTCTTCTGCGGTTGATGGCGTGGCTGTCGCCGGTCTTTCCGGTCGGCTCCTTCAGCTATAGCCATGGGCTGGAGCGGGCGGTGCATGACGGCTTCGTCACCGATGCGACAGGGCTGAAGGACTGGCTGCGCTGGCTCGTCACACGCGGGTCCGGCTGGAACGATGCGGTCCTGTGCGCGGCAAGCTGGCAACGGGCAATGGCGGGTGAGGATTTGCGCGACGTGGCCGATCTGGCGGAAGCACTGGCAGGTTCGCGTGAGCGGCATATGGAAACCATGCTGCAGGGCGGGGCATTCCTGACCGCTGCGCGCAGTTGGTCTTCGCCAGTCTTTGATCAGTTGCCGGGCGACTGTGCTTATCCGGTGGCCGTCGGCGCAGTGGCAGGGGCGCATGGCGTTCCGCTCGGCTCAACACTTGCGGCTTTCTTGCAGGCTTTCTGCATCAACATGTTGCAGGCGTCGATCCGCCTTTCGGTCACGGGGCAAAGCGGCGTCACGACCACCATGGCCGCACTGGAAAACACGCTGGCAGAAACCGCCACGCGCGCCGGACAATCCAGTCTGGATGACCTTGGTTCGGCGACTTTCATCGCCGACATCATGGCCATGAAACACGAAACACAGCATTCGAGGCTTTTTCGCTCATGACACAGAAGAATGGACCGCTCAGGATTGGTATCGGCGGGCCGGTCGGCTCCGGCAAGACGACGCTGACCGAAAAGCTCTGCAAGGCGCTGCGCGACACATATTCGGTCGCTGTCATCACCAACGATATTTATACGCAGGAAGACGCCTATATTCTGGCGCGCCATCAGGCCTTGTCGGAAGACCGCATCATGGGCGTGGAAACCGGCGGCTGCCCGCATACGGCGATCCGTGAGGATGCGTCGATCAATCTTCAGGCAATTGCCGAGATGAACCGGCGCTTTCCCGATCTGGATATCGTGTTTATCGAATCCGGCGGGGATAATCTCGCAGCCACCTTCTCGCCCGATCTCGCCGATCTGACGCTCTATGTCATCTCCGTCTGTCAGGGCGAGGAAATTCCCCGCAAGGGCGGACCGGGTATCACGCGGTCGGACTTTCTGGTCATCAACAAGAGCGATCTTGCGCCTTATGTGCGGGTCGATCTTGAGGTGATGGAAAGCGATGCAGCGCGCATGCGTGGCAAGCGCCCGTTTGGTTTCACCGATCTGCATCGCGGTCAGGGCGTGCAGGAGGTGATCGACTTCATCGTCGAAAACGGCGGTCTGGATATCCGCGCCGCCTGAGAGGCGGCGTTTCGTTATATCTGAACCAGCGGCGTATCTTCCTCGAAGAAGCCGGAAAGATTGTGCAGCGGATCGTTCAGCGACCGCTTACGGATGGTCAACAGCGTGTTGAGACCGTTTGCGATGCGTCTGGCATAGCCAAGATCGTTGAGAAGCGAGCTGAGCTGCAAGCCGCTGACTTTCTCCTGCCGGTTCGCCTCGAACAGCTTTGCGCCGAAGTCTCGCTCGAAGTCTTTGACCTTCTCGATGAAAGCCTGCTGGTGGGCGTCCCATTTGTCGCTGGCGGCATCGGCGCGGCTCAGCACGCGGACCTCATGCAGCACATTGACCAGATGTTCACGCAGCTCCACATAGGCGTCCCGTGCCGGTGAATTGGTCTGCCGGAGATAGAAGCCGAGATTCTTCTGGAGATGCTTGGCGTCCTTGACCATTTCCGCCATTTGCAGCGCGATGACCTGACCGGTCATCAAGAAATTCTGCTGGTCCGCGTTGTTCCCGGGATCGACCTTGCCGATGAAGCTCAATATGTCGCCATAGACGCCCTTGATATAGAGCCGATAGAGCAGATCGGCATCGACATAATCGACGTCGGGGGCGGCGCGCATGATGGCCTCATCATGCTTGGCGCGATTGATTTCGCTGACCGGCAGGTAAAGCGCGTGGCAGATCACTTCGACACTCAGACGCCCAAGATGCTGCAATTCATGCACAAGAGCCTGCGCAGCCGTTTCGGGTGAACTGAGCGCCGACTTGTCGAGATAACGGGCGCGCAGCGCGTTTTCAGGAAGATCAGGCGAGCCTGCCGGAATGAGAACACGCGGCTCCGGTCTGTCCGGCAGCACGCGTTCCAGAAAGCGTGTGAACGGGACCAGAGCGGGCCAGAAGATCAGCACGCCCAGAATGTTGAACTCGCTGTTGAAGATCGCGAGCTGGATCAACTGATTGTCACCGACCCCCATTGCCTGCGAAAGCCATACCGCAAGGCGAACCAGCATTCCCATCAGGATCAGCGAAATGCAGGCGGTGACGACATTGAAAATCACATGCGCCAGCGCAAGCCGCTGACCGCTGCGATTGCCGCCGAGCGCTCCGGCAACGCCGGTGGTGACGCTGCTGCCGACATTGGCCCCGATGGCGATTGCCGCGGATTGCCAGAGATCGACCTGTCCGAGACCCAGCGCTGCAAGTGTCAGCATCAAAGTCGCATGGGTTGATTGCAGCAGCAGGGTCAGCACAAGGCCAATGCCCGCAAAGATGACCTGACCAAGCCAGCCGTCGATCTTGTATTGGGCGAGATCGAAATTCTCGGTGACGACGGAAAAGCCCTGCTTGATGCCGTCAATGCCGAGGAAAATGAAGGCGATACCGAGCAGAATGCGCCCGATGGCCTTGATCTTCGGCCCGAAGAAACTTGCCAACACGCCGAACACCATCAGCGGTAGCGCCAGCGACGACAGGCTGAAATTTTGTCCGGCCAACGACAGCAGCCATATGCCGGTTGCGGAGCCCAAATTTGCGCCGAAGATGATGGATATGCCTGCCGCCAGTGAAATGAGGCCGGTGGTAATGAAGGCGATGGTCATCAGCGAGACAAGCGTGCTCGATTGCATCACCGTTGCGCCGACCAGCCCGACCAGCAGACTTTTCCACGAGGTGGAGGTGCCGCGCGCCAGCATGCGTTCCAAGGCACTGCCCGCCAGATTGCGCAGGCCTTCTTCAAGGCACTGCATGCCGAACAGGAAAATCGCCAGTCCGGCGCAGAGTGTCAGCCAGCTTTCATTGAGCCAAAAACTATAGCCGAGGATGGCAATCAGTATCAGGCCAAGAAAGCGCGCTGCCTTCTGGCTCACCCCATTTTCCGACGACACGAGAGCTGCCATGGTTGCTGTCTTGTTTCCTTCGTGCGGGAGGATGTTTCCGTATTGCAGCCCGTCGGTCGGATTTTCGCGCCTGCGGGTGAAGTATAGGTTGATGATAAGCAGCTCGCTCCGAAAGCGCTATCTGGAAATTTCGGTCAGAAAGTTTCTATGGGAGAATTCCCAATGCGAAATTCGTTTCAACTGAATTAATTTGAATTGCAAATCAAATTAATTCGTGCTTTATTGCACTCATGCAATCCAATTCGTCTTCCCCTCGATCCCAGTTCGGGATCCGCTTTTCGTTGCTTGCCCGGCGCTGGCGGCGTGCGCTTGACGCGCGCCTTGCCGAAGCGGGGCTGTCCGACGCCACCTGGGTGCCGCTGATCCATCTTCAGGCGACGGGCGGCGGCGTGACGCAGAAGGAACTCGCCGCGCTGGTCGGCATCGACGGGTCAAGCCTTGTGCGGCTTCTCGACATTTTGAGTCGTCAGGAGCTGGTCGAGCGTCGGGTCGATGAAAACGACAATCGCGCGCGGCTAATCTTTCTCACGCCGAAGGGAGAGCAGCGCGTGACCGAAATCCGGCGTGAGCTGGCCAAGGGCGAAGAAGACATGCTGGCGGATATTTCCGATGCGGATCTGGCCGCCATGCTTGACCATTTTGACTCTATCGAACAGCGCCTTGCGGCCAACCAGCTGAGACGCTCACAGGAAACCGGAGAATGAGCACCGAAACCTCGTTGACGACGTCGGCCCGCAGGCTGGACGCCGCGCGCCAGCTTTTGAAGCCGCAGCAGTTTCAGGAGAGCGTCGCGCTTTCACAGCAGCCTTCCATTCGCAATTCGTCGCTTGCGGGCTTTCAATCGGCGGCCACGGCGGTCATCGCCTTGCCGCTTATCTATCTTTCGCCCTGGTCGCATCTGATCGGTTTTGCTTCGCTTGGCACTCTGGTTGCTTTGTTTGGACGTTTCGCACCGCAGGCACGCCGCAACCATGTCGTGCTTCTTTGCGCGATCTGTCAGACGCTGGCCGTGCTCAGCATGTCGCTTGTCGCTGCAGCGGGTGCGCCGCTGGCCTTGCAGCTTATGCTGCTGGCTGTCCTGTGCGGTGTCTTTTGTTTCGTGACAACGACCGGAAATTTCGGCCCTCCCGGAGCGTTGATCTTCATATTCGCTGCCGGCGCATCGATGAGCCAATCTGTTACATTGCAGCAGACGATGGAACGCACGACTGCTACTGCGCTTGTCGCGTTGCTGGCCTGCGTGATCTGTATGCTGACGGAGTATTTCCGTCATAAGGCCAGCCCGGAAAAGCCTTTCCCTGCCGAACCGTTGCGGCCAGTCCGTCACCGGCTGATAGCCGCCGCGCGCGTTGCTTTCGGCGCGGGCGTGGCAGCGTTTGTCGTCTACGCCATGGGTGTCGCTCATCCAGCCTGGGCGGCGATGGGTGCTGTTGCCGTAATGCAGGGCGCGCATTTGCATATCAATATGAGCCGCGCCTTGCAGCGCATGGTCGGCACGCTTCTGGGCGCTGTCGTTGCCTGGATGATCCTAACGCATGCTCCGTCCATATGGACGCTGATTGCGATACTGGCGTTCCTGCAATTCGCAACAGAGGTGATCATTGGCTCCAATTATGCGCTGGGGCAAATCCTGGTCACGCCGATGGCGCTGCTGATGACCTATATCGCCGCGCCCGGCTCGAACGGGGTCGATATGGTGTCGGAACGGGTGCTGGACACATTGCTCGGTGCGGGTATCGGCATTGTCTTTGCCGTGCTGTTTTCAACGCAGGACGATCGGGCCTATCTCGCCGAACATCATATAAAAAGAACGCAGCGCTGATTGGACTGCGTTCATTCCCTCCAGATTATGCGCCTCGTCGGTTGAAGCGGATTAATTCCATTCATTTTATAGAAAATAGAAAATGCTTTCCCTATTCGGGGTGAGAAGGCAGTCGTCGGCTTTGAACGCCGCTGCATAGCGTGACAACATTTCGTTACGTCTGGTCCGGGCGACCGGAGGGACAAAGACCGTAATGAAATGATGGTGGCAAGCATGGGCGAAAAAGCGTTGAGACTGGTGGAAGATACAGCGGATATTGCTGTTTCACCCGATGAGCTGAAGGCTGCGATGCGGCAGTTGGCTGGCGGCGTCAGCGTTGTTACCGCCGGTTTTGGCGATGGCCGCACCGGTGCGACCGTCACCTCGGCGACCGCGCTTTCGGTCGATCCGCCGACGATCATCGTCAACATCAATCGCGGTTCGTCGGTCTGGCCCGCCATCAGCCGCCATAACCATTTCTGCGTCAATGTGCTGTCGGCTGCACAGCAGCCGATTGCGGATCGCTTTGCGGGCAAGGACGGTATCAAGGGCGTTGCGCGTTATGCCGATGCGGAATGGTACACGCTGGAAAGCGGTGCACTGGCGCTGACAGGTGCTCTGGCTGCCGTCGATTGCGCCGTGGAAGACGTCATCGAACGGCACACCCATGCCATTATCATCGGTCGTGTTTTGAAAATTGTAGCAGGCAGCGGCGAGCCGCTTGTTTATCACAATGGCGGCTACCGGCTGCTGGACCTGTTGTCAGGCGCTTAACTTGGCCCATTCTGGCGCGGTGCTGTCGTCTTCGAGGCCACCGTTGCGGGCGAATTGTTCCAGCGTCATGGAATCGAGAACGCCAGCAATGGCTTCGCGCACGAGCAGCATTGACCGGCGCACCTGACAGGCGCGGTGATCTTCGCAATCTTCGCAGGGCTGATAGGCCATGCGGCTTGCGCAGCGGATGGGTGCGAGCGGTCCGTCGAGAACGCGGACCACCTGGCCTATCGTGACATCGGCTGCCGGTTTGGAAAGGCTATAGCCGCCGCCGGGGCCTTTCTTGGAGCGCAGGATGCCATCGTTTCGCAGTTCCAGAAGAATGGCGTCGAGAAATTTCTTGGAGATATTATTCTTGGAAGCAATCTCGGCGACGAAAGCGCTTTCGCCGGGTTCAAGCAAGGCAAGATGCGCCAGTGCTTTCAAACCATATTTGCCCTTCTTCGTCAGCATGAACACTCCACCGATAGTCGCCAATGGCTGGTTGCGCATGCTTTTGCACGAAATCGAGCGAATAGATAGTCTATTTACAGGTAATAGACCCCGATGCGCTTCCCGCCGATGATCTCGACTGCGATATCCATATCGTAAATGTCGCTCAGAATTTCCGGATGGATCAGTTCGTCCGGCGTGCCCTGATGGGCGACCTTGCCATTGCGCATGGCAACGATGTGGTTGGAATAGCACGACGCGAAGTTGATGTCGTGCAGCACCAGCACGACCGTCTTGCCAAGCTCATCGGCAGCGCGGCGCAGCAGTTTCATCATCGATGCCGCGTGTTTCATATCGAGATTGTTCAGCGGCTCGTCGAGAAGCACATAGTCCGTATCCTGACAGAGCACCATTGCCACAAAAGCGCGCTGGCGCTGGCCGCCGGACAGTTCATCCAGAAAGCGTTCGCTTAAGCTTTCAAGGCCAAGATAACCGATGGCCTGTTCCACATGCTTGCGATCTTCGCTGTTCGGTCGGCCCTTGGAATAGGGGTAGCGCCCGAATGTCACGAGGTCGCGCACGGTCAGGCGTGAATTGATGGCGTTTTCCTGCCTCAGAATCGACAGACGTTTTGCCAGCACATCGCCCGATGTGGTGGTGACATCAAGACCGTCCACGGTCACGCGCCCCTTGTCCATCGGCAAAAGGCGGCTGATCATGGAAAGCAGTGTCGACTTTCCAGCGCCATTGGGGCCGATGATCGACGTCACGCCGCCAGCGGTTAAGCGCAGGGACACGTCATCGACGACAAGGGCGCCGCTATAGGATTTGCTGACTTGGCTTATTTCGATCAACGCGCATTTCCCCTGACAAGAAGGATAATGAAGACGAGACCGCCCAGGAATTCGATGATGACGCTGAGCGCGGTATTGAAGGCAAAGGCCCGTTCGAGAATGGTCTGGCCACCGACAATGCAAATGATGGCCAGTAGAACGGCAATCGGCAGAACGACGCGATGTTTCCCCGAGCCTGCCAGCATGTAAGCGAGGTTGGCGACCAAAAGGCCGAAGAAGGTGATTGGTCCGACGAGTGCGGTCGAAACGGCGACAAGCACCGTGACCATCAACAGGATGAGCCGCACCACTCGGCGGTGGTCGACGCCGAGATTGATTGCGGGCTCGCGTCCGAGCGCCAGCACGTCGAACACATGCAACAGCCGCCAGCCATAGAGCGACACGGCAGCGACGATAATCGCCGAGAGCGTCAGAATATCAGCGTTGATCGTGTTGAAACTGGCGAAGAAACGATCCTGCAAGACCGCGAACAGGTCGGGATCGAGCATGCGCTGCATGAGATTGGACAGGCTGCGGAAGAAAACGCCACAAATAATGCCGACCAGCATCACCAGATGCAGGCTACGCGCCGCGCCCGAAAACAGCCAGTAATAGAGCGAACCCGCAAACAGCACCATCACCACGGTTTCGGTGATGAAGCGTATGTTCGGTCCGATCCAGTCGATATGCACCGCCCCGAAGAAAAAGACGATGACGGTCTGGATCAGAATATAGAGCGCATCAAAGCCCATGATGGAGGGAGTCAGGATGCGATTGTTGGTGACGGTCTGAAACAGCACGGTCGAAACGGCGATTGCATAGGCCACCAGCACCATGGCGGCCAGTTTTGTGCCGCGGAAGGACAGGATGAATGACCAGCTGCCCTTTGCGCCGATCGTCATGAAGGCGACGGCGGCAAGAAGGGCAATCACACCGAGAACGGGGATGAGGATCGCAGGACGTCTAAGCAAGGCGCGAACCCCGCCGCAACAGGAGATAGAGGAAGATGACGCTGCCCACGACGCCCATCATCGTTCCGATGGGGATTTCATAGGGAAAGCGGATCAGGCGACC
The DNA here is from genome assembly GCF_014138065.1 of Ochrobactrum sp. P6BSIII. Taxonomy (NCBI): domain Bacteria; kingdom Pseudomonadati; phylum Pseudomonadota; class Alphaproteobacteria; order Hyphomicrobiales; family Brucellaceae; genus Ochrobactrum; species Ochrobactrum sp. P6BSIII. Next base: position 17,530 of record NZ_JACGXB010000005.1, on the reverse strand, counting down.
GGCAATATCGCAGGCGAGCACCAGACCCGCGCCGAGAACTGCGATCCACGGCAAGGCGCGGCGCATATTGTCGCCGAGGAACATGCTGACGACATTGGGCACAATCAGGCCGAGAAACGGGATCATGCCGACCGTGACGACGACCGACGCGCTGACCATCGATACGATTATAAGGCCGAGCGTCACCACGCGACGATAATTGAGACCGAGATTGGTGGTGAAGTCTTCGCCCAGTCCCGCAACTGTAAACCGGTCGGCTGCGATATAGGCTACGACGGTGAGGGCAAATGCGATCCACAGCAACTCATAACGTCCGCGCAGCACGCCGGAGAAGTCGCCAGTCGTCCACGAATTCAGCGATTGCAGGAGATCGAAGCGATAGGCGATGAAAGTGGTGATGGCGCTGATAACCCCGCCGAGCATGATGCCAACGAGCGGGACGACCAGCACGGAGCGAAGCGGGATGCTGTGCAGGATGCGCAGAAACAGCGCCGTTCCCGCCACTGCGGTCACCGAGGCGACCAGCATCTTGACGAAGACAGGCGCTTCCGGCGCGAACAGAATGACAAGAAGAATACCAAGGCTGGCAGATTCGACGGTTCCCGCTGTTGAAGGCTCGACGAAACGATTGCGGGTCAGCATCTGCATGATCATGCCGGCAACGGCCATCGACATGCCCGCCAGCACAATGGCGATGGTACGCGGAATGCGGCTGACAAGCAGAAGTTCAAGCGCGCTGCCCGGGCCGTCATTCGCACTTTCACCGGGGTAAATCAGTGCGTGCAGTGAGACGTCGCCGACCCCGATAAACAGGCTGATGACAGCCAGCACGGCGACAACAACAATGGCTGCGGCTAGACCTTTCACGCTTTGTCCTGTTCTCTTGCCTTGTCATGCATCGGGCTGTCCGGCATGGCGGACAGCCCGGGTGACTGGGTCAGAAAGTGCCTGACGTTTACTTTGCCTTGTCGAACACTTCCGACAGTTGGTCGATGGTGCCGTGCAGCCCATTGAGGCCGCCGCCGACGAGATACCAGTTCTGCGACTTCAGATAGACGATCTGGTCTTTCTTCGCTGCCGTGGTCTGGCGAACGAGATCATTGTCGAGAACCTGCTGGGCGGAATTGCCTTCGCGACCGATAGCGGCGTCGCGGTCGATCACGAACAGCCAGTCAGGGTTGGTCTTGAGAATGAATTCCTGGCTGATCGGCTGGCCGTGATTACCCTTGGTGGTCAGGTCGGCTGCGGCAGGCGTCACGCCATAGGCGTCATGCAGCATGCCGAAGCGCGAGCCGGGGCCATAGGCGCTCATCTTGCCGCCGGTGGTGAGGATCAGAAGACCCGTGCCCTTGCCAGCGGTCTTCTGCTTCAGCGCGGCGACATCGGCGTTGAGCTTTTCGATTTCAGCCTTGGCTTCCGCTTCCTTGCCGAAAATCTGGCCAAGCTTTTCAACATTGGCTTCGGTCCCGCCGATCAGGTCTTTCGCAGAAACCGTCAGATCGATGGTCGGAGCAATCTTTGCGAGTTCCGGATATTTGGCTGCCGAACGACCACCGACAATGATGAGATCCGGCTCGGCGGCATTGATGGCTTCATAATCCGGCTCGAACAGGGTGCCGACTTTCGGATAATCGTCGGACTGGTACTTCTTGAGGAAGTCCGGGGCGGTGACCAGTGTCGGCACACCGGAAACCTTGACGCCGAGGCGGTCGAGATTGTCCAGCGTCGCGAGATCGAGCACGATTACCTTGGCTGGGGAAACAGGCACTGCCGTTTCACCCTGCGCATGCTTGACGGTGATGTCGGCAGCGCTCGCAACGGAGGCCAGAGAAAGAGCCACGACGGCTGCGCCACAGAGGCGGGCGACATGTTGGCCGAAATTCAGCATGGTGCACAATCCTTTCGTCAATCCTGTGCTTTATAGTCCAGTTTTCCGCAGGTCCAACCCCGGCGGAAGAAAAAGTGTCAATTGTCTGCGTGTTCCGGCTTCTTGCCGAGCAGAATGAAATCCAGACTGTCCTTCACCGTCAGCGGGATCATCGAGCCGTGGCCCTCATCGGGGAAGCGGTGGAACGTTGTTTCCAGCTGCGGCAGTTGTTCCAGTTCCTTGTAGACATCCACGCCCGAAGGCCCGCCGCGCAGCTTGCGCATGCGCTGAATGTCCTTAGCCGATTGGCCGGGACGGGAACCGCGTTTGCCGGAGGTTTCCATCAGCAAACGCAGCGGGTGCGGAGCCGATTTGAACGATGCGATGAAGCGATCCTTGTCCGACAGGATCGAATGATTATCCCACCAGATCGACGGATCGGCGGCGCTGTAGGTCTGGAAGGAATCCGTGTGATTGAACAGCGCATAGAGCGTGAACATCCCGCCCAGCGAATGGCCGAACAGCGCCTGCTTGCGCTTGTCGATGGCGAAGCGCTTCTCGATTTCCGGCTTCACCTGTCCTTCGATGAAGGTGAAGAAGGCATCGCGACCGCCGGTTTTCGGTTGGTTGGCAGGATCAGGCGTCAATTGTTCGCTGGTTGCCGAGGTCAGGTCGAAATAGCGCAGACGCACGATTTCATCCGGAACGTCGGTCGGATAACCGATCCCCACCAGAACGGCTTTCAGCTCTGCATCCTTGCCCATTTCAGCGGCGGCAAGCGGCAACATGCGGTTGCCGTCGACCATGTAGATGACGGGGTAGCCGCCTGCGGGAGCCGCCTCGGCAGGCGTTGCGGTGAAAATGCGATAGGAAATGCCGTTGGCTTCCATATCGAAGAATGCCCGCACAGGTTCCGCTGCCTGAACCGTGGAGGCAAAAAGCATGCTGCCAAGCATCAGGCACACGATCTTCATTATGTTTTTCAGAGCGCTCATCGAGCATCCATTCAATCCAATAATGACGCCAGCCTAACGAACGGCTGGCGTCATATTGCGTCAGATCAGAAGCGGGAGGTCATGCTGACCCAAAGGCGGCGACCGTCAACAACCGTGTTGAACTCATCGACATCGATCTGCTTGTCGAAGATGTTGTAGATGGCCGCGTTGAAGGTGACGTTCTCGCTGAAGTCATAGGAACCGCCGAGATCGACCGTTGCATATGGCTTGTATTTGCGCGCCAGAACGGTCTTTCCATCCGCTGCATAGATCGGCGTTCCAGCCGATCCGATACGAGCGCCGGCATTGGTTTCCTCGCCATGATAATTGGCGGCGGCCCATGCCTTCAGCCCATCGACCGGGGTGACCCAGTCGCCGCGCAGGCTCGCCATGTGCTTCGGCGTGCGGGCGAGCGGCAGGCCTGCATAGGTGCCGGTCTTCTGTTCCGAGTCCGTATAGGTGTAGTTACCGCGAAGGGTGATCGTATCTGTCGCTTCCCAGTTGAAGGTCAGCTCCACACCTTGAAGCACGGCTTCATCGATGTTGAAGGCATACCAGAGGCGATAGTTCGGATCTTCGCTCCAGCGAACCGGATCGCCATTGCTGTCGGTAACGAGCGCGTTGGAAATCTTGTCCTTGAAGTTGGTGTAGAAATAGGTCGCGCCGAGACGCAGCCCTTCCTGATTGTCCCACAACACGCTGGCTTCGTAGCTGGTGCTCTTTTCCGGCTCCAGATTTGGGTCGCCGATAATGACGCCACACGTACCGGTCGGGCCGTAGGAGCAACCGCCGCCGCCCGTCGTATAGGCATAGCCCGGCGCAATGGTGCGGATATCGGGGGCCTTGAAGCCGGTCGAAATGCCGCCCTTGAAGGTGATCTGGTCGGTTGCGTGCCAAACGGCGTAGCCGCGCGGGCTGAGATGCGAACCATAAACCTCGTGATCATCCATGCGCAGGCCGCCGGTCAGCGAGAAATCGGGCGTCAGCCACCATTCGTCTTCGGCGAAGAGCGCCCATTGGCGCACGCTGAATTCTTCGTCCAAACCTGTACGGCGTCCCGGATTCTGATCGGTGAGAACCGTATCCATGAACTGGCCGCCAGTGACGAGCGTGTGAGCGCCGTAGAGTTCGAACGGCGTGGTGAACTTGCCGTCCAGCACCGAGTTCTTCACATGTGGAGAGCGGAGATTCTCGACATAGCTCTTGGACGCGTTGCTCCAGTTGAAATTGGTCCGCTCGGACCATTCCTGCATGAAGGAGAATTCCGACGTCGTCGGGCCCCAGCGGCCGGTATGGCTGATCGACCAATGGTCACGGTCATTATAGTTGTAGGAATCGACAGCCGTAGCAGTCTTCTCCGTCGTATTACCGACCGTGCTGTCGCGGCGCAGACGCGTCTTGCCCAGCTCGAGCTGAACGTCGTGATCCTTGTTCGGCGTCCATGTGATACGCCCGGTGATGTCCACATCCTGCTGTTCGGGCGAACCGCTGACGATCTTGTCTTCCTGACGCTTCAGGCCGCGTCCCCAGAGCTGCACGCCGACAAGGTTCGGCACCAGCGGACCCGTTATGTAATAGGAGCCCTGAAGCGAGTTTCCGAACTTGGAGTGCTGCTGGGCAATGCCGTCCACCGTGAACGAGCCGCTCCACTTGTCCGACACTTTCTTGGTGATGATGTTGATGACGCCGCCCATCGCATCCGAGCCATAGAGCGAAGACATCGGGCCACGGATGACTTCGATGCGCTCAATGGCGTTTGCAGGCGGCAGGAAGCTTTGCTCGAAGCCCGAATTACCATTGGTGCGGGCATCGCGGGTGCTCTGGCGCTTGCCGTCGACCAGTAGCAGTGTGTAGGAGCCGGGAAGGCCGCGAATATAGATGTCGCGCTCGGCGGCAGGGCCGGTCACGGCCACACCCTGCACGTCCTTCAGGGCGTCAGTGAGGTCGCGATAAGCGCCTTTTTCAAGCTCTTCGCCCGGTACGACGGTGATGCTGGCGGGGGCATCGGTGATGTTCTGCTCAAAGCCTGTCGCCGTCACCACGATCTGGTTCAGCTTGACAGTGCCATCGGATGCCACACCGGCATCCTGCTCACCTTCCGCAGCCTTTTTCTTCTGGGCTTCGGTTTCTTCCGTTTCAGCCGCTGCCCCGGCCGTCTGTGCAAATGCAGCTGTCTGTCCGGCGAGCAGAACTGTCGAAAGACATGTTCCTGCGAGAATCGCCCCACGGATCAATTGCTTATTGGTCGTGTGCCTGCTTTGTGCGCCAATGACGCACAAGCCCCAAAACAAGCTCGTCATTTTTCATCACCGTCTAAAGTTGAGTTTTCTACTCTCCTTATGTATGGCAATAAGATGACGTCAATCTTCATGTTTTAGAAAAGTTCCAAGTTTCAAAAAACGCAACTGGCGAGGGCAGACAAAGGCTATGGCGGACAAGCGGACCAAGAGCGCAAAGCTGGCGGAAAAGGCCGAAAGCGACGGTGCGAATCTGCGTCTTGGCCAATTGCGCCTGCTGATTGCGCTCGATGCGCTTCTTGTGGAAGGCAGTGTCGGCGGTGCGGCCAAGCAGATGGGCTTGAGCATTCCAGCCATGAGTCGCCTGCTCGGACAGATTCGCGAACATTTCGATGATCCGATCTTTGTCCGTTCCGGTCGCGCGATGATCGCGACGCCAAAGGCCGAAGCATTGCGCGGGCGTTTGCGGCGTTTGGCCAATGAAGCCGATGCCTTGATGAAGCCCGGTTCTGAAAACGCGCATGTGTCGGCCTGTACGGGCCATCATGGATGGAACCGCAGCGCCATCGTAACGCCGCCGCCATTGACGATCCGCAAGGTGACGGACTTGGAGAACCATCCATCGGCGGAATATACCGCCGCCCAGTTTGCCGATATCCAGAGCGAAAACGATCCGACACGGCGGCTTGCGAAATATATTGCGGTCATTGGCCGTAAAGCGGGACACACCCGCCCCCTGGAAATGCATGAGGCCGAAGATGCCTTCACGACCATCTTCGCGGGCGAAGCCGACCCGATGCAGATCAGCGCGCTTCTGCGCCTGATCCATTATCGCGGTCTGACAGCGCCGGAGCTTGCGGGCATGGCACGTGCATCGGGACGGTTCTATGCCGCCGATGCCAGCATCAACACACCGGCGCTGGACTGGCCTGCCTACCTGTCTCCAAATTCCGCGCAGTCGCCTTGGTTCATGCTGTCAGCATTGCTTGTCGCGCGCGCCGGTTATCCGGTACTCGTGCATGGTAGTTGCGGTGTGGGCGAACTGGCGGGCAAGCTGGAGATCGCAGCAGAAGCGATCAATCTGCCGATTGCCACGTCGCATGAGATGGCGGAAAGCGCGCTCAGAGCCCATGGCATATGCTTCATGCCGATGCCGGGTTTTGCACCGCAGGTGCAGGCGCTGTTGGCGCTTTATCCGCTGTTCGAATCCCGTTCGCCGGTGAACAGTCTCGTGCACCTTCTGAACCCGATGGGGCTGAAATCGACGTTTCTCGGCGTGTCTCAGCCCGCCTATCGCGAGCTGCACCGCGATGCGGCTGTGCTTCTCGACATGCAGTCGGTTTCAGTCGTCTCGACCAGCCGCGATGTGGCGGAACTCGTTCCGCACCGCAAGCACACCATCTATCGCTATGTGCAGGGGCAATCGAGCGCATTACAACTGCCGACGCTTTCGAAGGAAAGCAGCGACAAGCATTCAAGCCTCAGTTCGTTTGAATATTGGCATGGGGTGTGGACAGGTGCGGCGGTGGACAAACGCGCCGAAGGCACGGTCATAGCCACGGCGGCCATGGCGATGATGACGGCTTCTGCCGCTGGCAATGACAGCTATGATGCGTTCCATCAGAAGGCCGCCGACTTGTGGCGCAGCCGCCATGCGAGTCATGCATAAGCCGAAAATTGGTAGGGGTTAACCCCAATATCGGGAGCACATCCTCCGTCCTATTATCCCCCCGTCAAGCAAATGGGGAGGATTTGCCGGAGGAGCGATACGTGCGAACTGATGGGCCATGTTCTGGCATCCGTTCCGCCACGACCCAACCCGTCCAGCGTCCTTTCAAGCTGACTCACCGCACCACCGCTTAAGGCGTGCTGCGCGCGTATCCGCGCGCCGGTCAAGCCTCCCCATTTGGCGTCTGGTGTGGCGACCTGAGGAAGATCAGAAAGGACCCACTATGTCCAAGAAGAAATGCGCGATCATTGGTTCCGGCAATATTGGCACGGATTTGATGATCAAGGTGATGCGCACGTCGAAGAATATCGAGATGGGCGCAATGGTCGGCATCGATCCGAATTCGGATGGTCTGGCACGCGCCGCACGGCTTGGCGTGCCGGTCACCCATGAAGGCATCGACGGGCTGATGCGTATGCCGGAATATCGCGATATCGATATCGTGTTCGATGCAACCTCGGCCAAGGCGCATCTGCATAATGACGCGCTGTTGCAGAAGGACGGCAAGAAGGTCATCGACCTGACACCTGCCGCCATCGGCCCTTTCACCATTCCGGCCATCAATGGCGACGCCAATATTGATGAGCCGAACGTCAACATGGTCACATGCGGCGGTCAGGCGACGATCCCGATGGTCTATGCCGTCAAGCGCGCCACCGACCGCGTGGTCTATGGCGAAATCGTCGCTTCGATTTCGTCGCGTTCGGCTGGTCCCGGCACCCGCGCGAATATTGACGAGTTTACCGAAACCACGTCGAAGGCGATCCGCGATCTGGGCGGTGCCGAACGTGGCAAGGCACTGATCATTCTCAATCCGGCCGAACCGCCGCTGATCATGCGCGATACGGTGTTTGTTCTGTCGCAGGGCGGCAGCCGCGAAGCCATCGAGGCTTCGATTGCCGAAATGGTCAAGACGGTTCAGGCCTATGTACCGGGCTATCGCCTGAAGCAGAAAGTGCAGTTCGAAGTCATCGGCGATAATGCACCGGTTCGCGTGCCGGGCATCGGGCTCGTATCGGGTCTCAAGACGACGATCCTGCTCGAGGTGGAAGGCGCTGCACATTACTTGCCTGCCTATGCGGGCAATCTCGACATCATGACATCCGCTGCATTGGTCACTGCCGATCATTGGGCAGCAAAAGCGCTTGCCAAGGAGGCTGCATAATGGCCCGCTCCAATCCCGATAAGCTCTATGTTCAGGATGTCACGCTGCGCGACGGCATGCATTCGATCCGCCATCAATACACGCTGAAGGATGTCGTTGCCATTGCGAAGGCGCTGGATGCAGCCAAGGTGGACGCGATTGAAATCACCCATGGTGACGGCCTTGCCGGTTCGACCTTCAATTATGGTTTTGGCCTGCATGACGATGTCGAATGGATCGGCGCAGTTGCCGACGCCTGCGAGCATGCCCGCGTCACCGTGCTGCTCATTCCGGGCATTGGCACGGTGCATGATCTGAAGGAAGCCTACAAGGCTGGTGCACGTTCGGTTCGTGTTGCAACCCATTGCACCGAGGCTGACGTGTCGCGCCAGCATATCGAGGCTGCGCGTGAACTGGGCATGGACACGATCGGCTTCCTGATGATGTCGCATATGGCTGAGCCGGAAAAGCTGGTCGAACAGGCGAAGCTGATGGAAAGCTATGGCGCGGAATGCGTCTATGTCACCGACTCGGCAGGCGCGCTGCTGCCCGAGCAATATACGCTGCGCGTGAAGGCGCTGCGCGATGCGCTGCGTCCGGAAACCGAAATCGGCGTTCACACCCACCACAATCTGACACTCGGCGTTGCCAATGCCGTTGCCGGTATCGAAGCGGGCGCTGTTCGCGTTGATGCATCGCTGGCAGGCATGGGGGCTGGCGCTGGCAATGCGCCGCTTGAAGGTCTGATCGCCGTTCTCAACCGCAAGGGCATTGATACGGGCTGCGATCTCTATGGCCTGATGGATGCAGCTGACGATCTGGTGCGTCCGCTGCAGGACCGTCCGGTGCGGGTGGACCGTGAAAGCCTCTCGCTCGGCTATGCAGGCGTCTATTCGAGCTTCCTGCGTCATGCGGAAAACGCCTCGAAACTCTATGGCGTCGATACGCGTGAAATCCTCATCGAACTTGGCAAGCGCCGCATGGTCGGCGGCCAGGAAGACATGATCATCGACGTCGCCCTCGACATTCTTAAAAACAAGGCCGCTTAAGCGGCCCACTCAGGAGGAAATGCTATGACCGTCTTGGAGGGCGCGGCTTCTGCACGCGTAGAAAAAGACACTTTGATTACCGATGGCGACCGCCGTCGCGCGCTGATTGGCAGCGCGGTTGGCAGCACCATCGAATGGTATGATTACTTCCTTTATGGCACCATGTCGGCCATCGTGTTCGGAAAGCTGTTCTTTCCGTCCGACGATCCGGTCACCAGCCAGCTTCTGGCGCTTGCCTCTTTCGCGCTGGCTTTCTTGATCCGCCCCATTGGCGGCATTCTGTTCAGCCATATCGGCGACCGTATCGGTCGCAAGAAGACGCTTGTCATCACCCTTTCCATCATGGGTGTATCGACGGTGCTGATCGGCCTGATGCCGACCTATGCCACCATCGGCGTCTGGGCGCCGATCATCCTGACGCTCTTGCGTCTGTTGCAGGGCCTCGCCCTTGGCGGTGAATGGGGCGGCGGCGTGCTTCTGGCGGTGGAATATTCCCCGCGTCAAAAGCGCGGCTTCTATGGCGCGGTGCCGCAAACCGGCGCATTGTTCGGTCTGGCGCTCGGCAATCTGGTGACATCCGGCCTTGCGCTCGGCTTCTCGGAAGAAGCTTTCCTGTCCTATGGATGGCGCATTCCGTTCGTGCTTTCCATCGTGCTGGTCGCTATCGGCATGTGGATCCGCAACGCTGTTGACGAAACCCCGTCCTTCAAGCGTGTGGCTGCGGCCAATACCGCGAAGAAAGTGCCGCTGTTCGAAACGCTGACCAAGCATTGGCGCGCGGTTCTGATCGTCATCGGTGCGAAGTTCATCGAAACCTCGACCTTCTTCCTGTTTGCAACCTTCACCGTTTCCTATCTCGTAGGACTGGGTTTCGAGCGCGTTCACGCTCTCAATTCGGTGCTGATCGCCGCTTTGATCGCTGTTCCGGTCATGCTCTATTTCGGCAGCCTGTCCGACCGAATCGGCCGCAAGAAGGTCTTTCTGCTCGGCACGGTCGCGATGGTCATCTATACCGTGCCTTACTTCTGGCTGCTCAATCAGGGTTCGTGGCTCGTGGCGACGCTCGCCGTCGTGATCGGCTTTGCCATCATCTGGTCGACCTACGGTTCGGTGCTTGGCACGTTCTTCGCAGAAAGCTTCCCCGCAGATGTCCGCTATACGGGCGTTTCGCTTGGCTATCAGGTGGGCGCAGCTATTGTCGGCGGTCCGCTGCCGCTGATCGCAACGGCTCTGCTGGCCAAGTATAATGGCAGCTATCTGCCGATTGCTGTGTTCATCGCGGCTTGTGGCGTCATCTCGCTGATTGCGGTGGCCTGCACGACCGACCGAAGCGGTCAGCAGCTCGACGACTGAGCCTGATCTGCAAAATTGAAGAAGCCGGCTTATGCCGGCTTCTTTTTTGCGCTTTCGCTAAAGGACAGTTTCTGGCGAACCAGCTCCGCCACATTCGTCACTTGCATCTTTTCCATCACGCGGCTGCGATGCACCTCAACCGTCTTGATGCTGATATCCATCAGATCGGCGATCTGCTTGTTGAGCTTTCCGGCCACAATATATTCCAGCACTTCCTTTTCGCGCTGCGTCAGGCTCTCATAGCGGCGGGCAAAATCATCCGCCTGCTGGCGCAGCCGCGCATTGTCGCGCGCCTTGGCGAGAGAGAATTCGATCCGCTCCAGTACATACTGGTCGTCGAGCGGCTTTTCTATGAAATCTACCACGCCGTCGCGAAAGGCTGTGACAGCCATCGGCACGTCGCCATGGCCGGTGACGATGATGGTCGGCAGATCGACGCCAAGCGCCTGCAGACGGCGGTGCAGTTCAAGGCCAGTTATGCCCGACATGCGTACATCGGCAATCACGCAGCCGGACATGTCTGGCGATGCAACATCCAGAAAAGCTTCTGCCGAATCGAAAGCGCGAACGGTGTATTGGCTCGATTCCAGCAACCAGACGAGCGAATCCCGAAAAGCTTCGTCGTCATCGATGACATAGACCGCTTCGCTCATGCCGCCTTTTCCTGATGAGTGCTGCTTACAGGCAGCGTGAAATGAAAGGACATCCCCAGAGCTTGGCCCTGAGTTTGGCCTTGATTTGGCGCCGCCCAGAGCCTTCCACGGTGAAACTCCATGATCGAGCGGCAGATATTGAGCCCAACGCCCATGCCCTCGGCCTTGGTCGTATAGAAAGGGTCGAATATCTTGCCCAACTCGTCTTCCGCAATGCCTTGCCCGAAATCCTGCACGGTTGTTTCCACTTCCTGCCCGTCGGGACTGATTCTGGCGGAAACAATGATATCGCGTCTCGGCGCGGGCATTGCCGATGTGGCCTCGATGGCGTTTCGTAAGAGATTGAACACAACCTGCTCGATCATTACCCGGTCGGCCAGAACGGTTGGCAGGTCTTTCGCGATATCAACCTTGATCTTGAACCCGCGCCTGCGCGATTCGATCTCGGCGATGGATGCGGTCTCCTCGACAATCTCCCGCAATATTTGCGGCTGCGGGGTCGGTTCGCTGCGACGCAGAAAATCGCGAATGCGCGACACGATGCCGGATGCGCGGCTTGCCTGCCGCGACGCTTTCTTCATGGCGTCGAGCAGTGCAGCGCGGTCATCGGTGCCAGCCTCCAGCCGCCGCACCGATCCCATGCAATAATTGCTGACTGCGGCGAGCGGCTGGTTCAGCTCATGGGCAAGGCTAACGGCCATTTCACCCATGGAAATCAGCCTCGCCGTCTGTTCGAGCCGCAGGGCGCTGTCGCGCTCGAAGGCAAGTGCGGCCTCGCGTTCGGCTTGCGCCTTGGCTTCCTGTTCGCGCATCTTCGCTTGCAGAATCTCGAACTCCTGGCCGGTTTTCTTGAAAATCTCCACGGCGCGCGCAATATCGCCAATCTCGTCGCGGCGATCCTGATCCTTGACCGTCAGATCATATTTGCGGCGGGTCAGCTGTCCGATTACCGCTGTCAGTCGCCCGAGCGGTCGCGTGATGCTGCGCGACAGGAGAATCAGAAGTGCTGTGGTGACAACGGCGATGGTGGCAAGAATGCCGCCTGCGCGCAGCAGCACGGCCTTGGTTTCGCTATCCACATCTTCCAGATAGATGCCGGTCGCGATGAACCACCGCCACGGCTCGAACGGCATGACATAGGCCATTTTCTCGCCGCTCACATTCGTATTGGGCTTGGTGAATTCATAACGCACCACGCCGCCGCCGGACTTGGCGGTGTCGATCTGCATCTGCACGTAATGGCGGCCTTCGGAATCGACCAATGTGGATGCATCCGTGCCTTCAAGATCGGGGCGGATCGGCAAAAGCACGGAATTGCCGTCGAAATCGTCGATGAAGAAATACTCGTCATTGGCATAACGCAGCTTGCGCAGCGTTTCGACGGCATTGTGCTTGGCCGCAGCTTCGCTGATCTCGCCGCCTTGGAAGCGATCATATTCTTCCTGAATGATCTTGCGGCCGATTTCCGTCAGGTTGCGAACCATGGTGACACGGTCATCGATCATCTGTTCGCGCAGCGCATGCACCGTCACGGCGGCCATGACCAGCAAGCCGATCAGGCTGACAAGGCTCGACAGAAGAAGTTTGGAACCGATACCCAATTTGATTCTCATGATGAAATTTCGCCACCGCCGATAGAAGCGGTCAGCCCGCAATTCTCGTTTCCATTCACTGTTGCAGCAGCACGGCGGCGTTGGCAACCGCCAGTGCACAAGGATTTTTTCCGGTGCCGGGGTCTATCAACTTTGTGTCATTTGCCCTAGATCATCCAGGAATACGATACAGATTATCAGCCGTTGTCGTCGAAATGCCGCGACAACCAAATATGCCGGGTTCCAGCCTGTTTGCAGTGGATGCCTCCCCATTGCCACGCGACAGGCCAGCTGGTTGCATCTCTGAAGGGCCTAAAATGGAAAAAGCAGATATCGGAATGGTCGGTCTTGGCGTGATGGGTTCCAACCTGGCGCTGAATATAGCCGAGAAGGGCTACACGGTTGCTGTCTATGATCGTGACGAGCCCGTGCTGAAAGCTTTCCTCGATAAAGCTGGTCCGCTGCGTGACAAGATCATCCCTTGCGTCACCTTCGAAGAATTGGCGGAAAATACGCGCAAGCCGCGTCCGTTCATCTTTCTGATCAAGGCGGGCGCGCCCGTCGATGCTGAAACGACCCGCCTCAAGGCTCTTCTCGAGAAGGGCGATATCATGATCGACGCGGGCAATTCCGATTATCGCGACACGGTCCGCCGTCTCAAGGCGCTCGGCCCGAACGATCCGACCTTCGTTGGCATGGGTGTTTCCGGCGGTGCGGAAGGCGCGCGCCATGGCCCGTCGATGATGGTGGGCGGAACGCCGGAAGCTTATGAGCGCATTGCGCCGATCCTTCTTGCTGCCGCTGCGAAATATAAGGGCGAGCCGTGCTGTGCACTGGTTGGTCCCGACGGTGCGGGCCATTTCGTCAAGACGATCCATAATGGCATCGAATATGCCGATATGCAGATGATCGCCGAGATCTACGGCATCCTGCGCGACGGTCTCAGCCTGTCGGCTCCGGCCATTGGCGATGTGTTCGAAAAATGGAATTCAGGCCCGCTCGATTCCTATCTGATCGAGATCACCGCCAAGGTTTTGAAGACCACCGATCCGGAAAGCGGCAAGGCGATGGTCGACATGATCCTCGACGAAGCCGGGCAGAAGGGCACCGGACGCTGGGCTGCCATCGAAGCACAGATGCTAGGCGTTCCCGCAACAGCAATTGAAGCTGCGGTTGCGGCGCGTTCGCTTTCGTCGCTCAAGGCCGAGCGGCAGGAAGCCGCGAGCATCTACAAGCCTGCGCCGCGCACGCTTGATGTTGCTGATCACACCAAGTTCCTTGCCGATCTGGAGCAGGCACTGCTTGCTGGCAAGATCGCAGCCTATGCGCAGGGCTTTGCCGTGATGGAAGCGGCCTCGAAAGAGCATGGCTGGAACATTCCGCTGGCCACCACCGCCCGCATCTGGCGCGCCGGTTGCATCATCCGTTCGGAACTGTTGGACGATATCGCCCAGGCATTCGAGGGCAATGAAAGCCGCAACCTTCTGCTGGCTCCGGCTTTTGTCGGGCGTATGCAAAAGGCGTCCAAGGGCTTGCGGAACATCGTTTCCAAGGCTGCGGTTGCTGGCTTGCCGGTTCCCGCACTTGCTTCGGCGCTCAACTATTTCGACAGCTACACGCAGTCACTGGGTACGGCCAACCTCATTCAGGGCCAGCGCGATTTCTTCGGTTCGCATGGCTTCAAGCGCATCGACAAGGATGGCGATTTCCACGGCCCGTGGGGCGAGTAATCGCTCCCTTTTGTTACTGCATTAAAAAAGCCGCCCAATCGGGCGGCTTTTTGTTTGCGGTTATGCTTTGTCAGGTTGCATCGAGATAGGGCTTCAAGGGCATATCGTCGTGCGTAGGGACCGTTTGCCGCTCGATCATGTGGTGAATACGGGGAGGGCCGTCGCCGCGATGCAACTCATCAAGATGCTTTGCGACCTCGGCATCCGCATGGGTCAGCCGCTGGCTGTGGCGAATATATTCGATCCAGGTCGGCACGTGGTAGCTTTCCGTCCAGATGCGCGGATTTTCCAGATCGCGCAACAACACCCATTGCTTGGCGCCGTCGCGAATTCTGGTGCGCCGCCGCAGCGCCATTGTCGCAAGGAACTCCGGCACATCTGTCTGGTCGATGGAATAATCGACCATCACCATGATTGGGCCGCTGCGCGCGCGCAGATCCAGCTGCAGTTGTGGTTCGCTGAAGGCGTTGGTCGGATCGAGGTTCAACGATTCGAAATTGGGCTGGCGCAGGATGAAGCCGAGCAGCCCGCCGACGATCAGTACGGCGCTCGCGATAAACAGTGCGCCTGAAACGCTTTGCAGATCGGCCAGTTCACCCCAGACCCAGCTTCCCAAGGCCATGCCGCCGAAGGTCGCCGTCTGGTATAGCGACAAGGCACGACCAACGACCCAGCGCGGGGTTGAAAGCTGCACCGTCACATTGAACAGCGAGAAGGCCTGCACCCAGGCCATGCCTGCTGGCATCAGCAGAAGACAGCTCAGCCACACCCGGTTGCTCATCGCGAGGAAGAAACAGCTGACGGCGAGCGCGAAGAATGCGCCGCGGATCACCCATTCATTGCTGAGAATATCGCGCACCCGCCCGATCAGCAGTGCTCCGCAGATTGCGCCGAACCCGAAAAAGCCGAGCATAATGCCATAGGTAATGGCGGTGCCCTGCACCTGATCGCGAGCAACAAGTGGCAGGAGCGCCAGAATCACCACGGCGCTGAAGCCGAAAGCGAATGAACGCACCATGACTTTCAACAGATTGGGCGACATGGTCACATAACGAAAACCTGCCGACATAGCGCTGCCGAAGGATTCGCGCGGCAACGGGTTTCGCGGCGTCACTTTCTTCCAGCGGAAAAGCGCGAAGATCAGGGCGAAATAGCAGAATACGTTAAAGAGAAAGGCAAAGGCCGCACCAGCCGTCGCAACGATGATGCCGCCAATAGCCGGGCCGATGCTGCGCATGAGATTATAGCTCATGCTGTTGAGCGCAACGGCTCCCGGCAAGTGCTCACGGGGAACAATGTCGCCCATCGAGGCCTGCCAGGATGGATTATAGAGTGCGCCGCCACATCCGATCAGAAATGTGAGGCTGAGCAGCAGCCACGGTGTCAGCACATTGCCATAAGCCAGCAGCGCCAGCATTGCCGAAAAGCACAGCATCATCATCTGCGCGATCAGCATGATGCGGCGACGATCGTAATTGTCCGCCAATGCCCCGGCAGCGAGCGAAAAGATCATCACTGGCAGGGTCATCGATGCCTGAACGAGAGCCACCATCCCGTGCGATGTGGTCAGACTGGTCATCAACCAACCGGCGGCGACACCTTCGATCAGTCCACCCAGATTCGAAACCAGCGTTGCCGACCAAAGCGAACGAAATGTCCGGGACTGAAAGGATTCGAGCGGAGAGGCGCTTTTGGGCATGGCGATTTTCTGCATCTACAGGCTTGGCTCTGGCCTGTTGAAAACGGACTCAGAGAAAGCGCATCGGCGGGATGCAGACGAAAGTATAATGAATTGCGCGTTTCGGGAACAACCGAGTAAGAAATTGCCCATCACTGAACAAAACAGGATGAAATATCCCGTCGTTCGGGGTTCGAGGGCATTCTGCACTCTTCTTACGACACTATTTTATACGTCATCCTTATATATAGCAGTGTGAATGACGCCGTCCGCCCCGCACCAGGCGCGATACATGCCCTCGCTGTTCATAGGTAGGCTGATATTGCCTTTGCGATCCACGGCAATCAGTCCGCCTTCGCCGCCGATTCCCCCTAGTTCCCGTACAACATCGCCCGCAGCTTGCTGCAGAGCCTGACCGGCCCAGCGCATGCGCGCGTCAATTTCATGCCCAACGGCCCAGCGAATGAAATATTCGCCATGTCCTGTCGCCGATATGGCCGCCGTTGCATCGTCAGCCCAGGTTCCTGCGCCAATGATCGGGCTATCGCCGACCCGTCCCGGTGTTTTGGCGGTCATGCCGCCTGTGGACGTCGCTGCCGCCAGATGGCCTTGGCTGTCAAGAGCGACTGCTCCGACGGTTCCGTGCTTGCGGGCAGGGTCTTCGTCACCAGTTAACCCCTGCTTGCGCCGGTCCATGACGGCCTTCAGTGCAGCCCGACGCGGTTCGGTTGAGAACCAGTCTGGCGACATCATCTCAAGGTCGGCAGTCTCGCAGAATTGCTTTGCGCCTTCGCCCGCGAGAAAAACATGTTCGGTTTTCTCCATCACGGTGCGGGCTGCCAGAATCGGATGCCGTGGCCCGCAGATACCGGAAATCGCGCCGCAACTGCGTGTCGCGCCGTCCATAATGGCTGCGTCCATCTCGTGAGTCGCATTCGAGGTAAACACTGCACCGCGCCCGGCATTAAATAGAGGGTCATCCTCAAGCGCCATCACCGCGGCCGTTACGGCATCAAGCGCAGATCCGTCTTTCTGCAAGACGCCAAGACCAGCCTGAAGGCAGGCTTTAAGGCTGGCGTGAAACGCAGCTTCGCGTTCCGGCGTCATCTTTGATTTGAGGATGACGCCTGCGCCGCCATGCAATGCGATAACTGGCGTGAATTCACTCACGAGGCAGCCCCTTAATTATATATACGTCGCGAATAGCCTACCTAAGTTAGCAGGCAGATGCGATCCTCTGCCAACCATATAGTGTCGCCGGTAATTGGGTGACTGCTCAGTTCTGCCCACTCAACGCAGAATCGAAGGCCTATCCTGCCTAAGAAGTGGTAAATTTCTGACTTTCTCCCTGTGGAAAAGAAAACCGGATTTTTGTTTGAAGTGGTGTTGACAGTTTGGCTTAGTCCGCCCTATATAGCGCCACAACGAGGGCGGCGACGCTGCTAGCGGCAGGTTGCTTCGTCCTTGAGTTCTGGTGAAAGCGGTTGACTTAGTGTTGGCAGG